>JAIEDQ010000219.1 GCA_029067895.1 Oscillospiraceae bacterium | reverse complement strand
GTGTCACGCTGCCCACTTTTGGTCCGTCGGGCAGGCAGGAGCGTTTGAACTGCTGTGAGAAAAATCTTTTCAGGAACACCGTCAGCCATTTTTTAATGGTGTCCCTGTCGAACCGTCCCGCAAAGGACTGCTCTGCTATCCGCAGAATTTTTTTCGGCGGGAAGCCGCACCGCACCATATAGTACAGGAAAAAGTCGTGCAGCTCATAGGGACCAACAATATCCTCAGTTTTCTGGGATATCTCCCCCCCTGTCGGAGGCAGAAGCTCGGGGGAAACGGGCGTTGCGAGAACGTCGTCCAGAACCTCGGAAAGCCGCTTGTTGTCGGTATTCCTGCTTTCATATGCAACCAAATGCCGCACCAGCGTTTTCGGCACGGACGCGTTTACACCGTACATTGACATATGGTCGCCGTTATAGGTCGCCCACCCAAGCGCAAGCTCGGACAGATCTCCCGTACCGATAACAATGCCGCCCTTTTGGTTGGCAATATCCATAAGCACCTGCGTGCGCTCCCGCGCCTGACCGTTTTCAAAGGTCACGTCGGTAACGCTTTCGCTCTGTCCGATATCGGCAAAATGCTGACGTACCGCGTCGGTTATGTTTACCTCTTTCAGCTCGACACCGTACGCTTCAGCGAGACTGAGGGCGTTGCTTTTGGTACGGTTTGTCGTGCCGAAGCAGGGCATTGTAACGGTCAGTATCCCCTTGCGGTCAAGTCCAAGCATATCAAATGCGTGGACGGCAACTATCAGCGCGAGAGTGCTGTCCAGTCCTCCCGAAAGCCCGATAACTGCGGTCTTGCAGCCGATATGCCTAAGGCGTGTTGCAAGTCCAGTCGCCTGCATTGTGAGTATCTCCTCACAGCGGCTGTTAAGGTCGTCCCTGTCCGTCGGCACAAACGGCATTGGCGGGAAACGGCGTTTCAGTTCGAGATTTTTCGGGGTAATTGAAAATTCGCAGGAATCGTAACCGTTTCTCTTCAAAGAATTAGAGCTTTCCGTATCAAAGGTGTTCATACGTCTCCGCTCGGCAATAAGACGGTACAGATCTATCTCTCCAAAAGTCAGACCTGTGGTGAACTTTCTGCTCTCCCCGACTATAGCGCCGTTTTCGGCAATAAGATTATGTCCGCTGAAAATCAGGTCTTGTGTGGACTCACCCATTCCCGCGTCCGCATAAATGTAGCCGCATACAAGCCTTGCGGACTGACTTTTTACAAGCTGTGCCCGATAGTCGCCCTTGCCGATTATTTCGTCCGAAGCGGAAAGATTGCATATGACCGTCGCGCCCGCCGACGCAAGTCCGCCCGACGGAGGTTCGGGTACCCATAAGTCCTCACAAATTTCAACGCCGATAACAAGCTCTGGTATCTCATCACACCAAAAAAGCATATCCCCGAAGCAGGTGTACGACCTGTATCTCTCATCATCGTCATCGGTGTCAATATCTTTAACGGCAATATTTCCCCCCTGCCATGGAGTGAAATGCCTTGCCTCGTAAAATTCCGAATAATTCGGGATATTTTTTTTCGGAACAAATCCGATTATATTCCCATCATTTATTGCGGCGGCGCAGTTGTAAAGCTTTCCGTCCACCTCAAATGGAAGTCCCACAAAAGCAAGCAGATCGCAGTCCGCAGTCTCCTTTGCAATTTTTACAAGAGCCTTTTTTGCGCCGTCCAGCAAGACCTTTTGCAGGAACAAGTCGCCGCAGGTATAGCCCGTAATGCAAAGCTCGGGGAAAACAACGATAGAAGCGTCCTCTGCCGCAGCCTGCTTGATAAGCTCGATTATCCTGTCCGCGTTGTAGTCGCAGTCCGCGACCTTTATATCGGGAGTCGCCGCGGCAACCCTTATAAATCCGTCTTTCATATAAATCCTGCCTTTCGGAAATGTTGAAGATATAATTTATTATGCCTTATTTATTTGCAAACCGCACATTAAAAATACTTTATTAATTATACTATAACCCAAAACAAATGTCAATGCGCATGACCGACAATTCGGCAAAAGTTAAAATTCGGCGGCAATTTACAGGCTTATGCGCTTTTGGTTAAAATTGCAGGAATATATAACATCTGTTATCCTATATATTAATTCCCACGGCTTTTATCTTCGTTTTGCTGACATTTAAAAAAGCAATTCAAAATAATTATTACACATGAAATATAACAGTAGAAATATATCCGATATAAAAAGTACAATATATTTGTTAAAAATTTTTTGAAAGATTTTTCGGAGTATTGTCAAGTCCGCAAAATAAGAAGAGGACAAACACGGTGTACCGCTCTGTCCTCTTGATTTCAGAGAGCCTCCGCCGCATTGTCGTTGCGGGAAAAAAGCTCCTCCACCTCCGCTTTTAAGACGGGATATTTCCCAAGGTCGGGACTTTCCCCAAGCAGCTCCTTTGCCGCTCTCTGACAGTCCGCAAGAAGCTCCCTGTCCGCGGCGATATCCGCAAGCTTCAGGTCCGGCAGACCGTGCTGACGGTTTCCGAAGAAGTCTCCCGCGCCCCGCATTTTCAGGTCGTACTCCGATATCTCGAATCCGTCGGAGGTTTTCGTCATTATCTCAAGCCGCTGTCTGGACTCGTCGGTAACGTTTCCCGCGATCAGAACGCAGTAGCTTTTGCTCTTGCCTCTGCCCACACGTCCGCGAAGCTGGTGGAGCTGGGAAAGTCCGAATCTGTCCGCATTTTCGATAACTATAATATTTGCGTTCGGGACGTCCACGCCAACCTCAACCACCGTTGTTGCCACAAGAATATCAAGCTCGTGATCCTTGAAAGCGGACATTACCTTGTCCTTTTCCGCGGCGGACATTTTTCCGTGGAGCAATCCCGCGCGGTACTCCGCAAGGACGGTCTTTTTCAGCCCCTCCGCGTAGCCCTTTGCCGCCGCAAGCTCGTTTTCGTTTTCCTCTATCATCGGGCAGACGATATATGCCTGTCCCCCATCGTCGAGCTGTTTTTTCACAAAGCCCAGCGCACGTTCCCGAAGCTTTGCGGTAACGGCGTAGGTCTCTGTTTTCTGCCTGCCTTTAGGTAACTCGTTCAGCACGGAGATATCCAGATCGCCGTAAATTATCAGCGCAAGCGTTCGGGGTATCGGCGTTGCGGACATTACCAGCTTGTGTGGATTCACTCCCTTTTCCGCAAGAGCGGAACGCTGTCCCACACCAAAACGGTGCTGTTCGTCGGTGATGACAAGACCGAGGTTTCTGAACTCGGTGCTGCCCGAAATAAGCGCGTGAGTTCCCACGGCGACCATACAGTCTCCCGACGCAATTTTTTCGGCAGTCTCCGTCCGCTGCTTTTTCGTCATTGAGCCCATAACGCGGCACACGGATATCCCTAACGGTTCGAGCATTTCCGAAAGGGTTCTGAAATGCTGCGCCGCAAGTATTTCCGTAGGAGCCATAAGCGCGGTCTGGAAGCCGTTTTTAGCCGCGAACAAAGCCGCCGCGGCAGCTACAGCGGTCTTGCCCGAACCAACGTCTCCCTGCAAAAGCCTGTTCATGGGGGACGCTCCCTGCATATCTGCGATAATGTCCGTGACAGCGCGCTTCTGGGCATTTGTCATTTCAAAGGGCAGGGACTTGCGGAAAGCCTCCATGTCCTCCGGGCGGGGTGACATTTTACAGCTGCTCTCGGCGCGGGTGCGGTTTTTTATCAGTATCATTCCCAGCTGCATACGGAGCAGCTCGTCGAAAGCAAGACGGCGGCGCGCTACCTCTGCGGCGTGAGAATCCTTGGGAAAGTGTATGTTTTTCAGCGCGTATTCAAGGGTGGACAGCGAATACTCCAGCCTGAGACCGTCGGGCAGGGAGTCCGCAAAAAAATCGTCCCCCGCATGGTCGAGAATCTCGGTAATATTGGTGGTGACCATTGCGGCGGTAAGTCCCTCGGTGAGTGGATAAACAGGACGGAGCAGATTTTTCTCGTCCGCTTTCAGAACGGTAGGGGAATTCATTTCCTTGCGGGTTAAATTGCCGGACACCTTTCCGCTGAAAAGGTATTCCTCCCCCTCGTGAAGAGCGTCGGGAGCAAAGCGATTGTTATAGTATACAATAGTAATGCGCGTGCCGTCGTCGTCCTCGGCAAAAATTTTGTACAGCACAAGTCCTTGACGGATACGGGCGGCGGGATTTTTTTTCACCACCATAGCCCTTATGACGGCGTGCTCGCCTATCTGGGCAAGCTCCGCCGCTATCGGCTCGGAGTAGTCCGTGTAGCGTCTTGGAAAGTGGGATATCAGGTCTCCGACGGTGTTTATACCTATTTTTGAGTAAAGCTCAGCGCGTTTTTCTCCGACTCCTTTAAGCTGACGGACGGGTGTGTTTTTAGTCATAGCGTTCTCCTCGGATATCATCTGTTTGCGTACTTTAAAGTATATCGGCGTTTTGGGTGATTGTCAATAGTTTTCCTAAAAGTAAAAAAGTTATATAGCCGGTTCGGCTGATGTAGTCGGCTTCACCGCCTGTTGCGCTTAGACGTTTTGTGAACATCAAAAAATTTTTATTTACCTATTGACATATGATATTATATGATGTATAATATATCTATAAAATCCAACGGAAAGGTTGTGTCGGAATGTTCGGAAACAAAGTTTTGGCGGGATATCTTGAGGGCGAAAGCGTCCGCACGGGAAACGGTCTCGTGCTTATCGGCTCGGAAGCCGTTGCAAAATGGACTGTCGAAAGCTACGAGGTGCTGTCGGAGGAAAAGAGCGTTTCCCTTGCAAGCGGCTTGCTGAGAGGCGTTGCGGGAAGAATAGTTCTCGGTCCGTGGGGAATGTTAGCCGCTCTTACCGCAAAGAAAAAGGGCGCGTACTCGGTTGCTCTGCACTGGAAAAACGGAAAGAAAAGTCTGCTTGAAATTGACGAAAAGACTTACAAGGCTATCGTAAAAAATCTTTTCTGACGATAACTCCGAGCCTGAACGTCCGCATACCGAAAACAACGGTGTGCGGACGTTTTTTTGTCCCGCGAACGTTTGACATTTTGCAGGAAATGAGTTATAATATTTCATATATGCATAATTGTACCAACCTTGCGCAAAATACTTAGAAAATAAGTAAAGGAACGGTCACTATTATGCGGAATAACAGCGAAAACGGCGGAAATAACGAAAATAACGGCGACAATGAAAATCAGACCCTGACCGAGGAGCAGCTCGACCAAGCCGAGCTTATCGAAAAAAACGGCGAGGTGGTCTCCCAGAACGCAAAGCACCTTATCCACTGTCTGACAGTGATAGGTCAGGTGGAGGGACACTATATCCTCCCGCCCCAAAACAAGACCACTAAGTACGAGCATATCATGCCCGCTCTCGTTGCGATAGAGCAGGACCGCTCAATCGAGGGACTTGTCATAATCCTGAACACGGTGGGCGGCGACGTTGAAGCGGGTCTTGCAATCGCCGAGCTTATCGCGGGAATGAAAACTCCCACGGTGTCAATCGTTCTTGGCGGGGGACATTCTATCGGCGTACCCCTTGCAGTGTCCGCGAAAAAGTCATTTATCGTACCCAGCGCAACTATGACCATACACCCCGTCCGCATGAGCGGGACGATATTAGGCGTACCCCAGACACTTTCCTACTTTGACAAAATGCAGGAGAGGATAATCAGCTTTGTTACGCGGAACAGCGGCATTTCTCCCGAACGCTTCCGCGAGCTGATGATGAATACGGGGGAGCTTACAATGGATATGGGTACGGTCATTGACGGCGAGACCGCGGTCAAGGAGGGTCTTATCGACTCCTTGGGCGGACTTTCCGACGCTATCGAGGCTTTGTACGAGCTTATCGAAACGGGCGAAAAGCGTTACCCCGATGACGATACGGAGGAGTAGCTATGGTACTTTACACGGTTATCGGAGAATATGATGTACTGTACGCCCAGAACAGGGAGCTTTCCGCAGACAATACCGCGCCTTTGCCCGAAGCGGTTCTGTCAACCGATCTGCGGGACTTTTTGGGCGGTACGGATCTTGACAGCAGATATACAAAATATAAAACAAATGAGGTTTATTACAATGAGTATTATTGAAGCGATTTTGCAGGGAATTTTGCAGGGACTTACCGAGTTCCTGCCTGTGTCAAGTTCGGGACACCTCTCGCTGTTTCAGCACTTTACCGGTCTTGACGGCGAGAGCGCGGTCACAATGACGATAGTGTTCCACCTTGGAACGCTTGCGGCGGTTTTCATTGCATTCTGGGACAAGATAAAAAAGCTTATAGTCGAAGCGTTCCGTATGCTTGGGGACATCTTCACGGGCAAATTCAAGTGGAAAACCATGAATCCCGAGCGCAGAATGATAATGATGATAATAGTTTCCATACTGCCCCTTTTCGTTTTTTACATATTCAAGGATTTCTTTGAGCGGCTTTCCTCCGACTCGGATATCATCATTGAGGGAATTGCTTTTCTCTACACCTCCGCGCTGCTGTTCCTTAGCGGAAAGTGCAGACGAGACGGCGGCGCGCACTATGCGGCTAAAAAAACTGCGGGAGAGACCACCGTCCCCGCCGCGCTGACTATCGGTGTGTTTCAGGGAATCGCTCTCGTCCCGGGAATTTCCCGTTCGGGCTCGACTATTTCCGCCGCCCTTTTCACGGGAATGAAGCGTGAGGACGCGGTTGAGTACAGCTTTATTTTAGGTATTCCCGTAATTCTTGCGGGAGCGGTGGTCAAGCTTGGAGAAGCTTCCGCCGCGGAGCTGTCAGCAAATTTAGTACCGCTTTTAGTCGGCTTTGTGGTGTCGGCTGTTGCGGGATACTTCGCGATACGTCTTATAAAAATGCTTGTGACAAATGATAAGTTCCACGTTTTCGCATGGTACACCCTTGTCCTTGGTATCGTCGTTATCGGTCTGGGACTGTACGAGAAGATTGGCGGAGTAAGAATACTGATAGGAAAATAATCACAAATAATACATTAAGTAGAATAAATTAAAGGAAAAAGGGGTATAGCCCTTACGGAAAATCGGGAGGAAGAAAAAGTGGCTGAAAGAAAAACGACCGCGTCATCGAGATCGAAGCAGACAAAGCAAGCCGAACAGGAAAACGGCGACAGAGTATTCTGGTCAGCAATGCTGTTCGCGCTGGGGGCGCTGATACTGGCTTTTGCGCTGATAAAGGGTGAGTCCGCATGGAACAGCATACATAATATTTTTCTGGGAATGTTCGGGTGGACGGCGTTTGTCGTACCCGCAGTTCTGATATACGTTTCGGTTATGATAGCGATGGACAAATCCCGCCAGACGGTTCAGGGACGGGTTATCCAGTGCTTTATCATGATACTGCTGCTGTCGGCTTTCGCGCGGATAATTTCGGGCACGGCTCTGCCCGAGGGCAATCTTTTTGAGGAGATAATCCCAGCCCTTTACGCCGAGGGAAAACAGCTTCGGGGCGGCGGGGTCATGAGCGTTTTTCTCGGAGTACCGCTTCTCATGCTGTTTAAAAAGGCAGGGGCGACTATTATTATACTCCTGCTTATTTTCGTGTTTATAATGATACTTGCAAACAAGACCATTCTTGACGTGGTGAAGATGATAAAGAGGGGTATCTCCGCCGCAAACGCCGCAAGAGGCGAGTATATCCCCGAAGAGGACAGCGATTTCGTTCCCCCTCCGGGAGCAAAGAAAACCGCCGCGGAACGCAAAAACGCCAAGGCTGCGGCAAAAAACGCTTCCGCAAGCGGAGTACCCAACAGCGACGTACCCACAGAGATAGTCAAGGAAAAAGCCAAGAATTTCAATGTGGACATACCCATGCCCGCAGGAAAGAAAATCGTCCCCAAGGAGGAGCTGCCCTTTGAACCGGACGAGCCCCAAAAGGAGCTTACCGAGGAAGAAAAGTTCATGCAGACTTTGCCTCAGCATCCTGTTGCCGCTCCCGCGCCCGTGTCGGCTGCCGCGGGGGTGGAAGCCACGGAGAAGATCAAGTCCGCTTCAAGCGATCTGGAGGACATAATCAAAAAGGCGGCTGCCGTTCCCGAAAAGAAAAAGCCTGCTTTAGCTCCCGCTCCTGCGGCGAAGCCTGCCGCTCAGCCGCCGAAGAAGCAGTCCACGCTTGCTTCAAATAAGATACAGACCGAGGACGAGCTTGATATGCCCGAGGCTCTGACGGCGGCGGACATTCAGCACGAGATCGCCGAGCAGGGTTCGGAGATAGCGGTGTACCAGTTCCCGCCCATATCGCTTCTGAAAAACGTTGACAACAGTCTTAACGCCGCGGAAGCCGAGGCGGAAATGAAAACCAACGCCGACACCCTTGTGGACACTCTGAAAAGCTTTGGCGTTCAGACACGAATCGTTGACATTCACAGAGGTCCTACCGTTACAAGATACGAATTACAGCCAAGCGCGGGCGTTAAAATTTCCAAGATTACGGGACTTTCCGACGACATCGCTCTTAACCTTGCGGCGGCGGGCGTCCGTATTGAAGCGCCTATCCCCGGCAAGGCGGCGGTTGGCGTGGAAGTTCCTAACCGCGTAAAGGACATTGTTACAATTCGTGAAATGATAGAAAGTCCCGAGTTTGCCGCGAACAAGAGCAAGCTTAGCTTTGTTGTGGGCAAAAATATCGACGGCGACATCATGATCGGTGACATTGCAAAAATGCCCCACCTTATTATTGCGGGAACTACCGGTTCGGGTAAGTCTGTTTGTACTAACAGTATAATTATGAGCATTTTATACAACGCGTCCCCCGACGAGGTGCGGCTTGTTTTGATCGACCCGAAAATGGTTGAATTCAAGGTTTACGACGGTATTCCACACCTGCTTATCCCTGTTGTAACAGACCCCCGAAAGGCGGCAGGTGCGCTGTCATGGGCGGTACAGGAAATGCTGAAGCGGTACAAGCTTTTTGCGGACTATAACGTCCGCGACCACGGCGGCTACAATGAAATGGCTGCGGAAACCGAGGGCGTTGAGCCGCTTCCCAAAATCGTAATTGTTATAGACGAGCTTGCCGACCTGATGATGGCTGCCGCAAACGAAGTCGAGGACTCCATCTGCCGACTTGCACAAATGGCTCGTGCGGCGGGAATGCACCTTATTATCGCAACACAGCGTCCCACGGTTGACGTTATCACAGGACTTATCAAGGCTAACATTCCGTCCCGAATAGCGCTGACGGTTTCGTCCCAGGTGGACAGCCGTACTATTATAGACACGGCAGGCGCAGAGAAGCTTTTGGGTCACGGCGATATGCTGTACTATCCGCAGGGAATTCCAAAGCCTGTGAGAATTCAGGGCTGTTTCGCTTCCACAAAGGAAGTGGAGGCTGTTGTGGAATTCATCAAGAGCGGCGGAACAGTAGAGTATTCCAACGAAATTATTGAAGAAATTGAGAAAAATATGCCTGTTCCCAAAGGCGAGAAGCCAAGCGGGGACAGCGGTTCAGCTCCTGCGGGGGACGGCGACATTATCGACCAAGCGGTGGAAGTTCTTATCGACGCGGGACAAGCTTCCGTTTCCTATCTGCAAAGGAAGCTTAAACTGGGCTACGCCCGTGCGGCTCGTGTTATGGACGAGCTTGAAGAGCTTGGCGTGGTTGGTCCATACGAGGGTTCAAAGCCCCGCTCCGTGCTTGTTACGAGGGAGATGTGGGCGCAGAGGAAGCTTATAAATCAAGACAGAATTGACGAAAATGAGGATATTGAAAATGACGAAAATATCTGATTTTATGAAAAAGTACTATCACTTGCTGGCGGCTACCATTGTTACTTTGTTTATCGCTTTTGTTATTTGTGCTTTTTTTGTTGAGGCTGTCGGTTATGCAATGGTTGTATTATTATATTTCATTTGCAATAATTTAGGGCTGTTCTTACTGTTCATGTTTTTGATAATGTTTATTACAGCAAGCCTAAATTTGGGTATGCCTTTGAAACCTTTAGTTATAGCAAATCATTCAGTAAGCATTGCGGCAAGCATTGTTCTTATTGGGATACCGCAGCTTCTCGATTATGATTTTCCCGGGGAGATAATAAACTATTACCTTATCTTATTTTCATTTTTAATAATAGTTCTGCCTAATTTGATTTTGTATATAAAAACCAGAAAACAGCAGGGAAAATACAATTTTGCTGAAAATATAATTTCTGCAATTATTTTATTTGTTTGCCATATACCAACAGGAGCTACCATTCTTTGGTATATTATTAATTGGTTATTTGTATATTTTTAAGGAGACTTACCTATGCCGTTTTTACCGATCTCAAAACAGGAACTGCTTGAACAGGGTATCGAACAGCTTGACTTCATCTGCGTGACGGGGGACAGCTACGTCGACCACCCCAGCTTCGGCATTGCTATAATTTCACGGGTAATTGAAAGTCTTGGTTATACCGTGGGTATAATCGCGCAGCCCGACTGGCACAGTACGCGGGATTTTATGCGTCTCGGCAGACCCCGCTTCGGCTTTATGGTAACGTCGGGAAATATCGACAGCATGGTAGCTCACTACACCTCCGCAAAGAAAAAGCGTTCCGACGACGCTTACACCGCGGGGGGAATGGCAGGGAAACGTCCCGACCGTGCAGTCACTGTTTACTGTAAAAAAATTCGGGAAGCGTTCGGAGATATTACAATCGGTATAGGCGGCTTGGAGGCTTCTCTGAGGCGGTTTGCCCACTATGATTACTGGGACGACGCTGTACGTCCCTCTATCTTGGAGGAAAGCGGCGCGGATATTCTTATGTACGGCATGGGTGAACACCAGATCGCCGAGATATGCACGCGTCTTGCAAAGGGCGAGGACGTGAAAAATCTCACAGATATTCGTGGTACGGCTTATCTTTGTAAGCCCGAGGATACCCCATACGGGGCAGTTGAGTGTCCCTCGCTGAAATTGTGCCGTGAGGACAAAAAGTCCTATGCAAAGGCTTGCCGTCAGCAGTACGACTGGCAGGACGAGATTTACGGCAGGACTATTATTCAGCGGCAGGAAAAATTTATGCTTGTGCAATTGCCGCCGTCCCCTGTCCTCACTACCGAGGAACTGGACAAGGTTTACGCACTGCCCTATATGCGGACTTACCACCCGATTTACGAGAAAGAGGGCGGCGTCCTCGGAATAAAAGAGGTGGAGTTTTCCATAACACACAATCGTGGCTGCTTCGGGAACTGCAATTTCTGTTCAATAGCGCTTCATCAGGGACGGAAAATCGCTGTCCGCAGCGAGGAAAGTATTCTTGCGGAAGCACGTCTGCTTACCACTTTGCCGAATTTCAAAGGGTACATTCACGACGTGGGAGGACCTACCGCAAACTTCCGTGCGCCAAGCTGTCACAAGCAGCTGGAGCATGGCTTGTGCAAAGGAAAAAAATGTCTTGCTCCCGAACCCTGCAAGGCGTTGGAGGTAGACCATAAAGAGTACCTTGAATTACTGCGGAAAATTCGTGCCGTTCCAAAGGTGAAAAAGGTTTTCATACGCAGCGGCATACGTTACGATTATCTTATCGAGGACAGGGACGACGAGTTCATGCGGGAGCTTATCGAGCACCATGTCAGCGGACAGTTAAAGGTCGCTCCCGAACATTGTTCGGCGGTTGTTCTTGATAAAATGGGAAAGCCCCATATCGAGGCGTACAAAAAATTTCAGGATAAATTCTACAAGATAACGGGGCAGGTGGGCAAGGAGCAGTACCTTGTGCCGTACCTGATGTCCTCACACCCGGGCAGTACGCTTAAAGAGGCGGTGGAGCTTGCGCTGTTTCTGAAAAGCCTGCGTATCCGTCCCGAGCAGGTGCAGGATTTTTACCCCACCCCCGGAACAATTTCCACCTGTATGTTTTACACGGGGCTTGACCCCTACACAATGGAGAAAGTGTACGTCCCCCGAACCGCCGAGGAAAAGGGTATGCAGAGGGCGCTGTTGCAGTATTTCCGTCCCGACAATCAGCGCAGGGTCATTGAGGCTTTGCAGAAAGCTCACCGTACCGACCTGATAGGAAACGGCAAGGAATGTCTTGTTAAGCCCGACGCTAAGTACCTTGCGGAACAGCGGGAGCGTGAGAAAAACAAGCAGTCCCAAAAGAGTGGAAACAGACATAATAAAAACGGAGGGAACGTTCGCGGAAGCGTGAAAAGACGGAGGGGATAGTATGTCAAAATCGACCGGTATATTCAAATATATTGTTTTAAATATATTTATGGCGGGATTGACGGCAGCTTTTCTGTTTACCGAATTATTATGTCCTGTAGCTTTTTTGGCTTTGGTGGGCGCACTTTATTGCTGGTGGATTTCCGTACCGCTGCTCTTTTTTATGAACTGGCTTGCCTACCGTTTTGTTGACGATAATGTTGACGAACGCAAGGGCGTGATATTTGCAGCTTTGGGCGGCTTTATCGGAGGATTTGCCGCAGTACATACAAAAAATAAGGACTACGAGAAAAGAACCTCAATAAACGTTATTTTTAACATATGGCTGTACATAGCGATAATTTATCCGATAATGGTGGGGATCCTGTTTTTAACAGGGTATTACAGTATGCTTTGATTTGGAGGTCAGAAATGGATTTTATTGAAAAGCACCCCTCATTTATAGTGGCAATATTCGGCATTGCAGCAATTCTTTTAAGCGTTTTATGTCCGGAATTTGCGGCATTAGGTGCTAATTTATTTTTCTTTGGGGCTATAGCGTTATATTATGCAGGAATTTTTGTGTTAATATTTAACATAGCCGCAATGATTGCATTTTTAAAGGACAAGCCTGCTGCGGGAGTAATTCTGTCATTGCCTTTCGGCGGTTTGGGAGCGGTCATAGGCTTACTGTTCAACCCAAGCTATGAATATGAGATTGCAGTAAAAATTATTTTCAGCATACAGCTTTGGCTCGGCATTTGGGCGGTTGCTTCTGCAATGCTTGGCTGATATTACGAAACTGTCAGGCTAATTTATAAACTCTATCTTCTAATAGGAAAGGAGCGTAAAAATGGCTCAAAGAAAAAGAACATCATCAAGAAAAAATACGGAAACATTCGGCATATCCCCCGTACTGCTTTTTCTGCTGATACTTATGGGAGCGGCGTTCTGCTTCAGCTTATATCTTGAATTCGGCGACACGGAAGTCCCCGCGTCGGCGGTGAGCAGCTTTATAGACAAGGACGCCGATCTTGAAATACACTATATAGATGTGGGACAGGGTGACTGCTCCCTGATCAAGTGGGAGGGCGCGGCTGTTCTTATCGACTGCGGTGAAAGGGAGAACAGCGACAAGATCCTTGACTACCTTAAAAAGCAGGACGTTAAAAAGCTTGATATCGTCATTGCCACTCACCCGCACTCCGACCACATCGGCGGTATGGGCGACATTATTTCGGGTATCGATGTTGAACGGGTAATCGCTCCCAAGGTTTCCGCGGACAAGACTCCCACCACAAAAACCTATGAAAGATTTCTCACGGCTTTGCAGGACAAGGCTCTGAAGCTTACGGCGGCGAAGCCGGGAACGGTCTACGCGCTTGATGGCAAGACTGCTTCTTCAATGGATAAACAGCCGCCCAAGCTTGAAATTCTCGCACCCGTTGCGGACTACGACGACCTGAACGATTACTCCGTTGTGGTGCGCATGACATACGGCGGTACGTCCTATCTTTTCACGGGAGATGCGGAAGCCAAAGCGGAAAAGGACATACTAAATTCGGGCGCCGACGTAAGCGCGGACGTGCTTAAAGTTGGTCACCACGGAAGCAGCTCGTCCACAAGCGAGAAGTTTCTGGAGGCGGTCTCTCCCGACATATGCGTTATCCAGTGCGGCACGGGAAACAGCTACGGACACCCTCACGCCGAGATACTGGAACGTCTTGAAAGCTTCAGGGTAAAGTGCTTCCGAACTGACATCAACGGAACAGTAATAGTTTATTCCGACGGAGACGATATCTTCGTCGTACCCGAAAAGGAGCAGTGAGTATGCTTATTATAGATAGAATAGACGGAAACACTGCCGTTATCGAGGACGGCGACAATCGTTTTGAAGTTTCCCGCTCGGAACTTGCCCCTGACGTTAAGGAGGGGGACGCTGTTTTGTTTGAGAACGGCGTGTACCGAAAAGATACTGATGCAACCGAAAAACGCCGTCAGGAAATACTAAAGCTTCAGGACAGTCTCTGGGAATAGCGGGCATTTGTCCGAAAACATAATTCAAAAGCAAATTTTTGTCGGAGAAAATAAATTCTAAATCTAAAGGAGATAATTCAAATGTCACCCGAACCTAACGCAAATCTTTTCAACAGACTTAAAGAGATCATGCCGTCTCTTTCAAAGGGACACAGAAAGATCGCCGAGTACATCACCGAATGCTACGATAAAGCCGCCTTTATGACAGCTTCAAAGCTTGGCAAGATCGTGGGCGTGAGCGAATCAACGGTGGTGCGGTTTGCTACGGAGCTTGGCTTCGAGGGATATCCCGAACTTCAGCGCGCCTTAAAGGAGTACACCAGCAACAAGCTTACCACGGCTCAGCGAGTGAACGTGATGAACGACCAGCTCAGCGGCGGCGACGTGTATGAGCGCGTCCTCAACATGGACATGGACAAGATACGCAAGACCCTTGAAGAGGGCGACCGCGGCGAATTTTACCGCACGGTTGACACCCTTTGTCAGGCGAAAAATATCTACGTTATAGGCGCGCGTTCGGCAGCGGTGCTGGCGAGATTTCTGTCCTTTTACTTTAACATGATGTTTGAGAACGTGAAGCTTGTACACACCACGTCCACAAGCGAAATGTTCGAGCAGATACTCAATATCGGCGAGGGGGACATTATGATCGGCATAAGCTTTCCGCGGTACTCAAAGCATACGGTTAAAGCCTTTAGGTATGCTTCCGAGCAGGGCGCAAAGGTAATCGCCATAACCGACAGCAAGGCTTCCCCTCTGGCGGAATATGCGGACAATATACTGCTTGCGCGCAGCGATATGGTATCCTTTGCTGACTCACTTGTTGCTCCAATGAGTGTGATAAACGCGCTTATTGTTGCGGTGGGAATGAAAAAGAGCGACTATGTTGTGAACGGCTACGAGCGTCTCAACAGGATATTTGACGAGTACGAGGTGTACGAAAGCTCCGACGATCAGGACTACGACCTTACGCCGTCACAGAAAAGCAAGTCGGAAAAGCTGATATAAAGGTGAATTTATGAACGCAAATTATTACGACTGCATAATAATAGGCGGCGGAGCGGCTGGAATGATGTCCGCGGCGACGGCGGCGGGCAGGGGCAGGAACGTGCTGCTGCTTGAAAGAAACGACCGTCTGGGAAGAAAGCTTGCCATTACGGGCAAGGGCAGGTGCAACGTTACAAACCAATGCACCGACGAGGATTTTTTCGCTAACATTCCCGTGGGCGGAAAGTTTCTTTATTCGGCGTACAGCAATTTCAACTGTTACGACTGCATGGAATTTTTCGAGGGTCTTGGTGTGCCGCTTAAAACCGAGCGGGGCAACCGTGTTTTTCCCGTCAGCGACAAGGCGGGGGATATTGTTTCCGCATTGGAAAAACTGTGCAGGAAGAACGGCGTAACGGTGCTTCACAAGCGGGTCTCGGAAGTCCTTGCGGAGGACGGCGTTATCGTGGGCGTTCGGTGCGGAGATACGGTCTTTAATTCCGTGTCCGTGCTTATTGCTACAGGCGGGAAGTCCTACCCCGTCACAGGCTCGGACGGCGACGGTTACAAATTTGCAAAGGCTCTGGGACACACTGTCACGGCACTAAAGCCCTCCCTTGTACCCCTTGTCAGCGAGGAGGATTACTGCTCGGAAATGACGGGGCTGTCCCTGAAAAACGTCAGCGTTACTGTTCAGGATACCGCGAAAAACAAGGTCATTTTCAAGGAGCAAGGAGAAATGCTCTTTACTCATTTCGGCGTGTCGGGACCGCTGGTTTTAAGCGCGTCAAGTCACATTCGGGAAATGGAGCGGGGACGCTACAAAATTCTCATTGACATGAAGCCCGCCCTTGACGATATGGCTCTGGACAAGCGCATACAGCGGGATTTTTCCGAGAACCCCAACAGGATATTTGCTAACTCTCTTTCAAAGCTTCTGCCATCAAAAATGATACCCGTTGTGGTGGAGCTGTCGGGTATCGTTCCCGAAAAGCAGGTCAATTCCGTCACCAAGCAGGAGCGTGCGGGACTTGTCAAACTGCTGAAAAATTTCCCCGTAACGGTGCGGGATTTCCGTCCAATAAGCGAAGCGATAATTACAAGCGGCGGAGTGAAGCTTTCCGAGGTGAACCCGAAAACTATGGAGTCCAAGCTTGTGCAGGGACTTTTCTTTGCGGGTGAAGTTCTTGATGTTGACGCTTACACTGGTGGATTTAATTTGCAGATTGCGTTTTGTACGGCGGCTGCGGCGGGGGAAAATATGTAAGGGGTAATTAAAATGCTGAATAAGGTTGCAAAGCGGCAGCTTGAAAAAGCAGGCTGGTATGAGGGCAGGAAAATTGATATTTATGACCAGATTGAATTCTGGGAAAGTCTTGGGTATCAGACCTTTGACGCAGCCATACGGTTTATGGAGGAATTCGGTAAACTTCATATAATTGAAAAGTTCATTTCAGATTTTAATCAGGAAATATGTGTACGCAAACACACAACATTTGTTACTGAAATTCTTGAATTTTATAACGAATACACGGAGCAAGACAAGTTTGAATTTAATCAGATGGGTATGTGCAAAGAAAAGATATTGCCGGTAGTACAGTTTGATGAGGAATATGTTATTTTTATAGGTGAATCCGGAGCTTTTTATTGTGACGCAGGTTTAAAGGCAGAGAGTTCAGAAGTGCTTTGGAATGAACGTTACAGTACAGAATATGGTTCAGCTTTGCCTTGGGATAAAATAGGTACTGGAGAACAAAGAAAAAGATATGTAAAAAGCAGTATGCGAAAATATTTGTGAAAATAATTTATAAAAACATGGAGGTAAAATATGTCAGTAAACATAGCCATAGACGGTCCCGCAGGCGCGGGAAAAAGCACCATTGCAAAAGCCGCCGCAAAGGCGTTCGGGTACATTTACGTTGACACGGGAGCGCTGTACCGCGCCGTTGCCTACTACGTTCTGTCACAGGGCAAGGACGTGAAAAACGCGGAAGCGGTGGAAAATCTTTTGCAGGATATAGTTCCCGAACTGAAATACATCGGCGGCGTACAGCACGTTTTTGTAAACGGCGAGGACGTGTCCGACAAGATACGCACACCCGAAGTTTCCATGGGCGCGTCGGCGGTGTCGGCTATACCGCGGGTCAGGGACTTCCTCTTTGATTTGCAGCAGAAGATTGCCGCCGAGAACAACGTTGTCATGGACGGTCGGGACATCGGCACGGTAGTCCTGCCAAACGCGGACGTGAAAATTTATCTCACGGCGACTGCGGAGGAGCGTGCAAGGAGACGGCACAAGGAGCTTTCCGAAAAGGGCGAAACGGTCAGCTTTGAGGAAGTCCTTGCGGACGTGAACAAGCGTGACTACAATGATATGCACCGCGATATCGCTCCCCTGAAACAAGCCGAGGACGCGGTTCTGTGCGATACCACAAACGTGGACTTGCAGGGCGCGATCGATATGCTGATAAATATTATCAACGAGAAGCTGGGAAACAAAAATCATTAAGGGAGGCTAATATGAACGCTTTTGTAAGATACGTCACTATGGGCGTGTACAAGCTTTTTTACAATTTTCATATTGAGGGGACGGAAAATATTCCCCAGGACAGGGCGCTGGTCATGGCTTCCAACCACCGCAGCTACGCCGACCCCGTTATCCTCACAATGCCCATGAAAAAGCCCGTTACATACATGGCTAAGGAGGAGCTTTTCAAGAACAGGCTGTTCGGCTGGTTCATCACAAAGTTGGGGGCTTTTCCCGTAAAGCGGGGCAGCGGCGATATGCAGGTAATAGACGACGCTGTGGGCATACTTAAATCGGGCAGACATCTGGTTATCTTTCCCGAGGGTACGCGCTCCAAGGACGGAAAAGTCGGCAAGGGCAAGACGGGCGTGGCTCTTATTGCCGCAAAATCGGGCGCGGACGTTCTCCCCTGCGGAATTGTTTTCGAGGGTGAAAAGCTGCACTTCCGCTCAAAGCTGACGCTTCGGTTCGGCAAGGTGATACCCGCCGAGGAGATCGCTGTTGAGGACGCCTCTCCCAAGGCTCTCAAGGAAGTCAAAAAGCGCATAATGGGCGCTATCACCGAGCTGGTGGAGGGCGGTGGAAACAAGGAGGAGCCTGCGGCAGATGAAAACTGAGATAGTTATGGCGGAAAAAGCGGGTTTTTGTTTTGGTGTTGACAGAGCGGTAAAAATCGTGTATAATGTATTGCATGAGGGCAAAAAGGTCGTTACATACGGCGAAATTATCCATAATCGGGACTTTACAAATGAGCTTGCCGCAAAAGGCGTGCGAATTGTCAACACACCCGAGGAGCTTGCCGATCTGACCGACGAGACCGTTATTATACGTTCCCATGGCGTTGGCAGGGAAATTTTCCGGTTGCTGGAAGAAAAAGGCATAGATTACCGGGACGGCACCTGCCCGTTCGTAAGACGGATACAAAAGATAGTCGATGAGAAGTCCGCGGCGGGATACGACATAATTATCATGGGCGACGAGAACCACCCCGAGGTTCGCGCTACAGCTTCTTATTGTCACAATATACCAAAAATATTGAAGGATAATGCCGACCTTTATTGCTATTTAAAAAAATTTTATAAAAATTCTGAAAAAAAGGTTGCAATTGTTGCGCAAACAACGTATAATATAAGTATATGGGATAAGTGTACCCGAACGGCTGAGGAGATTTTTCCCGAAGCCGAGGTCATCAACACGGTGTGCAGCGCTACCGCCGACAGGCAGGAGGCTGCGGCGCGGCTGGCTAAAACCGCAGACCTTATGATCGTTGTGGGCGGGAAGCACAGTTCCAACACGGTAAAGCTCGCGGAGATCTGCGGGCAGTACTGCAAAGCCTGCGTTCACGTCGAAAACGCAGACGGATTGGATTTCCGTTATATCGGACATCTTATCAAAAATAATGTCCGCGAAAAATTTATCGTGGGCGTTACTGCCGGCGCTTCAACTCCGGCACATATAATCAAGGAGGTTACAAACCAGATGAGTGAAAAATTGCAGAACATGGAAGAGGACTTTAACTTTGAGGAGGCTCTGGACGCGTCCTTCAAAAAAATATATACCGGTCAGAGGGTGAAAGGCTACATAACTGCCGTTAACGACGCGGAAGCTATTGTAGATGTGGGAACCAAGCATACAGGCTATGTTTCGCTTGACGAGCTGACAAACGATACTTCCCTTAAGCCCGCCGACGTGGTAAAGCCCGGCGACGAGGTTGAGCTTATCGTTATCAAGGTTAACGACGCCGAGGGTATTGTTACTCTTTCCAAGAAAAAGGTCGACGCTATGATCGGCTTCGACAAGATCGTTAAGGCTAAGGAGGAGGACGCTGTTCTCGAGGGTACGGTTTCGAGTGTTGTAAAAGGCGGCGTTATCATCTTCTACGAGGGTACAAGAGTGTTCATTCCCGCTTCTCAGGCTACTGCCCGCAGAGATGAGAAGCTCGAGAACCTTGTTAAGAAAACCGTTAAGTTTAAGATTATTGAAGTAAACGAGCAGAGAGGCAAGGCTGTAGGTTCTATCAGAGTCGTACTCAGCGCAGAAAAGGACGCGGCTAAGGCTAAATTCTGGGATACTGTTCAGATCGGCGACGTTTTCAAGGGCGAGGTAAAATCTCTTACAAGCTACGGCGCATTTGTTGATCTGGGCGGCATTGACGGTATGGTTCACATCTCCGAGCTTAGCTGGAACAGGATCAAGCACCCCTCCGAGGTCGTTCAGGTGGGCGACGTTATCGAGGTATTCGTTAAGGATCTTGACAAAGAGGCTGACAGAATTTCCCTCGGCTACAAAAAAGACGAGGACAACCCTTGGGTCAAGTTTGCTGAGGACTACAGCGTCGGCGACGTTGTAAAGGCTAAGGTAGTTTCCATCACACCTTTCGGTGCATTTGCGCAGATCGTTCCCAATATTGACGGACTTATCCACATTTCCCAGCTTGCGGAAAACAGGGTAACAAACGTTAAGGACGTTCTTTCTATCGGCGACGAGGTAGAGGCTAAGATCACAGAGATCGACACCGAGAAAAAGAGGATCAGCATTTCGATCCGCGCTCTTCTTGAAGAGCGGGGCGGTGCAGCTGCCGAGACTGACGAGGCTGCCGAATAATATTTGTGAATATTACAAAATCCCCCGAATTTTCGGGGGATTTTTGCGTATAGTATTCATATGGAAAAGGAAATCATCAAAACAAAGCTTGTTATTGTAGGCGCGGGTCCAGCGGGAATAACCGCGTCAATATATGCGGCAAGGGCGGGACTTGACCCTGTGGTGCTGGAAAAAGGTCTTGTGGGAGGACAGGTCGCTCTCAGCAGCATTGTGGAAAATTATCCCGGCTACATGAGCATAACGGGAACGGAGCTTTCGGAGCACCTGAGAGCGCACGCGCAGGCGTTGGGAGTTCAAATAGACGAGTTCGACGTTATAGAGCGTGCGGAGTTTTCCGACGGCAAAAAAAGGATAATCACCGAAAGCAGGATATTCGAGCCCACGGCGGTTATCATTGCTACGGGAGCTGTCCCCAAACCGCTGTTGGTGCGGAACGAATCTCGTTTCCGCGGAAAGGGAGTTCACTACTGCGCACTGTGCGACGCTCCTGCCTACAAGGGGAAAACCGTCGGCGTGGTTGGCGGCGGAAGCGCGGCTATCGAGGAGGCGTTGTACCTTTCCAATATTGCGGAAAAGGTGGTGATGATCCGCCGAAAGAGCAGCTTTCACGCGGAGAAAGCCATTCTCAGACGTGCGGAAAATACTCCCAATATTGAGATACTGTACAATACTGATCTGACGGACGTGGGCGGCAGCGGCGATTTTATGGAGTACGCTGTTGTTGCCGACACGCTTACCCTTGAAGAACGGAAGATACCCCTTTCGGCGGTGTTTGCCTATATCGGCAGCGTGCCCCGTACGGAGCTTCTCCGCGGCAGTGTGGAGCTTGACCCGAACGGCTATATCGCTGCGGCCGAGGACATGAAAACAAGCGTTGAGGGAGTTTTCGCCGCGGGGGACGTGCGTACAAAGCGGTACCGTCAGATAGTGACCGCAGTTTCGGACGGAGCGGTCGCCGCCCTGAACGCGGAAAAATATATCCTGCAAAATACGGCAGGATAACAAAAGGAGAATTTACAGTGATAAAGGTTTTTTCATCGGACAGCTGCGGATACTGCACAAAGCTTAAGGCTTACCTTGACAGCAGGCGTGTCAAGTATGATGTTATAGACGTAACGGAGTCCCGCGAAAACTACGATAAGCTTATCGGCGTTTCGGGACAGACGGGTATCCCCGTAACGGTGTTCGACAGCGGAGAGGTAGTTATCGGCTTCGACAAGCCAAAGATCGACAGTCTGTTAAGCTGACAAAACTGTTGGCACAAAAATGTAAAAGCGGAATGTGCAAAACCTGTCTGCACATTCCGCTTTAATATTAATATTATTTCTTTACCGTAATTCCATCACGGACAACCTTGCCGTATAGTTTGTAGGTAGCCTTTCCTGAGTTTTTCGCACAGTAAAGCGCGCTGTCGCTGTTTACCATCAGCTTTTCGATATTATGGCTTCCCGACTCGATAACGTCGTAGGCAATTCCCGCACTGGCGGTCATCATAGAAAATTCCTCGCGGTTCCTGTAGACTCCGCAAAGGGTACCGAGCAGATTTGCGGTACTGCTTTCAAGCTCGCTTTCGGAGCATATCCCGCTGATGACTACGAGAAACTCGTCTCCGCCGAGTCTTGCAATGAAGTCGTTGGGGAAGCATTTCTTGATCAGCGCGGAAGTCTCGGTCAGAGCTTCGTCTCCGATCTGGTGTCCGAAAGTATCGTTTACCGATTTAAAGTTGTCAAGGTCGATCGTTATCAGTGAGAGCTGCGGTTCGTTCTTCACCAGTCTCAGATAGGAGAACAGGCTTCGTCTGTTGTGCAGACCTGTCAGGAAGTCGGTATTTGCGTTTTGCAGGGTCTGCTGCTCAAAGGCTCTTTCCAGCGTAACATCGCGGAAAACGTTGACTGTACCTATATTTTCGTTGAATACGTCAATGATGGGCTGCTCGTTGAATACGAGAGTTTTGACCTCGTCGCCTGCCGATTTTGTAATTTCAATATTGCCGTCGCCGTTCAAGGTATGCTCAGCAAGAGCCTTTTCCTTCCAGCTTTCAAAATTCTCTCCGATAATGCTGCCGTCCTCGGGGAAGTAGCTGCTGAACTTTGAATTGGTGCTGATAACAGAGCCGTGTTTGTCCGCAACTATAACGGCGTAGGGCATACTTTCCAGCACAACGTCAAGCTCGTTGTTGGTGTTCTGGATATCTGTGATATCGCGGGCGATGCCGCAGGTGCCAAAAATATTTCCCTCCGAGTCGATAAGCGGAGACTTATAGGTCTTGAACTGGCGCATACCGCTCTTGGTCTTTACCTTTTCGTCGAACAGGCAGGTTTTCCGCGCTTCCACAACTATGTCCTCTGATTCGAGGCATACATAGTCGCCCTGCTCGTACTCGCTCTTGGGGATATCCCATATGTAGTAGTGTCCCTTTTTATATATCTGGGACTTGGTTTTTTCCACAGCCTTGCAGAAGCTGTTGTTCACGATAAGGTGCGCGCCTCTGGAGTCCTTGAACCAGATAAGGTCGGGGACGCTGTCTATTGCGGTATTGAAGCACACCTCGTTCTTGTGGCTGTCGGCGCGGAATTTCATATTATCCATAAGACGCTTGAAATTCAGCTTCAGAAGCTTTTCGGCAAGAGCCTCGTCCTTGGGCACGACCCACACTTCGCCCGCTTTTTCAAGCGTCTCATCGCTCGGATGGGCGTCGGCGGAAATAAGCAGTATCACATATTCCGCGTTAAAGTCGGGGATATCTCCGTTCAGTGCGGAGCAGTCGACAATAACGGCGCGTCCCATGGCGGACGGCGCGCTGCAATCCTCGGCGCGGGAATATGTTTTCATCTCAAACGCGCTGTCCTCAGGCTGCGGAACGCGGCTGAAAGCGGTTTCGATCTTTTTTTCGGGGCTTACGATACAAACGGTAAAACGATTAAAAAACATTAGTACACCTCGTTAAAATCCAAATAAAAAGATATAGTTACTTAGAAATAATTATATACAAGTTTCACAAAATATTCAAGAGTAATACTAAGTATTATTTGTTAATTATGTATTAATAAATTTAAAAATCGCGGTCAGTGAACCGATCACTGACCGCGGACTGCTTATTTTGATCTTTACAGCAGATTGCTGCTTATACCCATATACATACAAATCGTACTGTTGCTGCCGTCGAGCTTTTTGACACAGTAGTATATCTCGGTCACAGCCTTCATGTTTTTCCTGATAATGTATTCGTAAAGCCTGCTGCTTTCGCGTGAAAGCTTCAGAATATCTCCGCTGAATTTATACATGACGGCGTTTTCAAGCTTGAATCTGGGCTTAAAAACATAACGGGAGTTGCTTTTAAAACGCTTGTTGACGGGAATTATAAATTCCACCCCGATTATTGAAACGTCGTCATCCGTTATTCTTTCGGAAATCGAAAATATTATATCTCCCGTTATTGACAGATCCATGGCGTCTATGTTCTCACGGACAAAGCTTATGAGATCGGGCAGGGAATTTTCGCTTATCCTCGTCCGATAGGACAGGACGTTGTCGTACAATATCTGCTGATTTTCAATAAAGCTCATTCTGATCTCCTCTTTGAGAAACAGCATACTCCGAAGAGCACACCGTTAAAGTACAAATAATTCCGACAATGACATTATACCGTTTCCGAAGTTAAGTATAAATATATTTTATTCAATATGCCGCCGTACTTCAATATTTGTCGGACAAGCGTACAATTTCAAGGAATAAACTGTATTGAAAAATTTTTTGCAGTATGATACAATATTATGGGGTGGTGTAATATGTTCGTTGCCGTATGCGACGATGAAAAAGCTATGCAGAACAATCTGATCTGTCTTTTAAAGGAATACGGAGAGAAAAAAGGCGTTGACTTTTCAGCCGCCGGATTTGAAAACGGATATGACCTGCTTCGCTCACCGAGAACATTTGAAATAGTTTTTATGGACTACCTTATGGAGGGCATAAACGGTATCGAGACCGCAAGGAAGATACGCGAAGCAAACGGCTGCTGCGCTATAATTTTTATAAGCGCCTATCCTGAAGCCGCTCTGGACTCCTTTGAAGTGGGAACCTTTCGTTTCCTTAAAAAGCCCGTTGATAAGCAGAAGCTTTTTCGTGCGCTTGACGATTACTTCAAGTTCGTTGACCGTGATAAATTTCTTACTATTAAAACAAGAGACGGCGTATGGAAAATAAAAATATCCGATATAATTTATGCCGAAGCCCAGGGAAAGCATACCGTTATACGGACTGTCAAGGACTGCAAGGAAGTGTTCGTTCATCTTAAGAGCATCGAAAACAAGCTTCCTCCGCAAAAATTTGTACGCTGTCACCGCGCATATGTTGCAGGCTTTGAACATATACGCAGTCACACCAATAATGAGATAATTTTCGATAACGGAGAAAAGGCGCAGCTTGGAAAAGCGTACATAAAAAAATTTAAGGAGGCATTTCGGAATTATGTTATCCTATATGGTTCAAGATCACTTTAATATTATTACTGCCGAAAATTTCAGCTATGTTTTAAGCGTCCAATAGTATCCCCGAAACAAAAAACGGTACTTCCGCACGTTTGTGAAAGTACCGTTTTTATTTTTACAGGTCAAATTATTTGTCAAAGAAAATATCGCTGTTGTAGTCGCCCTTGCCCGTCTCCTCCCGTATGCGGCGGAGAGTCTCGCTGTCGACGGAAGCCCTGCGTTCAGCCCGTCCGCCCATGACGGACAGAGTTACCAGCAGCACAGCAACGCCGCTCATGATAAGCAGGTCGCCCTTTTCAAAGCCGAATTTGTCACGCGATATCCACATCAGGACGGTGCCTAAACAGAAAAGGATACTGCAAACTCTCAGAAGCACCGATCTGCGTTCGCGGGGCATATAGATAAATCTTTTTTCATTGCTCATACAGCCAAGCCTCCGAGGTAGTTACTGCTCATTGGAGACAGTTTTCTTTCCGCGTTTTTTCATCGACTGGTCTGCCGAAAAGGACATAGTGAACAGCCTGTCGGTGGTAAACATTCTTACCGCAAGGAACATACATACCGCAAAGAATATTATCTGGTACACAAGTCCTCCCCAGAACAGAAGCATATTTCCGTTCATGAGATTTGTCAATGCTGTATAGGTATGGGTGAACGGGATCGCGTAAACAATTATTTTAAACACGGTGGACATTTCGTTTACATCCATAAACATTGTGATGAAAAACGGTATCATTACCGCAATCATTATGGGCATGATAAGGGTCTGGACGGATTTTACGTCGGTAGCCATTGCTCCGAGAATAAGGGATATCGCAAGACCTATTGCAAGGGTGAAGAAAAGCTGTAACGCAAAAAGCACGTAGCTCATCGGAGTAAGGGAAATTCCAAGCTCGACCATTGCCTGACCTACGCCCGTTATGCCCTCGCTCATTGCCGCCATGTCAACCGACGGCATTTCACTTGCGGCATTGGACATCTCGCCGACTGCGCTGCCCATCATACCGATCATGTAGAAAGCAAATCCCACTATCATAAACAGCGCGTTTAAAAGCGCGGAAATAACCGCCGCCACCATTTTTGCGGACAGGACTGTCATTCTCGAAACAGGGGCGGACAAAAGCGTCTCCAGCGTCTTGTCGATCTTTTCCGTGGAGATTGCCGTCATTATCATCTGGGCAGCCATGAGAAGCAGGAAGAAGATAGCAAAGGGCGCGATCATGGACTGCATAAGGGATATCGCTCCCAGTGCGGAAGCGGATACCTGCGCGGTCTTGCCGTCGTTTACGGTGTACTCCACCATCGTCATAGGCTCTCTTATAAGAGCGATCTCTTCCTCGGTAAGTCCGTAGTTTTTGTTCATTACCTCGTCCATGCAGACGGTCTGTATCTCGCTTATAACGTCCGAACCCGAAATAGTACTCATGGAGGAAGCAAGTCCCGC
>JAIEDQ010000218.1 GCA_029067895.1 Oscillospiraceae bacterium | reverse complement strand
GAGTAATGTTCTCAACGGGGTTTCCGCCCAGCTTTATCCAGCCCAGTGAGGTCAGGGACATAAGGGGCGACACGTCCGAAACATTATTGTTTTCCAGATATATCTCGGAAAGATCCTCCATGCCCATTACGGGAGTGATGTCCGTAATGCTGTTGTTCTGCAAATGAAGTCTCTCGACATTTTTCAGACCGCTGAGATTGGCAATGTCCGTAATATTGTTGTCGTTAAGTCTGAGCAGATTAAGGTTTCTCAGCTTCGCCAGCGGAGTAACATCAGACACGCTGTTCTCGGAAATATCCAGAACCTCCAGCGCGGTAAGGTTTTCCAGAGCGGAGATATCGGAAATATTGTTTTCCCTGAGATAAAGGCTTTCCAGAGAAACAAGTCCCGCAATAGGTGAAAGGTCGCTTACGTTGTTTTTGAACAGCGACAGTGTCTGAAGTCCCGTAAGACCTTTCAGCGGAGTAAGGTCGCTTATCTTGTTCTGGTAGATATGAAGCTCGGTAAGATTTACCATATACTTCAGCTCAACGATATCCTCGTCGGTAAGCCCCATATTGTTCAGCGTAAGGGAAGTCAGCGACGTACTGTACTCCGTGTCGCGTATCATTATCGTCGGAGGCAGGTCAGCCATGATCTCCTCCTTGATGGCGGCAGCTTCGCTTACGGCAGGATTGTCCTTGCCGAGCAGGAAGTCCGATTTGTTTCTGAACTGAACGTTAGGCATGGTCTCCGCCCTCAGAGCCTCCACCTGACTTTCAAGCTCGTTTATGCGGGATTCGTAGCCTGCCTGATCGAAAGTGGGTTCCGCATCGGCTTCGGAGCCTCCGAACAAGCTGCACGAGGACAGCGTCAGCGCCGCTGCGCAGACAATAGGTACAGCGGTTGTTAATTTAAGCTTTTTCGGTTTCATAACGGTCAAATCCTTTCAACACGCCGATCTGCGCGTAATTATCCGCGAAGATCACAGGCGAAATAAAAAAATCTGTGACAGTTTTGCCGCAGACAGTTTCAGACACTATAGTTCACGCCGAGCCACGGCATACAGTATTTCAACAAAATAATCCGTAATAATTATATACTAAATCTACAGCTTTGTCAAGGATTTTTTCAAATTTTCCGCGGCGCCAAGCACTTAAAACGATCTAAACCTGTGCCGAAAAAAATATACTCATTTTGTTTAAAACGACGAAAAAAATAAAATATAAAAAAACTGTTTTAAATTTATAGCCGATATGTTATAATAATTACAGCTTATGTAAATTTTACGGCAGTTCATAATTTGACGGGGCTTACCCCCTAAGGAGCTTAAACTATGTCCAAAACTAAATATGCCGAAAATACGAAATATTCAAAGCGTATCATTTTACGCTTCGTCGTTCTTGCGTCGGTGCTGATGGTCGTCTTTGCGGTAATATCATTTGTGCTTACGCGGATAAACGCTTCGGCAAATTCAATGCAGATCATGACAAATACGGGAAATCTCGTTTCGGGACTTCTCAACGACCATATAAAAGCCGCCGAAGCTCAGCTCGGTACGGCTGCTTCAAATCCGCTTCTGGAGGACTGTATAATCGGTCTTAATTCAGATTCGGCGAAATCAAACGCAGCTAAGATCGCCGATATCCTGAATATGGCCTGCGAGGCAAGCTCGGACGCCGTTTCGGTCTGGACAGTCTCCGAAAGCAGCGGGATACTTGTGGGAAACAGCGGTCAGGTGCTTTCCGCGGAACAGTACGCCCTGACCGAACGCTCCTGGTATCAGAAGTATATTTCGGGCGCGTCGTCAAGCGAGTACATATGCCTTGAGACCTCTCCGGGACTTTTCAACGCCGAGGAGAACGTTGTTACCGTTATACAGCCCCTTGTCTCGGGCGGCAATACATATGCTTTCTGCGGAATTGAAATAAGGGCGGACAGCATTTTCTCCGCACTTTCAAAATACACCTTCAATTCGGGCAGCTATCCTATCGTGGAGTGCAATTCCTCGGTGATATATTCGCCCGATTCGTCGGATTTCCTCGGAAAATTTTCTCTTTCCGACAAACCGCTTGAAAAAGTTATTGCACAAAAAGCCGTTTCTCCGGGATATGTTGACAGCTACGTTTCCGAAAAAGGCGGCACGGTCTACTACTACAGGGAAACAAGTCCCGTCAGCGGCTGGAACGTTATCGTACTCTTCGACAGCGACGAAATAAACGGCAGCGTCTATAAGACCTTTTTGCAGCAGCTTGCGGTACTTGTCTGCCTTACGGCTCTGACCTTCATTTTCGGAATAAATATCCTCAAGACCGAAAGCGCGGGTCTCAACGAGCTTTGCGGCTGTACCGAGGAGATTGCCGCGGGTAACCTCAATTACCGCATCAAGGCTTCGGGCAAGACCGAAATAGGCTGCGCAGCCGCGAATATAAACAAGATCGCCGAGATAATACAGGCGAAAAACGCTGTGATAAGCAGCTTCGATACCACCGATACCCTTACGGGACTCAACAACCGCGTGAGCCTTTACGAATACATGGAGGACATGATCCGCACCCGCGAGGAGGGCAGAAGCCGCTTTGCGGTAATGTTCATGGACGTGGACAACTTCAAATGGATAAACGAGACCCTCGGTCACACCTACGGCGACGCTGTTCTCGGCGTGTTCGGCAAGGAGCTTAAACGTCTCCAGTACCCCGTGTTCCGCTTCAGCGGAGACGAGTTTGTTATCATCAAGGAATTTGATACCGACCCCTCGGCAGTATACGAAGTCCTTGAAAAGCTTCATTCCTGCTTCGACAAGCCGTTGGAGATCATCAACGACAACATCTATATCAAATTCTCCATAGGCGTTTCGATTTACCCCGACGACGACCTTACCCCCGACCTGCTTCTGCGCGACGCGGAGCTTGCTCTGCACCGAGCCAAGGATTCCGGCAAGGACAGAGTGGCGTTTTACACCAATTCGCAGAAAAGCCGCAGCATTTACAGCAGGGCGGCTATCGCCCGCAGTCTGAGCGGCGCGCTGAAAAACGGCGAGCTGCTTCTCCACTATCAGCCGATCATTTCCACAACCACCAGCGATATCCACGGCTTTGAGGTGCTGCTCAGATGGAACAGTCCCGAATTCGGAATAGTTCCCCCCGCGGAGTTTATCGGAGTTGCCGAGGAAAGCGGCGAGATCGTCCAGATAGGAACATGGATATTTGAAAGCGCCTGCCGTACCCTTAAACAGATAAACGAGGATCTTAACCCCGACGTTATCATGTCCATAAATGTTTCTCCGGTTCAGCTCAGGAGGGAAAACTATCTTGAACACGTAAAAAGGGTAATTGACATAACTCAGGTCAATCCGAAAAATATTCAGCTTGAAATTACCGAAAGCACCCTTATCGACTTCACCGACTCAAAGAGCAGCGTTATCAGCGAGATAAACGACATGGGCATCGCCCTTGCTCTGGACGATTTCGGCACGGGCTATTCGTCGCTGAACTATCTGAAAAATTTCCCGATAAAGTGTCTGAAGATCGACAAGTCATTTATCGACGAGATCAACAACAACCAGCGCGACTACGCCATTACCGACTCCATTATCGACCTTGTTCACAATCTCGGCATACACACCGTTGCAGAGGGTATCGAGACCGTTGGGCAGTACAACTTCCTTGCGGATATGAAGTGCGACTACATTCAGGGCTTCCTTATGAGCAAGCCTCTTGACGAGAACGCGGCGATAGAATTTGTGGAAAGATACGACGCTCTCCACAAGCCCGACAAGCGTATGCTTGAAGAAAACGAGCGCAGGCTTGCCTACGAAAAGGAGGAGCTTGACCGCCTCAAGCAGGAAGATGATGACGGCGGCGACTCGGAGAAATTCGCCGAGGACTTTATCATTTCCAAATAAACAAAAAACCGTCCGAATATAAGAGCGATACTAATATAGAAGTAATGCCCGAAAGCAATTTTTCAACTGCTTTCGGGCTTATTTTAATTATTCGAATATATCAGAAGTTACGCTTTTTTATCGAAAATTACCTCTCTATTTTCTTTTGAACATACAACTTTAAATTAAGTAAGCCATAGCTCATAAATGCTATTGATGCATAGTAAACAATTCCGATTACAGCAGCTTTAACAAATGTCAGACTTTCGGCTGAAGCCAAGCCATACACTAAGCTGCCGGTAATAAGAAAACGAATATAATCAAACAGCAAGTAACACATTACCATAGCCGGAGCTATAAAAATTCTTCTGACATAATCTTTTTTATTTTTCAATTCAAGCTTTGTCGTAAACAAATACATCGCCAGAACCAAAACGGGATTTATTCCATGCATGAAGAAAAACATTCCGCTGAAATTAAAATCGTGCCAACCGAAGATTTTAAAAAACACCGAACAAAAAACGGTTAATATACATGGCAGTACAAATTGATACAAAATCGCGGGCAAGGCTTTCTTTCTAATTAAACCTACTGTTCCATCCAATAACAATAACAAACCGCATGAGAAATTTGAAATAAAAGTCAGCTCATACGACAACTGAAAATTATATCCTGTGAAAACTGTAAACAGTATAAATAATCCCACAACAATTTTTGTTGTTTTTATTATAGATTTGTCTGTGTAATGTTCTCTGTTTTCTTTATAACTCATAATTGTTTTTCCCTTAAAGTTCGATTTATTTTAGTAAATATTATACCTCAAAGCAGCTGACTTGTCAATAAAAAACGAAGCATGGAACCAATTCCATGCTTCGTTTTTTTATTACAGTATAATTTAAACAAACTCACCCGCCCCCTTGATGGAGGCAAAAGCAAAGTCAATAGCCATCATATATAACATTGGGGGTGACTAAGCCCGCGGGGACTCCCCGCCGCACCGCTTAGTTGTTGATGAGCTTGTCCTCGTCGCTCCAGCTGTAAAGCTTTCTGATCTCTGCACCAACAACTTCTGCGGGGTGCTCGGAAGCAAGCTTTCTCATAGCCTTGAAGTGTACCTGAGAACCTGCGTCGGACATATCAAGCAGGAATTCCTTTGCGAAAGAACCGTCCTGAATGTCGGACAAAACTTTCTTCATAGCCTTCTTGGTCTCCTCGGTGATGATCTTGGGACCTGTTACATAGTCGCCGTACTCGGCAGTGTTGGAAATGGAGTATCTCATTCCCGCAAAGCCGGACTGGTAAATAAGGTCAACGATAAGCTTCATCTCGTGGATACACTCAAAGTAAGCGTTTCTGGGATCGTAGCCTGCCTCGCAGAGTGTCTCGAAGCCAGCCTGCATAAGAGCGCATACGCCGCCGCAAAGTACAGCCTGCTCGCCGAAGAGGTCCGTCTCTGTCTCTGTGCGGAATGTTGTTTCAAGAACGCCAGCTCTTGCGCCGCCGATACCGAGAGCGTATGCAAGACC
>JAIEDQ010000217.1 GCA_029067895.1 Oscillospiraceae bacterium | reverse complement strand
ACCGTATCATTTTCAGAACGTCTTTCATGCTTATCCTCCTTTGCAATGTAGACCAGTATCTCGTCAATGCTTGCCTTTTCCATGTCAAGAGACCGAGTTGCTTTGTCAAGATAAGCCGTTTCTATCAATGCGTCAAAGCCGTTTCTGTATGCATGGAAGCCGATACATTTTTCTTTGAGAGCAGGTGGGATATCCTCCTCAGCTCCCTTTATCACCGCATAGCTTTCACAGAGGTCGTCCTTTGTTCCCGTAAACCACACCCTGCCGTTGTGGAGTATGGTCACATAGTCGGCGATACGCTCAACGTCCGCTGTGATGTGCGTTGAAAAAAGTACGCCACGGTTTTCATCTTCGATATACTCGGCAAGAATATCAAGAAGCTCGTCGCGGGCAACGGGGTCAAGTCCGCTTGTAGGTTCGTCAAGAATGATAAGCTCCGCATTGTGAGACAACGCCGCCGCTATCATAAGCTTCATTTTCATGCCCTTGGAGAAATCGCCTATCTTCTTGTTATCGGGCAGGTCGAATTCCCGTATCCTGCGGAAAAATTCATCGCTGCTCCAATCCTTGTAAAACGGTCGGAGCTGATTTTCCACCTGCTTTACATTCAGATGATTTGCAAGGTACAGGCTGTCAAACACCACACCGAGACGTTCTTTTATGGCAATGGTATCCGTTACGCTGTCCATGCCGAATACGCTTATAGTTCCGCTGTCTATTTTCGCCATATCCAAAATCGCACGGATAGTAGTGGTCTTGCCCGAACCGTTCTGTCCCACAAATCCCATTATATAACCCTTCGGCATTGAAAAGGTCACGTCTTTAAGTGAAAATCCCTCGTAAGCCTTGTTCAGCCCTTTGATCTCAAGAATATTCTCCATGTTCATTCCTCCAAAAATTTTTTCAGCGCGGCGACTATATCTTCATCGGAAAGTCCTGCGTTTCTGCCGTTCGTCACGGCTTTTTCAAGACCGTCCTCCATTTCGCAGAGCATACGCTCCCGCAGCAGTTCGTTGTTTCTTGGTGCAACAAAATAGCCCTTGCCCGCCGCGGAGATAATGAAGCCCTCCTCCGCAAGATCGGTATAGACCCTTGTTGTTGTGATAACGCTTATCTTCAGATCGCGGGCAAGCTGCCTTATGGACGGGAGTTGCTCGTCCTCTGCGACCTTGCCCTCAAGTATCTGCGCCTTGATCTGTTCTTCGATCTGCTCATATATGGGCATATCGGATCTATTCTTAATTACAATTTTCATAAAGAGTTCCCCTGTTATACTGTTAATATTTCGATATATACAGTATAACACGCAGACAGCGGGTTGTCAATACCATTTGATAATTTTACAAAGCGTCTTTATTTTATGGGGAAAGTTGACTTGTTTGGGAAAATGTGTTACAATAAATCTAAAAAAATTAAAAGGAGTTCCGATATGAATTACAATTTTTACGGCTGGGAAACCGCCGCTGCCAAGCCAATAAACGATCTTTATCCGGCGATAAATTCTCCTGTTGACCTGTACAATGCATTGTCTGAAGTATGGTGCGCCGATACCTGCGCTCCGAGGCTTCGGGATAAGTGGACGAAAGAAAATATGACAAAAGGGCAATGTTCGGTAACTGCGTTTCTTGCACAGGATATTTTCGGTGGAAAGGTTTACGGAATACCTATGGAGGGCGGTAATTTCCATTGCTATAACGTTATAGGCGACTGCTGCTTTGATCTTACAAGCGAGCAGTTCGGAGAAAAAGCGAAAGAACTTGTTTATGAAAACAATCCCGAGCAGTTCAGAGAGGTACATTTTGCAAAGGAAGAAAAGCTGCTTAGATATGAAATGTTAAGAGAAAAACTGAAAAAATTGTGCAGTGACAGACAGCCTAAAGCATGACAGAAAATTGTGCGGTTTTTTATATGTCCTCAATTGCGTAAATGCACTTTTGGAGTGATAAAGATTTGGAAACATTTTCCTAAGCCTTATAGAATATGGCAGGAGTGATTTATATGGAACAGTGTGAAAACGGAACGCCGAAGTATATCCATGTGCGCGGCGGACGTGTACATAATCTGAAAAATATTGATGTGGATATTCCGCTGAACAAGCTCGTAGGCATTGCGGGGGTTTCGGGTTCGGGAAAATCCTCGCTTGCACTGGGAATTTTATATGCGGAAGGTTCCAGACGGTATCTGGAATCGCTGTCCACTTATACCAGACGGAGAATGACACAGGCGGAAAAGGCGCAGGTCGATGAGGTTCTGTATGTTCCGGCAGCTTTGGCTCTCCGTCAGCGTCCCGGTGTGCCCGGAATACGCAGTACGTTCGGAACAGGCACGGAGCTTCTGAATATTCTGCGCCTGATGTTTTCACGTCTTGCAAGCCACAGATGTCCCAACGGACATTATGCGGAGCCGTCGCTTAATGTAGCGGCTGACATTCCGCTTGTCTGCCCTGTATGCGGTGAAGCTTTTTTTGCTCCCTCCGCGGAGGAGCTTGCCTTTAACAGTCAGGGTGCGTGCAAACGGTGCGACGGTACAGGGATAGTCCGCACAGTCGACGAATCAACACTTGTGCCCGATGAGTCGCTTTCCATAGACGAGGGCGCAGTTGCGCCTTGGCAGACGCTGATGTGGTCGCTTATGAAAGACATTGCGCGGGAAATGGGCGTTCGGACAGACGTACCATTCCGTGAGCTTACCGAAAAGGAGCGGGATATCGTCTTTCACGGACCTGCGGTCAAGAAAAATATCATTTACCAGAACAAAACCAGCGGTGCGGCAGGGGATATGGACTTTACTTATTTCAACGCTACATATACGGTTGAAAATGCTCTGTCCAAGGTCAAGGACGAAAAGGGTATGAAGCGGGTGGAGAAGTTTCTGCGTCAGGGTGTCTGCCCTGACTGCGGCGGCACACGTCTGAGCAGTGCGGCTCGTGCGCCGAAACTTCGGGGTATTTCACTTGCGCAGGCTGCTATGATGACGTTATCCGAACTGATAGACTGGGTAAGCGGAGTTCCTGCTTCACTGCCCGAAGAAATGCGTCCGATGGCGGAAAGCATATGCGATTCTTTCCAAAACGCCGCAAAACGGCTTATGGAGCTGGGACTTTCTTATCTTACGCTGGACAGGTCGTCCTCCACCCTTTCCACAGGCGAGCGGCAGAGAATGCAGCTTGCAAGAGCCGTGCGCAACCGTACAACAGGTGTTCTCTATGTTCTTGACGAGCCGTCTATCGGTCTGCACCCATCAAATATGGAGGGTCTGTTCGGCGTTATGCATGATCTGCTTGCAGACGGAAACACGGTTATTCTGGTGGATCATGATACCAATGTGTTGAAGGAAGCAGACTGGCTGATAGAAATGGGTCCCGAAGCAGGAGCGGGCGGCGGAACTGTTATTGCCCAAGGGAGCGTTTCGGACGTGTCGGACGACCCGAACTCACTCATAGGCGGGTATCTTTCGGGCAGGACGGTGACGGATATCGGAAGCAGTATTCCGTCGGAGGATATGTTTGCTTTGGGAAGAATATCCTTGTCCACTTCGGAGATACATACTGTAAAACCATTGGAGATAGATTTTCCGAAAGGGCGGCTGATCGCGGTGACGGGCGTTTCGGGCTCAGGAAAGACGACAATGGTGCTGGAAAGTCTTATCCCTGCACTGGAGACCTCCGTAAACGGGGGGAAAATGCCCGAGCATATACGTTCTGTTTCCGCAGAGGGTATACGGCAGGTCAAGCTGATCGACGCTACACCGATCGGTATAAATGTGCGTTCGACTGTAGCAACCTATGCCAATGTACATGATGAGCTTCGCAAGGTATATGCAAGGTGTGCGGACGCAAAAGCAAGGGGCTGCAAGGCGGGCGATTTCTCCTATAATACGGGAAAGCTGCGCTGTCCTGTCTGTGACGGAACAGGTTCTGTCAGCCTTGATGTACAGTTTCTTCCCGACGTGGAGATCCCATGTCCCGACTGCGGCGGCTCAAGATACTCCAAAGAAGCGAGCCTTATACGTCGGATCCCGAAAAAGGCTGAAACAGGATATACGCTTCCCGAGCTTATGGATATGAGTATTGACGAGGCTCTTGCAGCCTGTGTTGATCTGCCGTCTGTGGCGGGCAGATTAAAGGTCCTCCATGAGCTTGGTCTCGGTTATCTAACGCTTGGGGAGGCAACTCCGAGCCTTTCGGGCGGCGAAGCGCAGCGGCTGAAGCTTGCAAGCGAAATGGGAAAAGGACAGTCCGATACAGTTTTTGTATTTGACGAACCGACAATAGGTCTGCACCCTCTTGACGTCAGGACGCTGCTTCTGGTGTTTCAGCGCTTGATCGGAAATGGTGCAACAGTTATCGTTATTGAACACGATCTTGATATTATAAGCAATGCAGACTATGTGATCGACATGGGACCCGGCGGCGGTGTTCATGGAGGACAGATCGTTGTCACGGGAACGCCGGAGAGTATCTGCCGATGCAATGAAAGTCTGACAGGAAAATATTTGAAAAAGCACATGGAGAATTATGACATGATTTAGCGGACTGCGGCAAAATCAATAATGTTAATGAGACGATAACTATATTCTGTCAGATTTTTGTCTTTCCCTTAACTTTTTATTCTTTTGTCAGGTTTCTATTGTAACGCTATATTGAAATTATATTTGACAAATTATGTGTTTTGTGATATAATGCAATTACTACTATGCGTGTGCGGCGAAGAGATCCATGCAGGTTCGATTTTTGTTATCCGCACCAAAAACGGCAGTTCGGAATTGGGAGATGTAGTATGCAGAACATTTCAAAAAATAAAAAGGCATTTCCGAAGAAATACCGCGCTCGGAGAGGAAAAACGGTGCGTACCGTGATGTGCGTGAAAAGAATAGCGGCATTTACAGTATGCTTGATCATCGCTTTATCCAATTTTATAACGGCATTTGCCGATGATGTACAATCTAATAACCGGACGGTCAAAGCCGGCATTTTTAGTTTTGAAGGCTATCACATGAAGGACGAGGA
>JAIEDQ010000216.1 GCA_029067895.1 Oscillospiraceae bacterium | reverse complement strand
TGTCAATACCGTTCGGAAGCTCTTTTAATTTCTCCCCGAAGCCCGATTTTTCAAGGCAGTTTTCCGAAAGAGTTTTATCGGTATTGTCGGGGGACTTCATCGAAACATTTTCCGCAAGAGGGAACGCAAACAAATTCACTTCCTGAAAAACAGGCGAGAAAATACGGTAGTAGCTTGTTTTGCTGTACTCTTGTACATTTATGCCGTTCAGCAGGATTTCTCCCTCGGTAGGCTCGTACAAACGCAAAAGAAGCTTTATAAAGGTACTTTTTCCCGCGCCGTTAAGTCCCACAACAGCAAGCCTGCTGCCCGCCTTTAAGGTCAGGGACAAATTTTTCAGCGCATATTTTTCCGCCTTGGGATATTTAAAGGAAACGTTCCTGAACTCAAATTCATAGCTGTCATATTCGGGAACTTCCATACCCTCGTCGGAGTCTCCGCCGTCCATGTCAAGGAAGCTGCGCCAGTCGTCAACCTCTCGGCTTCGCTGCAAAAGGTCGGCAATGCTGTCCATGATATACCATACATATGTGTAAAGCGTTTCTGATGACGCTATATAAAGGCTGAAATTGCCTATAGTCATCTCGCCTTTTGAAGCCTTATACAGAAGCCAGCCGTAAACAATTATCCGCGACGCCGCAAAGCATATGTTGGTGCATATATTGCAGACCGCCCATATCTTCTCGTTTTTTATCTGACCCTCATATCTTGTCTTTTTTTCCTTTTTGAATTTTTCCGTCAGCCATTCCCGCAAGCCGAACATTCTTATATCCTTTGCGGCGGCAAAATCGCAGGTGGTATTGCTCATATAATTATTCCTGCGCCACCAGTTGGCAAGGGGATCCCAGACCTCTTTTTTACATTTTTTGTTTGCGTGGTTTTTGGAGGCAAATGCAATCGCGCATAATCCGACCAGTAACAGCACAACCAAAATATTCATTGTACCCAGAATTATAAGTCCCACCGCTGTTATCGCAGAAGATTCAAGCAGATCGACGACCTTTCTCATCATGCCCTCAAGACCCATATTATTGCCCTGCGCAGCTCTGCCGCCTTTTTCACGGCAGTCCATAACGTCCGGGTCCTCGGTGTTTTTGAAGTCGATAGTCATAATTTTTCGGTTGAATTCAACCATCATTTTCATTCTGGCATAGATAAACCACGACCATTTGCTGCCACGCCACGTATTCACCATTGTTGAAGCTATCTGCACCGCCGTGACTGTTGCAATAAGCCAAAGCAGACTTTCCCAGCCTTTTTCGCCCGTTATCATGTCCACAACGAATTTGGTGATAAACGACCACAAATACTGCATAAGCGGCGCGCATATCATGCCTATGGGAATGTACAGCCGCATTTTCGGCACGTATCTGAACATACCGCTCATCACATAACGCATATTGCTGAACAGCCCGTAATCCTTGTGATACGGGTTTTGATTTTCGTCCTTTTTCTTTTTCATACTATCGCCTCTTTTGGGTTTTATTGTATCAATTTTCATTTTCGTGATTTTGAATGTCCTATAATATAGTGTGCGGAAAATGAAATTGGTTTGCAGAAAAATAAAAAAATTTGTTTGAAACAAATATAACACATATAATGCGACAACAGTATGTCATATTAAAATAAAAGGCAAGAAGAATTTTTCCTGCCTCTAATCAATACTTTTACAAAATCTTTTTGAGAAGCTCGCTAAATTCGCTGAGGTACTCATTGAGAGAAATAATGTTTGCTTTTTAAGCAGAAATGCAATTCATGGCTGCATTACTGATTATAGAAAATGTACTTGTCTTACTTTTTGATGATCGGTACCCACATACGGAGTCCGTTTGGGACGCCGCCATTTTGAAACCATTTTTCCGAAAAAATATGTTCCTCATAAAATATCCCTAATGGACAATCAAACTCATATCCCGCAGTATTTTTTATAAATTCAACAAAAGCCTCGGAA
>JAIEDQ010000215.1 GCA_029067895.1 Oscillospiraceae bacterium | reverse complement strand
TTTCCAAACTAATACAAATGGTGTATAATTAATATGTGATTTTATGTCGAAATATGGGAGGCGATTTGTTGAGGTATTCAGTAAGAACAAAGCTTATAGCCGTTATGCTGGTCGTTTTTGCGGCAGCGGCGGCAGCCTATTCCTTTCTTTCATATTCCTCGGCAAAGCGTGCGGCAAGAACGGTGGTCGTCTCCCTTATTGAGCAAAGCGCGGTCTCTGCCGCAGAGACACTTTCGGGAAAGATCGAAGCCGTAACCGCGGTCTCCGATGACCTTTCCGACAACGATGCAGCCTTTAACCGAGCCGTTGACGAGATCAGGCTTCGGCTTCTTGATATGCGCAACGAAAGCTACGTGGCGGAGGGTATTACCTTTGATATCGCCTACGCGGACAGCCTTGTTTCCATAGACGGCGTTACCGATTACCGAGAAAACGATGCGGTAAAAAGCGCCGCCGCGGGAAAGCCCCTTATGACCGCGCCATACGAATGCAGCGGACAGACCGTGGTGTGCTACGCCTCGCCCCTTTCCGAGCCTTACGGAGACCAGAAGTGCGTGCTTGTCTGCAAGGTATGCTGCGGATTTTTCGACGACGTGTTCAGCGTTATTTCTTTGGGTGACTCCTGCGCAGTGTACGTTTCCGACGAAAACGGCATTATCGCGGGAAAACCCTCTGAGAGCGAAAACGTGTACGCCTCAAGCGCACCCGTTGCGGGCAGAGATGGCTGGACGGTACACGTTGAAGCCGTTCCCGACGAGCTTATGCCCGACCTTACCCCCGAAATAATGAAAGCGGTCGGATTTTCCGCGGCTCTGGCGATACTGCTTTGCATTATAGCTTCGGTGATACTGAGCGGAACGTTAAGTCCCATAAAAAAGATGGCGAAAAGAATTTCCGCGCTTGCGGAGGGAGACTTCACTTCGCCTGTGCCAAAGACCCGTGCGAACGACGAATCCCGCGGGATATCGGACGCTCTCGACAAAACGATAACCGCTCTGAACGGCTGCGTAAAAGAAGTTACGGAAATGATATCCAGCGTTGCCGAGGGAAACATTTCCGAGGACAAATCCAAGAGCAAAGCGGTTTACGCAGGCGATTTTGAGATGATACACAAGGCTGTCGCCGATATGAAGCGTTCCATGCGGGAGGCTCTTGCGCAGGTGCGGAAGATATCCGACTCGGTCATAGACGGCGCGGAAAGTCTGAGCGAAGCCGTAAATCAGCAGCCCGTCCTGACGGCTGTCCCCGAACGGGAAAATACCGCAGACAGCTTTTTTGCGGAGCGGACCGATATTTCCGCCTGTGCCGATAAAGCGGCGGAAAGTCTCGGCGAGATCAGAGAGAAGCTTTCCGCAGAGCATGAAAGTCTGACCGAGCTTTCGGGAGCGATCTCCGAGGTAAACGGGTATGCGGGCAGCATTAACAATATTATCGAGCAGATAGACGATATAGCGTTCCGTACAAATATCCTTGCCATAAACGCTGCGGTGGAAGCGGCTGCGGCAGGAGAAAACGGCAGAAGCTTTGCCGTGGTCGCCGACGAGGTAAGAGCCCTTGCTCAGAGAAGCTCCGAAGCGGCTAAGTCTACCGAGACGCTTATCAAAAAGACGGTCTCTGCTCTTTCGGGCGGAGCAAAAATAGCCGACAGAACTGTCGGGATACTGAACGAAGCTGTTGTGTGCGCGGATAATGCCGAGGAACAGTTGGACGGTGTAAAAGTCGCGGTCAGCGAATATGTGTCCGCCGCAAACGCAGCTGTGGAAGCGTTGTCACATAGTATTCCCCGCGAGTCGGATATCGCCGCTGCCGCACAGACTGCCGACGCCGAAAAGGCGGAAGCGATCGCAGCCGACGCCCGCCGTCTGCGCGGTATCGCAGATTCCTTTAAGGTCAGCTAATTCTGATCACCAACTAAAGTGTATAAAAATATTAAAAACCGCCGTGTTCTTGTTGAATACGGCGGTTTGCTGTTTATTTGGTTTTTACGATCTCCGCGGTGGAAATAACTATCTCGTCGGTGGATTTTCCCTCGATATATTTGTTTTTCTCCGAGTAAAGCGAAATCACCTTGAACTTGTACTGTGTACCGCTTGAAAGACCCGACACAGTGCAGGTTCTTCCCGTTGTGTTCTTGTATTTTTCATACCTGTTTGTCTCGCTGTTGAATACCCTTACCTGATAAGCGTCGGCGTTGTCGACCTTTTTCCACCTGAGCGTAATGCTGTTCGTGCTTGCTTCGGCGGTAACGGAGGGCGCTTCGGGTATGTCAGACTTCTGCTTTTTGGGAGCTGTCACTTCGGCAGCCTTGGTAGAGACCGTTATCTCTCCCGAACTGATAAGCTCTGTATATTTGCCGTTCTTTGCCGTGCTCATTACCGAGACCTTAAAGGTATAGGACTGACCGCTTTCAAGTCCGCTGACGGTACATTTTTTTGCGGTAGTCGTTTTATACTCGGTAAATTTGCCGTTTTTCAGTATGCTTACCCTGTAGGCGTCCGCGCCGTTTATCTTGTTCCATTTAAGAACTACGCTGTTTGTTTCGGCGGAAGCGGTAACATCGGGGGGCTCTACGGATTTGAAGTGGGCGTACTTGATGCCGTTGTCGCGGGCATATTTTTCAGCCGAGGAATCCTTGACCACATTCATTGTCACGGCGCTGCCCTTGTTTGGCGAATACCATTCCAGCAGGTCGCCGTTGAACATACGGTAATAGCTTACATAAGCTTCGGTCTCGCCGTCTGCGGCATAATAATCGCCGGATTTTTCGTCGTGCATATAGCCGATCGCCCATTTGCCCGTTACCGAAACGTTCTGGGGAACAGTCACGGTACTCAGTGAGGTGCAGTTGCCGAAAGCAAATTCCCGTATCTCTCCTGTTTTGGCAGGCAGGGATACCGTTTCAAGAGCAAAGCAGTTTGCGAACGCGCTTTTGCCTATGTACTTTATATTTGCGGCGGGATTTTTAAAAGTGAGCTTCTCAAGCGACGTGCAGTTCAGAAACGCCTCGTCGTCAATGTAAGCGGAATTTCCCTCAAAGGTTACCGATCTGAGATTAACGCAGTTTGCGAAAGCTTCCTTGCCGACCGCACAGCCGTTGGGGATAGTTGCGGAGGTCAGCTTTGTATTGTCCTTGAAAGCTTTTTCGGAAATACTTTTCGCCCCGTTCGGTATCACTGCCGCACCGCTTTTGGAAACGGTGAAGTCCGCGGCGCAAACCGCTGCGGCAGGCAGAAGCATAGCTGTCACGATAAGCGTCAGCAAAACAGAAACCAGTTTTTTCATATAAACCTCCTATTCGGCAAGAACTGCGATAACGGTGGAATTTTCCTTAACTACAGAATTGGGAGCGGGGCTTTGGGACAGTATTTCCGCGGAATCGTACTCCGTGCCAACCACGCTTAAGATAAGATTATTTTTAGAGCACCATGCATACGCTTCGTCCAGAGACATACGCGTGAGGTCTGTTACGGAAACGTCTCTCAGCATTTCTGTCGTGGTGACCGTTGTGGTCACTGTTGTAGTCTGAACGGTAGTTGCGGGTGTGGTCGCGGCCGTTGTGACAACGGGCGGAGCGGTAGTTACAACGACCGGAGCAGCCGTTGTGGGAACAGTAGTTGCAGCTGTAGTCGGAACCGTAGTTGCCGCCGTAGTGGGAACAGTGGTTGTCTCAGATTCGGTCTCAGACTCCTCAGGAACGGTCGTGACCGTTATCTCCTCGGTTTCGGGGATATCCTCGAAAGGATCTTCCGTTTGAGGAGCGTCTGTTACATCGGCGTTATCGTCCTCAAAGCCGTCTTCGTTCTCCTCCGAAGCGTCGGCGTACACACCGTCGGGGAAAAGCTCGTTCATTTTATCCATTATAATTTCGTCCTGATCGGTATTTCTCGCGCCTCTTTCGAGTATCTCAAAAGCCTTGTCCGACCGATTCTTTGCAAAATAAGCCTCGGACAGTCCCGCATAAGCCTCCGCGCAGGATTCGTTTTTCGCAATTATGCTGTTGTAGATCGCTATTGCAT
>JAIEDQ010000214.1 GCA_029067895.1 Oscillospiraceae bacterium | reverse complement strand
GTTTATCGCAGGCGTAATTATAGGTATCGCGGGAATGGTAATTCTCGGTTTGGCTTATCCGATTTTTAAATATGTAACAAAGAAACGGCGTGAAAAAATTGCGCCCGAAATTTTAAGACTGACCAAGGAAATTGAGCGGGAAAACTTTTCGGAGAAATAGGGTGAGAATGTGAAAAAGAAAATTATTAAAACCGATAAAAACGGCAATCAAACGGAAAAGGAAATTTACTATATTCCCGTCAGATATATTCTTGCGGTTTTAATTACCATTGCGGAAACGGCGGCTGTTGTCGCCATTGTCGTTGCGCTTATGTACAAAGTCCCCTATTTCAGTATTGCGGTTTTGCTGACGGAGATCGGAGTAGTACTTCAAATCATTAATTCAAACGATAATCCCGACTATAAAATTCCGTGGCTGCTTATCGTTCTTATAGTGCCTGTTGCGGGTTTTATGATTTATTTTATGTACTATTCGAGGAAGCTTTCCAAAAAGTTTATAAAGCGTCTTTCAAAGATGAACAGCATTGAGGTCAAGGACGATTGGTCAGAGCTTGACGCTTTGGAAAACGAAGATATTCTCGCATACAGACAGGCTTTGCAGATTTGCAAAACCGCCAATACTCATTTGTACAGAAACACAAAAATAAAATATTTTGAAGTCGGCGAAAAAATGCACGCGGCAATGCTTGAGGATTTGAAAAAAGCCGAAAAATTTATTTTCCTTGAATATTTTATAATTGAAGAGGGCGTTTTCTGGAATTCAATTCTGGAAATTCTCAAAACAAAAGCTACGCAGGGAGTTGAAGTCAGAGTTGTTTGGGACGATATAGGCTGTATGGCTCTGCTGCCAGGAGATTATTACAAAACTCTTGAAAAAATGGGCATTCACGCCATACCGTTTGCAAAGATGAGAGGTCAGGCAAATAACGAATTTAACAACCGCAGTCACAGAAAAATCATGGTAATTGACGGAAAAATCGGCTACACTGGCGGCATTAACATTGCAGACGAGTACATAAATGTTACACACCCGTTCGGTCATTGGAAGGACACAGGAATACGTATGCAGGGCGAAGCTGTTGCCGAGCTTACAAAAATGTTCATTACGGACTACGCTCTTAATTTCAGAAAAAGCAATGAGGAATATGAAAAATACTGCATTTCGGAAAAATGCGCCGACAATGGATTTCTGATACCGTTCGGAAGCGGTCCGAGACCTATTTACAACAAAGAAGTCGGCAAAGCCGTCATTATGAATATGCTTAATCAGGCAAAGCGGTATGTTTACATTACAACGCCTTATCTTATCATTGACAACGAGCTTTGTCAGGCTATTGAGAACGCTGCGCTGCGGGGAATTGATATAAAAATCGTTACTCCGCATATTCCCGATAAAAAAATTATTTTCGGTATGACAAGAAGCAGCTACAAGCGTTTTATTGACAGCGGGGCGGAAATTTATGAATACACGCCCGGATTTATCCATGCCAAGATGTACATTTCCGATGACGAGGCTGCTATGATAGGTACGATAAATCTTGATTACAGAAGTCTTGTGCATCATTTTGAAAACGGCGTATGGTTTTACAAATGCGACGTTATAGACGATATAAAGACTGATATTATGGACACGATCTCAAAATCGGAGAAAATCGAATTCAATAGTCTTAAAGATACTTTGATTGATCGGTTTATACGCTCTGTTGTCAGAATTTTTGCTCCTATGCTGTAAGCAAGCTTGCCAAATAAAAAAACAATTTATTTGGCGGGTAAAATATCTATGCAGTAAAAAAGCCTCCGACTTCGTTTTTGAAGTTTGGAGGTTTTTGTTTTCGAAAGTATTTTTATATAATTGGTAATTCATCTTATAGGCTGCCGATCGCCGACTCTCCATATTATTTTTTCAAAACTAAAAAAATAATATGGAGGAATAAAAAATGGCATATAACATCTTAAAATCATATTGGATATAGTGCAGGAAAAAGGAAGCAGAGGAATTTGTTTTTTATTATGTTCTTGCAGTCATACCTGCAAAAGCGTATACCAAAAATACTCAATTATCTCTGGGGGGCATTCGAGTGTATACTTGCGGGCTTCTATTGAGTGGATTCCGTCAGAAACAGATTTATCGGAGATTACACAATTTACAAGCGAGACCCGCTTTAATATTTACACGGCAAAGATTGAAGCAAACACCTTATATCTTATCCGCAACAGCATTCGTTGTTTTTTGCTGTTTATAGGACTTATCTATACAACTGTCCGTATGTTTTAAACAAAGCTGAAAAACGAGAGGTATAACCTTGCAAGGCTGTCAGGCGCGCAGTTTGATTCCGTCCTCGGCAAACTTTTTTCCGAGTGCAGACCTGAGCTTGAAAAGCTATACAATAATATGGAATGAAAACAAATTCTGAATATCTCATGTTTAAAGGGGCTGCTGCAGTAGTTGTGCAACAGCCCCTCATTTTTTAAGATGTAATTTTGACAATCATTCTTTTATTATCTCCGTCCAATTTAACCTAAAGCAGCCGTCATGCACAAAAATTCTCAAAACCTGTTCTCCCGCAGAAAGCTTTACCGTGCCGAGATCAACGGTATTCCACCTGCTTTCATCTACTGTTATTTTTGGTAAAGTGGTTTGCATATCAAAGTCAGCGCCGATCGTTCCTGTTCCCTGAACTCTCAGTTCCATGCGATAGCTGCCGCTTTCACATACATTTATAGTATATTCCAGCCACTCGGATTTTCCGAGATTTTTTACATTGTAGCCTGCGCCTGTATCGTCTGAAAGTTCTATTTCAACACCGTCGGTTCGGTACAGTTCGTTTGCGGTCGTTTCGGTTTTGTGGAAAGCCACACCTTCGCCGCCTCTGTCAAAGTTTACACAGTTCATCCTGCAAGGAACAGAAGCGGGCGGAAGAATAAACGGTATCTGTCCCGTTACAGCTTCAATGTCCGCATTTTCGGCGGCCTTTCTGACAGCAGCGCCGTTTGATACGACAAGCTCGTCAAGCTTTTCTGCATTTGTCTTGATCTTAATATAAAGCACGCTGTTGAACTCGTCATAATACCACCCTGTTTCCGTATTTTTGAGCATATTTTTATAGCCGTAATTTGTAAGCTCGGTACTGCCGAATGCAACCTTAACAGGCTTTGCATTAACGTGAATTTCAAAGGAATATTCCTCTGGAGAGTACAAAAGATTTGAATTGGTAACGTTGATTTTTGTGCAGTCTTTTTCCTCGCAGCACTTAATAAAAGTTTCTGTAAAATTATTTTTCTCAAATTCATAGGAGATACCGTCGTCGGCATAAAGCGTAAAGCTGCACGTACCTTTCGGATAAATAACCAAATTGATTTTTTGGCGGTCAATATCCTTGGTGTTGTAAGTCTGCTCTGCCATGGGAATTATTGAGCCGCCCCTTACAAATACGGGTATCCTGTTCTGGGGCGCATAGACGGTATAGCTTTTCCTGCCCTCGTATCTGTAGCCGTAGTCCCAATCGTACCATTCTCCCTCGGGGAAATAAACTGTTCTTTCGGTAACCTTTTCCGTGGTTACGGGAGCGACAAGAATTTCCTTTCCGAATAAAAATTCGTCCCTTATGTCAAGCACATTTTTATCGTTGGGATAATCAAAAACCAACGCCCGCATAATAGGTTCGCCCGTGGTGTGGGTAAGATATGAATAGGAATAAATATAAGGAATAAGTCTGTACCTAAGCCGAACGTAATGCGCGATATTGTTCGTAAGCATTTCGCCGAAAACAAACGGAGAGGACTGTCCCGCGTGGTGAACACGCATAACGGGACAGAACGCCGCAAACTGGAGCCAGCGTTCATACAAGGCTGCATGGGCGGCAGCGTCGTTTTTGTAAATATTTCGGTTGTCGGCGCTGTTGCTTGTGGAGGACATAAATCCGCCGCTGTCGCTTGTCCACATGGGTATTCCCGACATTGTTGTGTTCAGCGCTTCGGGAATGTGCGCGGCAAGAGTCTTGTAATCGGAAAAAACGTCCCCCGACCATATGGAAACATTGTATTTCTGAATACCTGCCGTTCCTGTTCTTGTGAGAATAAACGGACGCTTATCGGGGTTATGTTCAAGTGTAATTTCATTGTAAAGCTTGGTGTTCATAAGAGAAAAAATGTTGTGGACTTTTGCCTTATCGCCGTCGTGATACTGGGTACCGTCTGGGTCGCCCTCGGGCTCGGTAAGGTCGAGCCACCAGCTTTCAACGCCCTCGTCAAGAAGATTTTCAAGCTTTCATTTTATCCAGTTTTTCATGTCGGGATTTGTAAAATCCATAAGCTCGCCGCCGTAATGTCCGCAGGTAACGGTGTTGCCGTCCTTATCCTTTGCAAGAATTCCTGCTTCAAGCGCGCTTTGGAAAACGTCGCTGTCCTTTCTTATCATAGGTCCGGAATTTGACACCATAAAGTGCAGACCGTCTTTTCTGTACGACCATATTTTCTGCGGACTCATACCGTTCCAGCGTTTGTTCCACTTGAAATTATGGAAATTTTCAGCCCAGTCAAAGTCAAAAACAATACAGTCCAGGGGCACTCTTTTTTCTTTAAGCGTATCAATAATTTCATCAATTTCGTCCCAGCACCAGTAGGAGCATTTGCACTGAATATATCCCAAAGCCCAAAGCGGCGGCAGAGACGGTTTCCCTGTAAGATCAGTATATTTGTTCAATATTTCGCCGAAATTATCGCCGACAAAAAGATAATACACAAAGCTGCCGCCGTCGGCAGACCATGAATATTCGTCGGAAGCAGCTTTGCCCATATCAAAATTCATACGGTAGCTGCTGTCAGCAAAAATTCCATAAGGAGAATTTTCTCCAGTACTCATAAAAAATGTCACGGGAATGTCTGCTGTAACATGACCGATATTTATGCGCTGACCTGTTACAAGCTCACGGGTAGTTCCCCGTCTGTCCATATTGCCGAGGTATGCGTCGTTGTCTTCGCCAAGACCGTAGAAATGTTCATTTTCGGTCATGTTGTGAACGCAGTAAACCTGTTCATTATCTCTGCCGATGTCCTTGACCGAGGTGAGGATACTGCCGTTTTTTATGTACTCGATTTTTGAATTTGCTTTACATATTTTTACGGAAATCCCAGTTGAATTTATTATAT
>JAIEDQ010000213.1 GCA_029067895.1 Oscillospiraceae bacterium | reverse complement strand
GGCTATGGACGCTTCCCCGCTGGCAAATATCCGAAATCAAAAAAGACAAAAATAATTTTTTTAGCAATACCAAGGAATGATCTTATGAAACTCGACCGACTTATCGGAATAATAACCACTCTCCAGCAGAAAGGAAAGGTCACTGCGCCTTATCTGGCGGAAAAATTCGAGGTGTCCAAGCGAACTATCAGCCGCGATATAGAGGCTCTCTGCCTTGCGGGAATACCCATTGTCACCGAGCAGGGCGCGGGAGGCGGTATTTCCATAATGGAGGGTTTTTCCATTGACACCACCGTTTTTACCGAGGAGGAGCTGCGCTCCGTTTTTGTGGGACTGAAATCTCTTGACAGTGTGTCCAAGAACTCAAAGTCCGCTTTGCTGACCGAGAAGATCGGCGGCGTTATCCCCGTTGAGGAAAATATGCTTATCGACCTGTCCTCATTCTACAAGGAAGCTCTTTCGGACAAAATAGAGCTTCTGAAAAAAGCGATCGACGACCGCAGGCGTGTGACCTTCCGATACTACTACGAAAAGGGCGAAGAGGACAAGCTTATCGAACCCGCTCTTGTGATATTCAAATGGTCAAGCTGGTATATTTTAGGTTTCTGTCCCGACCGCGGGGATTTCAGAATGTACAAGCTTACGCGGCTGTGGGAACTGTCAATTACCGACGAGGAATTTACTCCGCGGGATATCCCTGCCGAAAAGATGAGCTTCAGCGGAGCGGTGGAAGATAACATTCTGGTCTCGGCGCTGTACGACGCAAGCGAAAAATTTCGTCTTGTGGACGAATACGGACCGTACAGCTTTACCGTCACGGAGGACGGCAGACTTCGCGCAAAGTTCGGGTTTCGCTCCGAGAAAAGCGCTTTGCAATGGTTTTTAAGCTTCGGAAGCAGAGTTGAGATACTTGCACCCGAAGCGTTCCGACAGGTATATATCAATGAACTCAGAAAGGCTCTCAAAAAATATGAAAATACTTAAAAAAACGGCAAAGATCTTACTTATAGCAGTTGGCATTATCGCCATTGCACTGCTGATATGCTACATTAATCACCGCGTCAGACTTGCAAATGAAGCCAAAACCATAAGCGTTATGGGTACTCCCGTAACGGTTGACGGTCACACTATGAACGTTTACACCGAGGGCGAGGGCGACATTACGTTAGTATTTATGTCGGGCGGAGGTACCTGCTCTCCCGTTCTGGACTTCAAGTCCCTGTACTCGCTGCTGAGCGATAAATACCGCATTGCCGTGGTGGAGAAATTCGGGTACGGCTTCAGTGACGTGGTGGATACGGAGCGGGACATAGACACAATTCTTGAGAACACCCGTGCCGCGCTAACTGCGGCGGGACTGAACGCGCCATATGTGCTGTGTCCCCACTCAATGTCGGGACTTGAAGCCCTGCGCTGGGCGCAGAAATATCCGGGCGAAGTTGCGGCGATAGTCGGTCTGGACATGGCTGTTCCGGGGTACTATGAAGAAATGAAAATCAATATCCCGCTTATGCGTTTGGCAAGCTTTGCGGCGCAGATCGGCGTGACGCGGTTTATTCCGGGCATTGCGGAAAGCGACGCCATACAGTACGGCACGCTCTCCGAGGAGGAAAAGGAGCTGTACCGAGCGGTTTTCTACAGGCGCACCGCTACCGTGACAATGATAAACGAGACCGCCGCCGTCAAGGAAAACGCAAAAACCGTCGAGGCAGCGGGAATACCCCAGATGCCCATGCTTCTGTTTATTTCGGACGGTTCGGGAGGAACGGGCTTCGATAAGGAAACATGGCGCAGTATCCCGAAAGAATATCTTTCTCAGGCAGACGGAAGCAGCTATATCGAACTGGACTGCCCTCACTACATACACGACCATGAGTACGAAAAAATTGCGGAGAAAATGACCGAGTTTATTTCAGGACTGGAGGAACAGCAATGACCTTTGACAATCACGACGAAAAAATAAAATACTATGAACTTATGCTTGAAAGGAAAACGCTGGCGGACATTCCCGCCTTTCCCCTGCCCGACGGCTACAGGTTCGTTTTCTACAGAAGCGGCGACAGGGACGCTTGGATAGAGATAGAGAAATCCGCAAAGGAGTTTAAAAGCTACGAGGCGGGACTAAAGTCATGGAACGAATACTACGGCGGCAAGGACGACGAGCTTGTCAAGCGCATGGTTTTCATTGAGACCGACAGCGGTGAAAAGGTTGCCACGGCAACGGCTTTCTACGACATTTACGGCAGGGACAAATCCGGCGCGGGCTGGCTGCACTGGGTAGCGGTCAAGCGGGACTATCAGGGCAGAGGTCTGTCAAAGCCGCTTATAGCACACACTCTTGAAGTAATGCGGTCGCTGGGGTACACCCACGCCAAGATACCGACCCAGACCACTACATGGGTTGCCTGCAAGGTCTATCTGGATTTCGGCTTCACGCCCATTCCCCAGAACGCGGAGCGAAACCGTGACGGCTGGAGGATAGTAAAGGCTCTGACAGATCACCCTGCTCTTTCGGAGTTTGACCCTGCCGAACTGAATGAAATTCTTGCGGAAAATATAAAATAAACATGACATACGGTTGTCATGTTCGGTATGATATTATGGGAGTACGGCTGCTATATGCCAATAAAAATTACGGAGGTAACAATTATGGAAAAAACAGTTGACTCCCGCTGCGGACTGCACTGCACGGGCTGCGAGTACAAGGAAAGCTGTGGCTGCGGAGGCTGCATTGAAACAAACGGACACCCGTTCCACGGAGAATGTCCCGTGGCGATGTGCTGTCAGAACAAGGGCATTGTACACTGCGGAGAATGTCCCGATATCCCCTGCGAGCTGCTGACACAGTATTCCTGCGACCCCGAACAGGGCGATAATCCTCACGGAGCAAGAATAGAGCAGTGCAAAAAATGGGCGGCGGAAGTACCGTCTGCACACTGACAAATCTTAAAAGAAACATGACATACATATGTCCATTGGGTATGATATACTTATGAAAAAAGGAGGTCATACACATGAACAAAAAACAATTTTGCACAATCCCCGACAAGATCAAGGATATGGAGCTGTGGGGCTTCAACTGGCTGGAATACGTTACCGCTATCCCATCGCCGCTAGTGCTTGTGACAGGGTACAAAAACAACGGACTTGCAAACGCAACTATGGATTCATGGCTGTGCTTTTCAAGCGAAAATGATTTTTACTGCATTTTCGGCAGCGTGAACAAATACTCGCATATGTATGAGGTCGCAAAAAATCAGAAGCAGCTTGTTATCAACTTTCCCGACAAGGACGTTATAAGCAAATGTATGTCAACTATCGAAAACAACCGCTACGACATGGACGAGCTTGCTCTTGCGGGACTTCACTATCAAAACGGCAGCAAGGTAAACGCTCCCGTTGTGGAGGAATGCTTTTTAAACCTTGAATGCGAGGTCGCGTGGGAAAAGCGTCTGTTTGATGGCAGCGACCATTTTGTCCTGTGCGTAAAGGTGGTAAACGTCTGGTTTGACCAGGAACACTACAGCGCCGACAAGCTTGGTCGTTACGGCGAAAGCGGTTATCTCTACAATATCCATTCGCCCTTAAACCCCGAAACAGGTGAGCACGAACCGAGTCGGGTTGCGGTCATTAACCCGATTAAGCCAATGTGAAAGACGGCAGATATCAAAAAGTAAAGTGCCGCTCGGAAAGGATTTCTTTAAAATGAACGAAAAAATTATCGAAAGAGCAGGAGAAATTATTGCGGAAAGAGCAAACGGTTCGCAGAATTTTGTCACCCTTGCTTTTGTGAACCGGGATGGCTATCCACATACCACGACTATTTCAATTTCAAAAGCGGAGGGCATAAAATGGCTGACGTTCTGCACGGGAACAGGCGCAAAAAAAGACACCATAGACCGCTGTAACAAAGCAAGCGTATGCATTAATTCGCCGGAGTACCATATCGCGCTGACGGGTACTATCGAGCAGATAAACGACCCCGACGTTAAAAAGGAAATGTGGTACGGCGGACTGAAAAATCATTTCAGCGGCTGGGACGATCCCAATTACTGCGTACTGAAATTTACCACCGAGCGGTACAATATTTTGCTTTTGTCTGACGGGCAGGCTGCGCAGGACAATCTTACATAATTTTTACAGAAATCGGAGGAAGTATCATGGTAAAAAATTTCGCGGACTTCTGCGAAGAGCTTCTGCGCTGCGGCTTTTCCCTCGGCGGTGGAAATGCAAAGGGTATCTTTGCTATTATTGATTACGACTGGCAGGCTCCCATAGCTGAGGGAAATCCAATAATATGGCACACAGGCGACCCCGAAACCGACCCGTGGCAGTGGCGTATGCGTGTCCTTGAGGAGCGCGACGATATTGCTTACGCAAAGCTTTTTTTCGGGACGAGCGGGTATATTACACGGGAATGGTATCCCTACTTTTTAGCGGTACGCCGAAACGGATACGACTTCGAGGACGCTTACGAGAACGGACTTATTTCCGACATGGAAAAGCGTGTCTACAATGCGGTTCGGGACAACAGGCGCATTCCCGCCCACGACCTGAAAAGGCTCTGCTGCTTTTCCAAGGAGGAAAACAGCCGCTATGAAAAAGCCGTTACAAACTTGCAGATGAAGATGTTCATTACCATCTGCGGACGCGCCCGAAAGCTTAACAAGCAGGGTCTCGAATACGGCTGGGACAGTGCGGTGTTCTGCACCTGTGAAGAGTTCTGGGGAGACGATATATCCTCCGATGTTTCCGAAAAAGAAGCCGCAGAAAAAATACGCGGACAGATTTTGAAACTTAACCCATCCGCAGAGGAAAAGAAAATCAAGAAATTTATATATGGGTAATATTTTTTAGAAAAGGGACTTTGCTTATGAATGAAAACAAAATTGTATCCCTGCGAATGGAACGTCAGCACCTGACCCGCAAGGCTGACGAAAGCGAATATGTATCGCTTTACCGCGATCTCCAGCCGGGACAAAATGTGTATTGGTGCGGCTTCGGAGACCCGCCGTCTCTGACCTTTCGGGTAAATTTTGACGACATTGAATTCAACCGTTTGCGGCAGGCAGACCGTTCTTTGTTAAAGGGACGATTTGCGGGCGGTAATCTTGGCTGGATAATGAAAGAGGATTTTGAACTGTTCGCGTGTCTGTTCTGCAAACCGCTGGACAAGCCTGCCGAAAAGCATTTGGTACTTAAAGAGCTTATCGAGCGTGAGGGCCCTCTCAATATTCAGCAGATAAAGGAAACTACGGGAATGCTGGTGAAAGAGATAACGCCTGTTTTGCACCGTCTGCAAGAAGCGTTTTTGGTTTATGAAGACCAATACGACGGCGAGTGGGACAGAGGCTGGTATAAGTTTTCCGAAATGTTCTCCGACGTAAATATCAATAAATACACTAAAACAGAAGCGTTAAAAATCATACTTCAAAGGTTTTCCTACCGTCAGGTGTGTTTTAATGCGGAAATGGTGAGATCTTTTTATAAGCTGCCTGTGAAAATCGTTAAAGAGGCTATAGCTTCTCTTGCTTCCGAGGGTGTCATAGAAGAAACGGAAAACGGATGGCTTCTGAAAACGGATATTGAGTTATTGGAAAAATATGAGCCTCAGATCACCAGATCCGTTTATGTAATGCACCGCAATGATTTTTTGGTAAAAACCAATGAATACCGGCTTAAAGAAAAATTCAAACACCCCGAACATGAAACATTGCAGTATTTACTTATCGACGGGGAATTCCACGGCGCGGTTGTGGGACACTTCCGCTATGGTCCTTATGATCTGGAAGACGTTATTCTTGATCTGTCGGCAGAAGAGGCGGCAGCCCGCAAAGCAGAGATTTTAGAAGCTGTGAGCGCAGTAAACGGCGGAAAATCCGTAAATCGTTATCAAGGTGAAGAATTATTATAAATATTTCCTGTGCTGTATAGAAATGCCCGTAAAAGAAGCCACAGAAAAAATCCGCGGACAGGTCTTAATGCTTGACCCGTCCGCGGAGGAAATTATTTTCGGTTAATTTTTTGTGCAATGTCGATACATAAATTTTTTCTCGTCTCGAAAACAAAAATGTGCCGCCATCGCTTTAGACGGCGGCATGGGTAAAGGCTCAGCATTTCGTGCAATATTGTAAATAAAAGCTGTCTTTCGTCTCGGGAGAACAGTGCGTTCACTCGCTATAGACGGCGGCATGGGTAAAGGCTCAGCCTTTCTTATTCCCGTCTCAACGCGTCCACGGGATTGAGGGACGCGGCTTTATAGGCGGGATACGCTCCGAAGCAGCCGCCCACGGCAAGCGCGATAAGCATTACCGTTCCGCACAGCTTAAAGTTCAGCGCGGCGGGACTTCCCACAGCGGCGCATATTGCCGAGGAAATAAGCACTCCCGAAAAAATCCCCGCAAGACTTCCGATAATTGTTATAAGCTCCGACTCAAACAGAAATTCGGTAAGGATAATTCCGCGGCTCGCTCCGACGGATTTTTTTATACCTATCTCCCCCGTCCTTTCGCTGACCGAAACCAGCATGACCGTCATTATAGAAATTCCCGAAACCACAAGGCTTATCCCCGCTACAGCCGAAAGCGCGGCGGTTGCAATGGAAAGGATATTGTTCATTTTTTCCTTTTGACTGAGCAGGTTGTCCACAGAAAAATCACTGCCCTTTTCCGCAAGGACGGTCTCAACAGCGGCGGCGGTCTCAACGCTGCGTGTAATGTCCTCAAGCTTTACGGTAATCTGGTCGAAATTATTCCTGCCCAGACCCGACTGCATCACCGAATAGGGCACGTACACAAAGTCGGGAATAAACCCGCCAAGCATATTCTGGAGCGTGTTCACGCCGTTTTTGACCACACCCACCACCTCAAAGTCCGTGGGTATCCCGCCGATATTTATTGTAATATTTTTGCCCACAATATTTGTCCTTTTGTAATGCTCCAAAGCTATCGCTTCGTCGATTACACATACGTTGTTCTTTTCGATGATATCTCCCCTGTTGAGCAGTCTGCCGTGGATAACTTCAAGGTCGATAACGTTGTACGCGTCCTCGTTCACGCCCCATGCCATGACCGTTACCCTGTCGTTTTTGATCTCGCCGCTTGTGACAATGCTCATGAGCGGCATTGCGTTTTCCACGGTATCGAGAGACTTGATACGGTCAAGCTCCTCTTCGGTAAGCTTGTTTACCGCTCCCGACTGGACGGACACCACAAGGCTGTCCATACCCATGCCCGAAAGCTCGCTGTTTATGGACGCTTTTCCTATCTCGCCGATGGAGGACACTACCACCACCGACATCACGCCCACGGCAATTCCCGTGATAGTGAGAAAGGAACGAAGCTTGCTTCGGAAAAGACAGCGAAAGCCGCTGCGGATTATATCAGTCATCGGCTTGCTCCTGTTCCGACAGCTTAACGGCTCCGCCGTTTTCCACAAGCTCGTCCACGGTAATTATCTTTTCGCTGTCGTAGATCGGCGTTTTCAGCTCAATACCGCCGCTCAGCTCGGCTCCCGTCTCAATGTACAGCTTTTCCGCCCTGCCGTCCCTGAGAATGTAGACGTACTCGCCGTTTTCGTCCTGATTGACCGCCTCATAGGGCACAAGGCTCATAGTGCTTGGCTCGGAGGTTATAAGCTTTACCGAAGCGGTGTAGCCCTGTTTCAGAATATCGTCGGGACTGTCAATTTTTATTTTGACCTCCACTGCGGTTTTCTGGACGTTCCCGAACTGCACCTTTGAAGCCGTGTCGGAAATTCTGTCCACCGACCCGCGGAAAACCATGTCGGGAAAGGCTTCCCCGGTTATTTCGGCGATCTGACCCAGCTCCACCCTGCTTATGTCCTGTTCGGGAACAAAGGTCTGGACGTAGGTCTCGTCCTTTGTAATATTTTTCATGATAGTCCCAGACAGTGAGACGGTGTCAACGTGCTCCACCTTTTCCACCTTGACCACCGTAGCCGTAGGCACGCTTTTCAAGACCATTTTCGGAGCGACAAGCAGTCCCGCCGTCACTAATCCGCACGCCGTTATAGTCCCGACGGCAAATTTATTAAATTTATTTTTCACGATCATTCTCCTCTCAAGCTATTCTGTAAATAGTTTGGCTTTAAGAGGAGAATTTATTACATCAATTTATACAAAAATTCGGAAAAACAGTACAGTTATTTTTCCGGACGCATTATCAATGACTAACATCTCTGCACAGGCATATAGGCATAGCCCGTGCGGTGCTCGGATGTGTCAAATACTTCCAGCTCCTGCGCGCCGTTGTCCGCCATTTTAAAGCCGTGGGCGGGCATGAAATAATCTCTGATGTACGAGAAAAGCTCCCATATCTCGCACTGTTCCTTTGCTAAAAGCTGTGCGGCGGATTTGTCCGTATAGGCACGAATATACAGCGAAGCGGGCATTTTGTAAACATCCACACCCTCGGGCTGACTGTCGTTGGATACCTCGCGCACAAAGCCGTATGCGCGTTTCTTTTCGCTGAGCCAGAAATTCACGCTTAAATGAATGTCATAAACAGGAAGCACAGCGTCCGTAAGCAGATCGTATACAGAGTCCTCGCCGTCGGCTGCAAACCCGTCTATTGCCGAATTAAAAGCGGATATATCCGAAAAATCCTTTGCATAAAGCATTTTTCCCGCAAAGACGGTTTCGGGCTTCTCCACGATCTCAAAAACAGCTCCCCCGACCTTTACCGTGTCAACAACCTTTTCGCCGCCGTCGTTTTCGGTATCCAGCAAGCAGTCAGCCGAAACGTTCAGCACGCGCGCAAGATATTTCAGATGATAAACATCGGGCAGACACACCCCGTTCTCCCATTTTGAAAGAGCCTGCTCCGAAACACCGATTTTCATGGCAGCTTCCTTTTGGGTAAGCTTTCTCCTCTCGCGGAACTCTTTCAGTCTTTTTCCGAAGTCAATTTGATTAAACATATTTTTCCTCCCGATAGATTTTCTATAGCATTATGCTATGTATCAGATTATTGCATATGCCATGGGCAAAAACAATCGTCTATATGTTTATGAAAAAGCCCTGCGAATACAACCTGTAGTTGAGTTTTCAAAAAACAAAAAGGTCACTCTTTTGTGAGTGACCTTTTCTTTTTGCGGGAACTCCCGCTGGAGGCGCCACCCGGATTTGAACCGGGGAATCAGGGTGTTGCAGACCCACGCCTTACCACTTGGCTATAGCGCCTTATTCTAAAAAGAAAAATGGAGCGGATTACGGGGCTCGAACCCGCTACCTCCACCTTGGCAAGGTGGCGCTCTACCAGATGAGCTAAATCCGCTAATGGCGACCCGGATGGGACTCGAACCCACGACCTCCGCCGTGACAGGGCGGCGTTCTAACCAGCTGAACTACCGGGCCAAAAGCGGGACTTTTAGAAGTCCCTTTGGTGGGAACAATAGGGCTCGAACCTATGACCCTCTGCTTGTAAGGCAGATGCTCTCCCAGCTGAGCTATGCTCC
>JAIEDQ010000212.1 GCA_029067895.1 Oscillospiraceae bacterium | reverse complement strand
GTGCTATACTGTATGTATTATCTTTGTCAGGGGGAATTTTTCCATGTTATCGGATATCGAAATCGCACAGCAGGCAAAAATGCTCAAAATAGGCAGAATAGCGGAAAATCTCGGCATTTCCGAAGACGACATCGAGCCTTACGGTCACTATAAGGCTAAGCTCTCGGAAGCACTTTACACAAAAACCGCTTCAAATCCCGACGGAAAACTGATTCTTGTTACCGCCATAAACCCCACCCCCGCAGGAGAGGGAAAGACCACCATGTCGGTAGGTCTTGCGGAAGCAATGGCTAAAATTGGCAAAAATGCGGTGCTGGCTCTACGCGAACCGTCTCTCGGTCCCGTGTTCGGAATAAAGGGCGGCGCGGCAGGCGGCGGCTATGCGCAGGTAGTCCCCATGGAGGACATCAATCTCCACTTTACGGGCGATATGCACGCTATCACCGCGGCAAACAACCTCCTCTGCGCTCTGCTTGACAACCATATGCAGCAGGGCAACGCTCTCGGTATTGACCAGCGCAGGATCATGATTGACCGTTGTCTCGATATGAACGACCGCGCACTCCGTAACGTTGTCGTAGGTCTGGGCGGAAAGGTCAACGGCGTGCCACGTCAGGACGGCTTCAGAATTACCGTTGCTTCCGAGGTAATGGCTATTCTGTGTCTTGCCTCCGACCTTACCGATCTGAAAGAGCGTCTGGGACGCATTCTCGTTGCCTACACATTTGACGGAAATCCCGTCTATGCCCGCGATTTGGGCGCACACGGCGCAATGACCGCTCTCTTAAAGGACGCTTTAAAGCCTAATCTTGTCCAGACCTTGGAAAATACCCCTGCCATCATGCACGGCGGACCTTTCGCGAATATTGCTCACGGCTGTAACTCCGTCCGTGCGACAAAGCTTGCCTTAAAGCTTGGCGACTACTGCATAACAGAAGCAGGCTTCGGAGCTGACCTTGGCGCGGAAAAATTCTTTGACATCAAGTGCCGCTTTGCGGGTCTCAAGCCGTCATGTACGGTTCTGGTTGCAACTATCAGGGCGTTGAAGTATAACGGCGGCGTGCCTAAGGCTGAGCTTACCTCCGAGAACGTTGAGGCTCTGAAAAAGGGCATTGTGAACCTTAAAACCCATATTGAGAACATACACAAGTTTGGCGTACCCGTTGTTGTGGCGATAAACCGTTTCCATACCGATACCGAGGCTGAGATCGCGGTAATAAAGGATTTCTGCGCTGAAATGGGCGTGGAAGTATCCCTTGCCGAGATTTTCGCAAAGGGCGGCGAAGGCGGTACAGACCTTGCCGAAAAGGTTTGCGCCACTATTGAAAAGTGCGACGGCTGTCAGACGAATTTCAAGCAGCTCTACGACGAAAAGCTGCCTATCAAGGAAAAGCTGGAGATAATTGCAAAAGAAATCTACCGCGCGGACGGCGTGCAGTACACAAGCCAGGCTGAAAAGGCTATCAAGGAGATCGAGGGACTTGGCTACGGCAGTATTCCCGTGTGCGTGGCAAAGACTCAGTATTCCCTTTCTGACGACCCTGCAAAGCTGGGCAAGCCCGAAAACTTCGTGATAACAGTCCGCGACGTAAAGCTTTCCGCGGGCGCGGGATTTGTAGTTGCTCTGACAGGCGATATCATGGTAATGCCGGGACTTCCCAAGGCTCCCGCGGCATTGAAGATCGACTGCGACAACGACGGAAATATTTCGGGACTTTTCTGATACAAAATAAAAAACGCAGTTCATTTGTACCTTCCTGCGTGCTGTACCGTTTTACCAAGGTATGGCAAATCAAAACCGGGACTACGCTTGATAATTCGGGCGCAGTTTAGGCTGCGCCCATTTTTATTGGAGGAATTTCATGTATATATTAAAGACCGAAGCTGCTTTCGACAGCGCGCATTTTCTGAGCGGCTACAAGGGGAAATGCTCTAATCTGCACGGTCACAGGTGGGTGATCTCGGCGGAAATAGCTTCCGAAAAGCTTGTTGCTTCTGGACAGCTTCGTGGTATGATAACGGATTTCGGTGACATCAAGCGTGACCTTAAAAATCTTGCGGACGAGTTCGACCACGCTTTTATTTATGAAAAAGGAACATTAAAAAGTGCAACAGTTGCTGCACTAAATGAGGAAAATTTCCGTCTTATTGAGGTGGATTTCCGTCCTACGGCGGAAAATTTTGCGGAGTATTTTTATAACCGACTTTCCGAAATTGGGTACAACGTCAGTAGTGTGACGGTTTACGAAACGCCCAATAATTCCGCAACATTTATGGATTGAGGAGAAAAATTATGCACAAATACAAAATTGCCGAAATGTTTTCCAGCATTAACGGCGAGGGCACTCACGCGGGACAGCTTGCGTTTTTTATTCGGTTCACGGGCTGCAATCTGAACTGCTCCTACTGCGATACCAAATGGGCGAACGAGCCGAACGCTCCATACACCGAAATGACAGCGGAGGAAATTTTGTCCGAAGTGAAAAAAAGCGGCATAAAAAATGTTACGGTAACAGGCGGCGAGCCGCTTATTCAGCAGGAAATCATACCTTTGCTTGAAACGCTCTGCGGAGACGGTCGTTACGTTGAAATTGAGACAAACGGTTCTGCTGACGTTTCCGATGTTGTGAAAATAAAGGGAAACCGTCCCGCTCTCACAATGGATTACAAGCTCCCGTCAAGCGGCATGGAGAGCCATATGCGCACCGAAAATTTTGCCGTCCTTGAAAAAAAGGACACGGTAAAATTTGTTGCGGGAAGCCGTGCCGATCTGGAACGTACTCTTGAAATCATTCGGGAGTTTCGGCTTATCGAAAAATGTGCGGTTTATATCAGTCCCGTTTTCGGGAAGCTAAAGCCTGCGGAAATTGTGGATTTTATGCTTGCCAATACGCTGAACGGGGTCAATGTTCAGCTTCAGATGCACAAGTTTATCTGGGACCCGAATATGAGAGGGGTTTGATTTTTATGCGTAAGAAAATTATTTTGGGTATTGTTATTTTGATTGTTTTAGCGGCGGCAATTGTCGGCGGCGCGGTTTATTTTGATAAAAATTATGGAGAGGTATATTCTATCTGGGTTTCAGACAATTATAAAGAACGCGCTGACGTTACAAAATTTGATCGTTCTATATTTGACTATGAAGAAGATATTGTAAAATGCACACCGAGTTTAAAAAAATTCACAAAGCTTGAAAGCTTAAGTGTATTTATTGACTTTGACGGAGAAGCAGATTTAGGAAATTTATCTGAAATGAACAAATTAAAAGAGCTTGAGATACATTATCTTGAGGGATACAGCGGGCAGCTTGAAACCTTGCCAGAACTTCCAAATTTAAAAAGCTTGACATTATATGCAGGTTGTTTAAAAACACCGTACAGCACGTTTAAGCTTAAAGATGAGAATTACAATTTTTCAAATATAGAAACACTTACTTTAGACTTTGCGGTAATTGATTTTGATTCTTTAAAGTATTTTGAAAATCTTAAAAATTTGCGTATACGCAAAGATAATTTAACGGAAGAACAAGTTGAAGAATTGCAGTCGAGAGGAATAAATGTTGAACTTGTACAACGGAGGTCTGATTAAAAAGGAGTTTGATTTTTATGCGTAAGAAAATTATTTTGGGTATTGTTATTTTGGCGGCAATTGTAGGCGCTGTTTATTTTAATATAAATTATGCGGTTGTTGAAGAACACTATGGAACAAAACGCATTGTCAGTATAGATGTTACAAAAATTTCGGAGGAAAAATATCCCGAATATGACGCATGTTTAAAATATACGCCGAGTTTAAAGAAACTTACAAAACTTGAAAGTTTAGATATTGTGGCGTATGAAAATATTGATTTAAAATACCTGTCAGAAATGAAAAATTTAAAGGAACTTGTAATTTGTCATTTGGACGGATACTGCGAGTGTCTTGGGACTTTGCCCGATTTGCCGAATTTAAAACATCTGGAAGTGCATGGTGATCCTAATGGTAACTGGAACACTTTCGTACTTAACGAAGATGAATATAATTTTTCAAATATAGATACGCTTACATTAACGATATTTGACAGTGTAGACCTTGAATCTTTAGAATATTTTGAAAATTTGCATACCCTTGTAATATATCGTCCAAGGGACGATGCAAAAGAAGATTTAATTAAACAAAGTGAAGAATTAAAGGAAAAAGGAATAGATGTAGAAATCAAATAACGGAGGTCTTAAAATGGATAAAATTGATTACGCCGCAATAGAAGAGCATATC
>JAIEDQ010000211.1 GCA_029067895.1 Oscillospiraceae bacterium | reverse complement strand
GTCATAACAGCCATAACCTTTTTGCCTGTAAAATCAAGCCGTTCCAGTTGAGTGAAAACCGCACAGGGGAACGTTCCCCACCAGCATGGTTCGCATACAAAAATATTATCGTATTCGTCAATGCTGTCCAGATATTTTTTCAGCTCAGGACGTGCGTTTTCGTTCAGTTCTTTTTTAGCCTCTTCGGTGCAGGCGGTATAATCCTCCGAGTAAGGCTTAACGGTGTCCACCTCAAAAAGATCGCCTTCCACGGCTTTCTGAATAAATTCTGCGACAATTTCGGTATTGCCCTTTGAAAGCTTTTTAATGCTGCCGTTCACATAATTTTCGCCTTTGCGGGAGTAGTAAAGTATCAGATTTTTTGCCATATCGCATTCTCCTTTTCAAAAAATTAATTTGGTTTGATTATATTATACAAAATAAATCGGCTGAAGTCAATTTAAATTTCAGATGTTGTGTATAAGAAAAACTTATACAACAATTTCTTTACCAAAATTTCATTAAACACACATATTGCTTGCTTGCCTTTAGTTTCTTTACCGTATATAATAAAAGTAATAATGGGGGCTGTCATGTTTGATACCGAAAGACTTGCGTTTGAAAAAATCATAGGGAGACGAAAAAATGCTTAAACAAATCAAATATTTTCAGACCGTTGTGCGCTGCAACAGCTTCAGCGATGCGGCGGCGGAATGCTACATATCACAGTCGGCAATTTCACAGCAGGTTCAGGCATTGGAGCGGGAATTGGGCGTGACGCTTCTGAAGCGGGAAAACCGCCGCTTTTCCCTGACGCCTGCGGGAGAGCATTTTTATCATAAAAGCCTGCTTATCATGGCGGATTTTGAAAGGCTGTGCAAAGAAACAAAGCATATTGCACTGGGAAATGATTTTACCCTGCGGATAGGGTACATAAAAGGCTACGGCGGAGCGGAATTTCAAAGGGCGGTAGCGGAGTTTACAGCAAAATACCCCGAGATCCCAGTGGATATGAAAAACGGAAATCACGAGGACTTATATGATATGCTGCGCACGGAGCAGGTGGACTTGGTTCTGAACGACCAGCGGCGAGCGTTTTCGGACGAGTATGTTAATACGATCTTGACATCTATCGGCTGCCATATCGAAATATCCGCAAGAAATCCTATAGCAAATTCTGAGTTTGTAAATGCAGAGGATTTGCGGCACACGCCATGTATATTGGTAGCGTCCAAAGAACAGCAGGAAAACGAACAGTCCCATTATCGGGAGATTTACGGAATAGAGAGCAAATTTCTGTTTGAGGAAAATCTTGAAGAAGCAAGGCTCATGGTCGTCAGCGGGAAAGGCTTTCTGCCGATCGAGGGCGGTACTCCGCCGACACAGTATGCCGAAACGATCACACGGCTTCCTATTTGCAGAAACGGAAACCCCATACGCCGCAATTACTGCGCCTTTTGGAAAACAAATAATTCGGGGTACTATATTGAGGAGTTTGCTGAAATTCTGAAAGCACAGTTTTCACAATAAAATAAAAATGTAAAAAGAGTCTGACAAGCGCAGACTCTTTTTTGTATAAGCATTTACTTATAGATAATCTTTGAAAAACGAATTGTTTTTTGCAGTGCCGATTTGTATAATATAAATTGTAAAAACGGCGGGCAGATAACGAGTTTTCAAAGTTTGAAAATGTGTGTAAAAAATATAATCGGAGGTAATTTTATGAACAAAGACGTAGTAATTTTAACAGGCGCAGGTCAAATAGGTATGGCTATTGCCCGCAGAGTAGGGTACGGCAAAAAAATAGTTGTGGGCGATAAGAGTATGAAAAATGCCGAAGCTGTCGCGAAGATCATGAATAATGCGGGATTTGACGCAGTTCCGATTGAAATGGATCTGTCAAGCCGTGAGTCAATTCTGAATATGATCGGCGAAGCGCAGAAGCACGGCGAAATTTCCATGCTCATAAATGCGGCGGGTGTTTCTCCAAGTCAGGCTCCGATCGAGGCAATTTTAAAGGTCGATCTTTACGGAACTGCTGTTCTTTTGGAAGAAGTCGGCAAGGTCATCAAGGCGGGCGGTGTCGGCGTAACAATTTCCAGTCAAAGCGGCTGGCGTATGCCTGCGCTTACTGCGGAACAGGACGAACTTCTGGCGACCACTCCCACCGAGGAATTACTAAAGCTGGAAATGCTCCAACCGAAAAATATTAAGGACACGCTTCACGCCTATCAAATGGCGAAACGCTGCAATGAAAAACGCGTTATGGCTGAATCGGTCAAATGGGGTGAACGCGGAGCAAGGCTGAATGATATTGCTCCCGGTATCATCGTAACGCCTCTTGCAATCGACGAGTTCAACGGTCCGAGAGGAGATTTTTATAAAAATATGTTTGCAAAATGTCCTGCCGGTCGTCCGGGAACAGCTGATGAGGTTGCAAATGTGGCTGAACTTCTGATGAGTCCAGCAGGCGCGTTTATCACGGGTTCAACTATCCTCATAGACGGCGGTGCAACGGCAAGCTATTTCTACGGTCCGCTTAAGCCCGAAAAGTAAAAAATATTATCAAAATTCGATTTTCCCGGAAACAAAAATCCGATACTTTAGGCGGGTTACCTTTTGTATCGGATTTTGTGATAATACTATGCGAACTGCGCTATCCACGGTACGCGCAAGCTTGAAAGGCTTCGTGAAAATGCCGCCGCTGCGGACGTTATTCTTACACCCGACGAGGTAAATTCTATGGAGATGTCCAAGGTTTTCGGCGGTTCAAGAGTTGTAAAATAGTAAGCTTTTTAATTGACATTTTTTCGGATATGATATATAATTATTGTAAAATAAATTCCTGTTCGGAGGGGTGTCAATGAAAAAAATTCTTGTGGTTCAGGGTGGCGGCAGACCGAACGGAAACACGGCGCAGCTTGTAAATTCCTTTGCAAAAGGCGCGGAGGAAAGCGGTCACTCGGTCGAAATTATTTCTCTTGTAAAAAATGAAGTCAAGGGCTGTCTCGGGTGCAACGCTTGCCGATACGGAAAGCCCTGCGTTCAAAAGGATTCTTTTAATGATATCGTACCGAAAATAAAGGCTGCGGATTGTATCGTGTTTGCTTCTCCGCTTTATTTCTGGACGGTCTCTTCGCGGATAAAAGCGTTTATCGAAAGATTTTACTGTATAGCGGAGGAGGACATGTCGCCGCCATTGGGCAGGTATGAAAAATACCCGATAAAGGACTGCGCCCTGCTTATGACTTCGGCGGATAATTTTTTCTGGACGTTTGAGCAGGCTGTTTCATATTACAATTTTACGCTTGTAAATTATATCGGCTTCAACGACCTCGGAACAGTTCTTGCGGGCGGCTGCGGAGATACCAACGGTAAGCCGCAAATTGATAAGACAAATCATTTACAGACGGCATATGAATTTGGGAAAAATATTTATTCGGGTCAATAGATCTGTCGATTTTCGTCGGTAAAAAATATAGAAGTCAAACCGTCCGAAAGAAATTTTCAGACGGTTTTCTTTATATCTTAAGGTTAAATTTGATATACCGAAATGAACTTCTCAAATGCACGAATATCCGGTAAAATAAAAACGGAGGAATAAACTACGGGACTTCACAAGAGTGTGTGCCAGCGACAGATACAGTACAATCACAATTTAAAACGGTGCATTCAAGCGGGAATGCGGAACAACTAACGAAGCCATAAAGTACGTTTTAAACTAATCGTACCTTATGGCTCTTTTGGTTTTTTAGGAAAGGCGCGAAAATAAAAAATATATCACATTCCATTATATCTCCAAATGCTGCTCTCTGCCGTCAAGAATATATTTGATACAAATTCCATCGTCTGCTTCCACACGAATATTTTCGGCGCTGCGGAGCTTCAGCAAGGCTCGGTATTTTTTCATAGTCTCGTCACTGTATTTGGACGGGTCGTCCGATGTCAGAAGCACTCCGCCGAGCAGAGCGTTTACCTGCGCAAGCTTTGTTTTCTGCGCCTCGGTAAGAGCAAGATTTTCGTCTCTCAAAAAGAACACGTCGGGGTCGCTGAGATAGGCTCTGCCGTTAAGCTGACGGCGGAAAACGGTGTTCCCAATCGCTTGCTTTGTGGAAACACGTTCACGGTGGAACAGCCGCATAAACCACTTGTCGTCCCAGTCAAGTCCCACGTCGCAGCTGACGCGGCAGTAGTCAACAATGCCGAAAGCGGGCATAACGGGCACGCCGCAGCCTAATATCAGCTTGTTTCCGCACCATTGCCGCAGAAGCTCCATAGCGCGTGTCATTCTTCCGCCGCGGCTTTCGGTTTTAGTGCCAAACGGCGCTGCTCCGTAGAGAAAATCCAGCTTTACCAAATCAAAGCCCCATTGGTTCAGCACCCTGTCAAATACGTTTTTGAGATAATCCTGCACGGCGGGATTGTCAATGTCCAGCGCATAAAAGCCGCTCCAGTTTCCGCCGCACTTCCAAGGCTTGCCGTTCACCTTGAACAGCCAGTCGGGATGTTCTCTGTACAAAGCGGAATTTGTTTCGCACACGAACGGAGCAAGCCACAGTCCCGCAAGAAATCCGGAATCGTGTATCCTGTCAGCCACCGATTTCATGCCGCCGGGAAATTTTTTTGCGTCGGGTTCGAGCCAGTCGCCCACGTAACATTCCCAGCCGTCGTCAACCTGAAAAAGATCTCCCTCGGAAAGTGCCGTCTGACACCCCTCAAGGTCAGAAACAATGGTCTCCTCGGTAATGTCCTGATAACGGTTGTACCAGCTTGAATAGCCTGCAAGCGGCTTATCAGTCCTCGGAGCTATTCCCATAGCGGAAAACCAGCCGTCGAACACTTCCGCTTCCGTACCCTCCGCAAAGTACAGTTCAAAGGCAGACAATTCACCGCCCTTATGCTCCACGCCTGCGCAGTCGCGCTCAATAAACAGCATTCCCTTTACGCTGTCATAACGGAAGATAGTGTAGCCCTGCCGTTCGTCCAGAGAAGCGATAAGGCGGAAACGCTCACCGCAGCGGAAATAGCAGTAGGAAAAACCGTGGAATTTCCCCTTGCTGTTGGGATACTTAACAAAGTGATAATCGCCGTAGCGGTCGAAGCTGTATTTGTCCGTTAAAAATTTCGGGATATGGGAAACGCCGCGTATTTTTCCGTCCTTTTTATATTCGGGACAGTAGGTCCATGTCTGATAGCCGTTCATGAACAGCCGCTCGTTATCCTCCATTTTCACAGGCAAAGCGGCGGTTACTTTCCGAATGACACACTCTGACACCTCGGGACGGATATGCACCGCTCCGTGAGAAATGTTCTCTTTTCCTCTATATGTTTTTTCGTCCGTTTCAATTTTCCATTTCAGTTCAGCCATTGCCGTTCTCCTTTGCCTTAAGCTCCTCGCCGATCTCCTTGACGCGCTGATCGGTAAGAGTGAATTTTTTGCTGAACAATATCAGCGCGATTGCAAGCACTATCATAGGCAGTATCGTCATCATAAGCCGCAGACCCAACAGGGTTTCCGAGCTTTGCGCAGCAACAGTACCCGTTTCGTCGGTATTGCCCTGCAAGCCGATAATGTCCAGACCGATACCCGTTAAAAATACCGCAATGCCCGCCGCAGCCTTTACCACAAAGGTCTGCATTGAAAATATAACGCTTTCCTCGCGCCGCCCCGTTTTGAGCTGTCCGTAATCCACGCTGTTGGACAAAAACAGCGTTGTAAGCACGGATAGCATTCCGTTGCAGGCAAAAATAAGCACGTCCGGAATAAACAGCAGAGGCAGACTTCCCGAGAAACCGAGCAGACATATCGCAAGCAGAAGAGCATATGCTGCCAAGCCTGTTATAAGACTAAGCCTGAACACGCCCGTACCCGAAAGTTTTTTACGAAGCAGGGGATACAATATCATCATTCCGAGTATCTGCGCCGCGCCGCCGACGGTGTAAAACAGGGTGTAGTCGCCTTTCCAGTTCGCACCGCCGAAGTCGTATTTGAAGAAGTAAATTACAAAATTGGAGGTTAGGTACAGCGCCGAATTTATCAGCACAATGCTTATTACCACGATCATAGCCTGGTCGTTGCGGAACAGGGCGGAGAACATTTCCTTAACGCCTGCGGTCTCCATTTGGGACTTGGAATTTTCATTGAAAAATACACAGCATAAAATTTCCGCAATCACAAAGATAACAGCCACGATAAGAGCTACCCAGCGAAAGCCCGTGCGCTCGCTGTCCCCGCCGAGAATTCCCACAAGAAGCATTGTGAACATTGATATAAGTGCGCTGCCTACGCCTGCGCAGGTACGTCCCACTACAGACAAGGTTTCCCTGTCGGCAGGGGTTTTAGTAACGGCAGGTATCATCGACCAGTAGGGGATATCCATCATCGTGTAGGTAACGCCCCACAGGATATACACTACCGAAAAATAAACCATAAGTCCCGCTTCTTCCAGATGTGGAGCGGCAAACAGAGCGTACAGCACAACAGCATTCAGCACAGTACCCGAGAAAAGCCACGGGCGGAAGCGTCCCCAACGTGTTTTTGTTTTCGCCACAAGTACACCCATAAACGGGTCGTTTACAGCGTCGAATATTCGTGCTATCATCAGGATAAGTCCCACAAAGGTCGCGCTGAGCCCAAGCACGTCCTGATAAAAATACATTGCATATGACGCGGACAAGGCGTACACCATATCCTTGCCCACCGCGCCGATACCGAAAGCGGATTTTTGCTTTAAAGTCAAGTCCATAGCTATTCCTCCTCAATATTTATGTTGAAATTCAAAATAACGTCCTCTGTCTGTTCCGTGTGGATCGTAAGGACGGCAGTACCTTTTTTGCCCGCGGTACGAAGATAAGTTCCGCACATACCGCCCTCTGCCGTTGCCACAGCGGGACCCGCAAGTTCGGCGTTCCCCGAAACCGTAAACGTTACGGGAAACTGTGCGTAGGGTGCGGGATTTCCGTTCTCGTCAATAATACGTACCCGAACTGCTGCCATGTCGTAGCTTGCCCTTTCGGTAAGCTCGGTGTGACTTGCTTTTACGTCAAGTCTGAGCTTTGCGGAGGGCTTGCAGGTAACGCTTGCCGCGACCTTGCCGTCCTTTATTCCGTCAAAACGCCAGCTTGTGGACTCTCCGCCCCAGTTGGCAACATATTTGCCGTACAGGTCAACGCCGTCCTGAAATTTAAGACCGTACCGAACCATGCACCAAAGCATTTTTAATTTGTACTTTAACGGCAGTCCCGCAAGACCGTATTTTCCCGCCGCAAGCAGACAGTCCCGCAGAATATCAGCCTTAGCCCCCGAAAATCCCTCCTGTGTTTCAAGAAGCTCGCCGATAGTATCGTCCACAGAGAAAGGAGGGTAGGGGAGCGCCGACCATTTGCTTTTGTGCAGATCAGTTACGAAAACGCCGTTTTTGTAAAGCTTCACCTCGTCCGCATTGGAGAACACGTATACCTCGCCGATACGTCCCGCGGGGTAGTCGCCGATATCCATGGACGAACCTACCGTTAGCACAGGGTTCTCGTCCCCCTGACTTGAATAAGCCGCCGCCGCAAGCTTAGGGTTGCGGAAAGCGTCCATTACGCCGTGATAGCAAATGCGGTCGCCCGAACCGAAATCCTTGTGGGTGGGGTAGTCGAACATACACCAGCCGAAGCAGCCGACGTGCTCTTTAAGAGCGGAATTCTGCACCCGTATGTGCCGCAAAGCGTGTTCCTGACGCTTCTCCCATGTGTCAAAGGATTTTGTTGGGTACATATGACCGTTGCATTCGGAAACCAGCAGAGCCTTGCCCATGTCGGGAGTTACCGATTTTTTGGACTTTGTACCCGCCGTTATGCCGTCATGAGAAAAATCGTTGTAGGAGTATACGTCCTCCAAAAGGTGACTTTGTTCTATATACCGTACACCGGAGGTCTGACGGCTTGGGTCAAGCTCGTGGGCTATGGCGTTGGTGCGGGCGTAGAACTCGTCGTCGTCCATGCTTTCGTTTATCCGCACGCCCCAAAGAACTATCGAGGGGTGGTTTCGGTACTGCACTATCATCTCACGCAGATTTTCGCACGCCTGATCTTTCCACTCATCTCCGCCGATATGCTGCCAGCCGGGAAGCTCGGTAAAAACCAGCAGTCCCAATTTATCACATTCGTCTATGAAGTACTGACTTTGCGGGTAGTGGCTTGTGCGCGCCGCATTGCAGCTCAGCTCGTGCTTCAGTATGCGCGCGTCCTCCCGCTGGAGCGCTTCGGGAGCGGCATAGCCTATATAGGGAAAACTTTGGTGACGGTTAAGTCCTCTCAAAAAGGTTTTCCTGCCGTTGAGGTAAAAGCCGTCCGCCTTAAACTCGGCGGTGCGGAAGCCGAATGTGGTCTCCTGCTTGTCAAGCTCCGTACCCTCCGCTGTCAGCAATCTGACGGTGCAGCGGTACAGATATGGATTTTCCGTATTCCAAGGCTTTGCGTCTGGGACAGTGATCTTACCCGGTTCGCCGCTCCATACTATCTTCCCCTCATCATCTGTGATAAATACTTCAAGCCGGGCGTTATCGGGAGCATTATCGGTGGTGACCTTAACGTCCGCCTCGGTCAATGTGGGAGTAGTCACAAAAATGTCGGTAATAAGACCGCTTTCACGGACGTCCAGCCAAGCTTCGCGGTACAGTCCGCCGTATGTAAGATAGTCAACCACAAAGCCAAAGGGCGGAACAGCGGGATTTTCACTTGTGTCCAGCTTGACAGCTACCGTATTGGTTTTTCCGAATTCGACTGCTTCGCTTATCTCCGCACGGAACGCTGTGTAGCCGCAGCGGTGATGTGCAACCTCTTTTCCGTTTACATACACCACAGCAATATGAGCTGCGCCGTCAAATTGCAGGAACAGACGCTTATCCCGAAGCTTTTCGGGAATTTCCAGAGTTTGGCGGTAACCGCACATCATCTGATAGTCGTCGGGGTCAATGCAGTGCAGCGGCAATTCCTTGCAGGTGTGGGGAAGCCGCACAGTCTCGGCAGAGCCTTTTCCCGCCATAAAATCCTCGCTCCATTCGGGAGTGAACTCCCAGCCGTTACATAAGCTGTATTTCATTTTAACGCCTCCTTATCTTACTATTATACCGTTCATGATTATATCTATCATTGTCTCAAGAGTGTCCGCATAGCCGCTGCCGCTTTTTGCTCCCGATAAAAAACATTCTATAGATGCAACTATCATCTGCTTCAGCACGTTTATCGGTACAGGACGTATGCAGCCTGCGGCTATACCTTCCTCTATCAGAGCAATGGTGGGTTCCCAGTTGTTTTCAAGATGCTCTCTTACACGGCTTGCCGCAGTAGGATATTTCTCCTCCAGAGCGTCCAGCATACGAAAATCTATCGCCGTGTACTGCTCGGGAAGAGCCACTATCACCGCTCTTATCCGCTCCTCAACAGATTTTTCGGAAGCGGCTATCTCCGCCTTTACATTATGAATGTCAGCAAACAGGTCGTCTATCATATCTATAAGAAGCGTCTCCTTTGACGAATAGACTGTGTATATGGTCTTTTTGCTGATGTGCAGAGCCGCCGCAACGTCCTGCATGGTGAATTGCAGTCCCTTTGTTTTGAACAGCTCCTCTGCGGCTTTAATTATTTGTTGTTTCAGCTCCATTAATTATTGCTCCTTTGGAAACTCTAATTTTCTTTCCGGTTTCCATTATATCATGGAAACCGAATTTGTTCAAGCGGTTTCCTGAAATTTTCCCTTTTTACCAATTAGAAGTAGGGTTGTGTGTGCATTTTATCTAAAAAAGCTGAATCGTATATAAGATCAGATTAAAAATAAAAAGTTCCTGTATTTCTACAGAAACTTTTTTGGCATATATTTTTCATCGAATTGATTTTCGCAAATTAATTGTTTCGTCACGTCTATTCCGTAAAGAACTTACAAGTAAATTTGCAGGAATCGGGAGCTGATGAATATCCGGTGCAGCCCCAAAATTTTTCGCCTGTCTTACTGTTTGATTTAATGACCATTGGCTTACCGCATTTGCACTTCGGTTTAAAATCGCACTTTTTAAAATTAGAGCAGCTCCAGAATTTATGACCTGTCGATTTATTTGTATACTCTCGTATAGGCGAACCGCATCTCGGGCATATCATAAGCCGATCCTGCGTATTATGCGCGGGCTGTGAAACAGAAGCCGGCAAAGAATTTTTTTCCTTCACAGCAGCTTGCTGCGGCTTGCTTGTTCCAATATAAGTAAGCGGTGTTTTAGGCTTTACGGCGGCTTGTTCGGAAACGGTTTTCGGTTTATTGGCGGAAAGCATATCATCAAGCTCCTGTATTGTAAACGTACAATTTATGATCTTCTTTGCCATAACGACCGGTTCACAGCCGCTCCAAACTTCCGTATCGCCTATTATATAGAACCGCTTTTTTGCACGCGTTGCCGCTACGTTTACTATGTTCTTATTTACCCAATTTGCTGCGGAAGCGGAATTTTTGTCACAGCCTAAAAGGAATATAACCTCGTCTGCACCCTTTCCCTGAAACGTATGGACAGTTCCGATGTTATTTTCTCCAAGCCAAGCTTTGACCTGCGGATTATTATACAGATCGGACTTTTGTATTTCGTTCCTGACGCCTTTTACAATAGAAGTAAAGGGAGAAATGATGTACAGCTTTTGCAGCTTGCCCGTTTTATTAAGCATTGCTTTAAGCATCTTTAATACAACAGTACCCTGCTCCTTTACATAGTGATTTTTGCTTCCTGTTTCTGTTCCTGCAACATTTATCCAACATGATTTCGGAAAAATATATTTATTGTCGGTATCGGGTATTTTGCTGTCATTTTTCATTGTTTCATCATAAGAAAGCTTATTTGCAATAGAATACATGGGATCCGTACATCTTCTGTGAACTACAAGCGGACAGCCTACCCATTCGCGTTCAGTTCCTTGACCGAGGTATGTTCCGTAGGGATTAAGAAAGTCCGCAAACCCCTGAACGGAGATGCGCTTATCTTTATACGCCGCCAGTATATCCGCTGTCATTATTCTCTTGAACATATCGGTTTCAGCAGTCACAACAGGCTCTATCTGCTTTGGATCGCCTACTATAACAGCCTTGCGGCAGCGGTACAGCGCACCTGCTGCAACATGCGGCGGCGCTTGACCCGCTTCGTCCACGATAAGCATTCCTATCGTTCCGGCACAGTTTGCAAAGGACAAAAACGTATTGACAGAAGCAAATGTAGTCGATATTACCGGTGTGATCAAGAACAAACTTTGGAGAAGCACAGGGAAAGCGTTAAATTTATCGATTGATTTCATAAACGTTCCGTCAACACCCCACACAGCTAAGAGATTTTTCATGTTTTGACTCATACAATCGGAAGAAGCGATAAACTCCTTGTGCAGCTTGCAGGCATAGAAAAACAGCCGTTCACGTTCGCGGTTAAATTTGTCGGTCGCCCAAGGGTTAGATAATTGCGCTTTAGTTGAAGCATCTTCTTCATCCGAAATGTAGTCGTGCATGAATTTTGCATCTATCACAGACATTTTATCCTTGTAATTTTCGGGAAGATCAAACGAGTTGGGATTGGCTGCGCAATCCTTGCACACCTTTTTCAATTCATCCTTAAGCTTTTGAACATATGCATATTGCTTTAAGAACGTTTCGCGGATTTCAAGATATTTGGCGATATGTGCAGTGCGAACGTCATCTGCGTCGTATTCCTCCAAAAACGGCTTTAGCACAGCCTCGCAATAGTTAATGATGTTTTTTCTCTTTCCGAGCGGTGCGGAGATAAGACCCCACGACTTTATTTTTTCTGTATCCTTCTTCTTTTTGTTATCATCGTCGGACATATTCAGCAATGAATCGGAGTACTTTGTGAAAAGAATGTCGTCGGTCGGATCGGTATCGAAAAGATCATGGATTTCCTTTAATTCGGGAGGCGATACGTCGTTTTTGTCTTTATCTTTCTTTACAAGCGCGCCTAACACATCATCAAGCTTAGGGAGATCAATAGTGATATTCTCCACTGCGGAATTATTGCATGAGGTCACTAACATTCCATAATTGTTTATTTCATCATAATCCTTTTTGATTTTGAAATAATGAGGAGCGGATTTTAGATACGAATGATCTTTTTAATCTATATGACCGTATGTGAAAGGATGGTGTTCAAATAGTGAATGGGGAG
>JAIEDQ010000210.1 GCA_029067895.1 Oscillospiraceae bacterium | reverse complement strand
GATATATACGGGTAATTGTTACCGCTAATAAGGTACTCTACCCGGAAGCCGATTATCTGTCAATACTTAACGAAAATGACGATGTTGATTTACTCGGTACAACGCTGAATAATATGCTTACGGACATATTCGGTGGCGAGTATGGTTTTGACAAATTCAGCCTTTCAAGGATAGACTGCTGCGTGAATGTTATGCTGTCAAAAGATTTCTCTGCTGAACGTTATGTGAAGCTAATTTCACGCTCTTTGGACTGCAAAATAGATATGATCGAGGAATTCGACGGAGATGATGAATTAAGCCAAAATCGCAATAGGCACAGTTTTCGTGTAAGTACAAATTTCGGTGCATTTACAGCATATGACAAATATTTTCAGCTTGAAGATATAAATGCGGATTTTAAAGCGGTATCGGACGCATTGCTAAGGCTTGAGCTTGAATTTAACAGGCGGCATATACACAATACCGTTAATGACAATTGCAGCAATGCTGAAATTTTGAAGTTTTATTTGCGTAACAGCCGCGGAAGCTTTGAGGAATTTATTTTCTAAAGATTTGACAAAGGCAGGTACTATACCGTTAAGAAAATGCGTGAGATTATCGAAAATTCCAATCTGAAAAAATGTGAAAAGAAGCACGCTCAAAAGCATATTGAATCTCAATGCTATGCAGAGCATTACTTCAACGCTGTTGGGAAATCAAAGAAAAAACTTAAATCTGACAGAGCATTTTACAATATGCTTTCAAATTTTGGGTATCTGAATATGTCCCCAATTTCGCTGTCATATAGGGATAAGCATGGTGATGACAGCGTTCCGGGTCTATATGAACTTCTTGGATTTGAATCGTAAGATATATATATTCGGCGGTGTAATCTTTGCACATAAAATTCCATTTCTTTTAGGCGTAAACCCTTTGGAAATGGGATTTTGTGTCCTTGCGGGACACCACATTTTCTTCGGAAAATGTATAATGAAAACATATACTTTTATCAGATTATGTCAATAAATTTCATGTGGTATCACTAATATATCATATTGACACCTTATAAAATTTGTGATATAATAAAAAAATCACAATTTGTAAATTTTTGCGTAAAGGAGCGCTTTATTATGGCAAAGAAAGTAAAATTCCCCCTCGATATGGGAAACGAAGTTTATGTAAGAACTCTTGAGGAGCTTAAAGAAAATTATAACTCTGAAAAGGTGACGGAATACTTCCTTGACGGCAGGCTGCTCACATGGCTGAATGACAGATATTTCGATGATGAAGCCGAGCAGGTACAGGAGCTTATGGAGCAGGAGGATAAAAATAACATTGCGGCAAAGCTGGGAAAAATTTTCGGCATTGAGATACAAGATTATGTTGATGTTGAAAATCTGGAAATACGCCGCGAAAAGCTGGAAAAGCTCCGTCAAATCACTGCGGACGATGAGGTACTCAAAAATGCGGACAGCGTTGCTTTTTCGCAGGAGGAACTTGGCGACCTACTCGATAACGAGGTGGAGGTAATATATCTTTGCGGAGAAAAATTCCGTATTCCGTTAAGTGTGAAAAATGTACGATACATAGGCGTGAACAAGCCCGTTATATCCATTAGCGGCAAGGGTGAAGTTGACCTTGAAGCAAGCGGGATTAGTATAGTGGAATGTGAATTTTCCGATGATACAAAGGCAAGGCTTACAGCCAAGGAAGACAATATAGATATTGTTAAGCATAATGATATTATTACTAATAAAGACCCACTGTACCTTAAAAACGGAGAATCTGAACTTTCAATTATTAATAGCTTTGTAGACCTTTATCATCTGAATAATCCTACTTCATTCACGACATCTCAGATGAAAGAACATTCTATTCATAGCCCATTCCGTGACAGCGATAAAATTATACTTACGGGGCAATACCTCAATTTTACTTACACTAATGAAGACCGTAAATTTGCATAGGTTGTACCGGCTCAAAGCAAGCACGCTGCTAAGTCGATTGAAAAACATAATCATATTTTATGTTACACCGAGGATAATAAAATGGCGTTTGCTTCCGGCTGTCTGTTTAATATTGGTCTTAAACACAGGTATATTATGGGAGAACCACTTTCTGCCGGAAGTCTGCAAATCTATATAAAACTGGAAAAATATGCCGAATTTCTTGAAAAATTTGCAGTAACATCATTAATTGCAGTACCTTGCAGAGAAAATGTAAGTGTTACCGATTTAACACGCATGGCATACAACAAAAATCCGGCATTAGACGATATAATTCCGCTTATCTATATAGATATGGAAAAGGTCATTGATGATATGTGTAACAAGCTTGGCAAGACAGTTGGTACACTTGAAAGTGGTCGTTATGAATTTGACCTTGGCAATTATGGAATTTATCGTAGTGGTTCTCAATATTCAAGCATATCAGATTTTAAATATCATGATTATGCTGACACAGTTGATATTTTTGAAAAAAGGTATACCAATAATATATTTACTGCTACCGATAATTATGTGAATGCGATAATGAATTTGTTAAAATAGATATGAAAGGAGCAGCCATATGAATTTAAAAAACAATCTTATGCAGTACCGCGACGCAGGTTATCCGATAATTTTTATAGAATCATACGAGGAGGACAAAGCCGACAAAATAATCGGCGAAATTGCCGACAGCGCACGGGTGCAAGTCATTGAGTGGAACGGTGCGGCGGGAGCGTGCGATTTCAAAACAAAGAAAAAGAAAGGCTCTCACAAGCTTATGCTAGACGAGTTTCTGGAAACCGTTTCAAAGGACGAGCTTGACAGAAAGATCATTGTTATAAAGGATATGAACGACCAGCTTGCAGAATTTCAGACGGTCGCTTTGCTTAAACAGCTTGCTATAAGGATAGCTTCGGGCAGCGCCAGCGAATGTATGATAATCATGATCTCACCGACGCTGTTTATTCCAAAGGATTTGGAGAAGTACATAACCGTCCTCGAACAGGATTACATTGACGATAACGACATAAACGAAATAATCAAAAATTTTGTTAAGGAAAACGGTCTGCCGCCTGTTGCTCCCGAACTTATAAGAAAGCTTGCGGCAACGTTCAAGGGCTTGACGGAAATGGAGATAAACAACATTCTTTCCCTTGCGTTCTCAACTCATGGTTCTATCACTCAAAAGGACTTGGATTTTATTTTTGAGCAGAAAAAGCAGATGATAATGAAATCGGGCATACTTGAAATGGTTCCGCTGAAAGAGACGGTGGACGACATCGGCGGTCTGGAAAATCTTAAAGAATGGCTAAGACGGAAAAGCGTTGTTTTCAATGATATTGCAAGGGCGGAAAGCTTCGGCGTGGGTATGCCTAAGGGACTTCTTATTGCGGGAGTTCCCGGCTGCGGAAAATCTCTTACCGCAAAGGCAACGGCGATGCTTTTCAACGTGCCGCTGCTGAAACTGGATATGGGCAGACTTATGGGAAAATACGTTGGCGAATCGGAAAGCAATATGCGAAACGCTTTAAAGCTTGCAGAAGCAATTTCACCATGCGTTTTGTGGATAGACGAGCTTGAAAAAGCCTTTGCGGGAATCGGCAGTCAGGGCGGAAATGAGGTCACAACGCGTCTTTTCGGAAGCTTCCTTACATGGATGCAGGATAAGACTGCTCCCGCATTTGTTATTGCAACGGCGAATGATA
>JAIEDQ010000021.1 GCA_029067895.1 Oscillospiraceae bacterium | reverse complement strand
TATTTCCGCGGTCGTTTGTTTTTTGTCGCTGAAACGGATACTTCTGAAGCTAATGGAGCTGCTGCCCGAAAACGGGGAGGCGGCTGTGCTGATAAAGCCTCAGTTCGAGGCGGGAAAAGCCAATATCGGCAAAAACGGTATTGTAAAGGACAGAAAGGTACACGCCGCGGTTCTGGAGGATATGGTCTCATTCTGCCGCTCTCTGGGATTTGAGACGGCGGGGCTGACACATTCTCCCGTAACGGGCGGAAGCGTAACGGACGGAAATATCGAGTACCTTGCGTACCTGAAAACAGGGATTTCCCAAACGGAGTTCGATTTCGGGGAGATCGTGGGGAACGCTTTCGGTGAACTGAAAAAAAGATGAAAGGAACGCTCAGGCTGTGAAAATTGCACTTATGCCGAATTTCGGAAAGCTGTATGCGCTTAAAACCGCGCTGGAATGCTGTGATATACTTAATTCTCTCGGAATAGAGGTTCTGGCGGAGGAACGCTTTAAAAAGGAATTTGCGGTGAAAGGCTTTGTGTCTTTCGGTACTGCGGAGGATATTTCCGAGAAATGCGATATTATGATCGCCATAGGCGGCGACGGAACGATACTTACGGCTTCGGCATACGCCTCCGTCTGCGGAAAGCCGCTGCTTGGCATAAACACGGGCAGGCTCGGCTTTATGGCTTCAATGGAGCGGGACGAGCTTGACGGTCTGGAGCGTCTCAAAACGGGAGATTACGTTACCGAGGAAAGAATGATGCTGGACGCGGAGCTTGTCCGCGGGGGAGAGACAGTTTCCTCACATACGGCTCTGAACGATGTGGTAATAGCAAGACCTTATTCCAAAATCACCGATTATGAAATATTCACCGACGGGATAGTTGTCAGCTCTATGCGCTCGGACGGAATGGTTTTCGCTACTCCCACGGGTTCTACGGCTTACGCGCTTTCTGCGGGAGGTCCTATTTTAGAGCCTGAGACCGAATGCATACAGCTTACGCCTATATGTCCACATTCGTTGTTTTCAAGGACTATGGTGTTCAAATCGTCCAGAGAGCTTGAAGTACGGCATTTTTCAGACGACGACTCGGTGTATTTTACGGTGGACGGAAAGTTCTCCTGCGCGATGGCACGGGACGAACGTCTTGTCATAAAAAAATCGGAAAAAAAGCTCAGGCTTATAGATATAAAGGGCAACTCCTTTTTCGGAGCGGTAAACAGCAAGCTGATGAATCCCATAAAGTGAGGCAAGGTACAGATGAAAAGGCACAGGCAGAATAAGATCATAGAAATTATCGGTCGGTATGAGATCACTACGCAGGACGCTCTGAAAAAACGTCTTGAGGACGAGGGGATAGTCGTTACGCAGGCTACGCTGTCGAGAGACATAAACGAGCTTGACCTGCGGAAAGAGCTGTCGCCATCGGGTGTGTACGTTTACGTTCGGGTGCAAAGACCCGCAGTTCAGTGTCCGCCCATTTTCAGGGACTCGGTAGCGGCTATAGACTACGCGCTGAACACGGTGGTGATAAAGTGCCACACTGGAATGGCGCAGGCGGCGTGCGCGGTGCTGGATAAAATGGACTGCTCGGAGATCGTTGGCACTATAGCGGGGGACGACACCATCTTCGCGCTTATGAGAAGCGAAGCGGCAGCCTGCGAATTTGCCGACGGACTTAAAGCTATGATCTCTAAGGACTGAACGGCGGTACATATTTTGCGTTCGCAGCTTATGAAAGGACGTTTATTATGCTTAGTGAATTATATATCGAAAACCTTGCTGTAATACAAAAGGCTGAGATCCCGCTGACGGAAAGCTTCAACGTGTTTACGGGAGAGACGGGCGCGGGAAAATCCATTCTCGTGGGCGGTATAAACGCCGTTCTGGGAAAGCGCATAAGCAGGGACATGGTGCGTTCGGGCTGCGAAAAGGCTGCGGTCAGCGCAATGTTCAGAAAGCTTACTCCCGGTACGCTTGACAAGCTTGCGGAGCTTGGCATAAGCTGCGAGGACGACGAGCTGATGATAACCCGTGAGATCTCTGCGGACGGCGGCAGCAGCGCAAGGATAAACTCGAAAGCCGTCCCCATATCGGTGGTCAGAGAGCTTGGCGAGACACTTATCGACGTCCACGGACAGCACGATAACAAAATACTTATGTACCCCGAAAAGCACATCGACATAATAGACGGCTATGCCGAGCTGCACGGTCAGCTTGAGGATTACAGAAAGTCCTTCAGAGAGCTTCAGGATACGGCGAGAAAGATAAAAAAGCTGGCTGTTCTGGAAAGCGAAAAGCAGCAGAGGATAGAGTACCTGAACAGATTTCTCGACGAGGTGGGGGAACTTGAACTGGAGGACGAAAACGAGGATATCAATATTGAAAAGGAATTTACCGTTGCAAACAACAGCAGTGTTCTGGCGGAGACACTTTCACGCTCCCACGCGGCTGTATGCGGAAGTGAGGACAGCTCGGGAATGACGGAGAGCATTGATTCAGTGACGGGAGAGCTGTCCGACTATTCGGATATGCTCCCCGCGCTTGAACCGCTTATAGGACGTCTGGAGGCGGCAAAGATAGAGCTTTCCGACATAGGCGGCGAGTTGTCTCGGCTTCTGGACGGGATAGACGTTGACGAACAGCGGCTGGAGTATCTTTCCGACCGCAGGGAAAAGCTTCACAGCATAAAAAAGCGCTACTCCTGCACTCTTGCGGAGCTGATAGAGCGGTACGATTCCTACAGCGGCGAGGCAAAGGAGATAGCTGGCTACACAAAGGAGATAGAGGAGCTTTCGGGCTTGAAAAGCAAGCTCCTTGCGGAGGTGTCGGAAAAGGCGGAAAAGCTGTCGGAGGCGCGCACGGCTGCGTCGGAAAAGCTTACCGCAAAGATCGCCGAGGAACTGAAATTCCTTGATATGCCGAACGTCAAGATACTTTTTAAGCACGAAAAGGGAAAGCTTACGGCAAACGGAATGGACATCATGGAGCTGATGATCTCGGTAAATCCGGGAGAGCCTCCCAAGCCTATCGCAAAGACCGCTTCGGGCGGCGAGCTTTCGAGGATAATGCTGGCGATAAAGAACGTGTCCGCGGAAAAAGAGGACACTCCCACAATGATCTTCGACGAGATAGACACGGGAGTAAGCGGACGAGCCGCCCAAAAGATCGGCGTAAAACTCCGTCAGGTATCGAAAACAAGGCAGGTAATATGCGTTACGCACCTGTCCCAGATAGCGGTCATGGCGGACAACCATCTGCTGATAGAGAAAACAAGCTCCGAGGACAGCACGGTAACAAGCGTTACAAGGCTTGACCGCGAACAGCGCATAGGCGAGATCGCCCGTATCCTCGGCGGAGAGCATATTACCCAGACCACTCTTGACAACGCCGCCGAACAGCTTGACGGTCAGGAGAAAATTTACAGTGAAATTCTGAACAAATAAAGTACGGCAGTATCGTTTGTGTGATACTGCCGTTTTTCGGCGGGTGACAAATGTCATGCCGAAAACAAGCAAAAGTCACTTCCTTTTTTGCGGGAAGCCGTGGTATAATTATATCAAAGAAAGGCTGAGCCAACTGAACAAAGTTCAGTCAACCCTTTGCCGCCGTCTGCGGTGAGCAGCCGGACTGTCCTCCCGGGACGGGAAACAGTTCTGGCATAAGGATTACACGAAAGGATGGTTTGAAATGAAAGAATTTCTTTCCGTAAAAAATCTGATAAAAAATTACGGAGATTTCTGCGCCGTGGACAACCTCAGCTTCTCGGTATATGAGGGCGAGATATTCGGTCTGCTGGGACCCAACGGTGCGGGAAAATCCACGACCATGAACGTCATTACCTCGCTCAGCGATTTCAGCAAGGGAAGCGTTTCGGTAAACGGAATGGACATTGTAAAGGAAAAGGACAGGGTAAAGCAGATCATAGGAATGGTACCCCAGGAGATCGCGCTGTATCCCTTTTTGTCCGCGGAGGAAAACGTAAAGTTTTTTGCTTCGCTTTATGGTCTGAGGGGCGCAGCGCTTAAAAAAGCGGCTGCGGAGGCTCTTGAATTTGTGGGACTTGCCGACCGCGCCAAAATGAAGCCCAAGCAGATGTCGGGAGGCATGAAGCGCCGCCTCAACATTGCCTGCGGTATCGCACACAGCCCCAAGCTTATAATTATGGACGAACCCACCGTAGGCGTTGACGCGCAGTCCAGAGAGCATATTCTGGGCTCTATAAAGACACTGAGGGACAGAGGCGCGACGGTAATCTACACCTCCCATTACATGAACGAGGTGGAGGAGATATGCGACAGGATAGCCATAATCGACCACGGACACTTCATCGCCTGCGGAACGGAGCGGGAGCTGATATCTCTGGTAAGCGACGTTAAAACGCTGAAGATATTCACCGAGTTCCCCGCGGGATTTGACAGGGACGGCTTTATCTCCGAGCTGACAAAGCTTCCCGACGTAAAGAGCGGCAAAACGGACAAAAACGAAGTCCGTCTTGAAGTTGCGGGAACCTGCCGCGACTTCTCGCTGATACTGGAGCATTTGAGAAAGCGTGAGCTTCCCATATCGGGTCTTTCCACCGAATCCATAAACCTTGAGGACGTTTTCATCGCCCTTACCGGCAGCGAGCTGAGATAGGAGGGGCGTATGTTCAGTATTATTTTAAACAGCGTCCGTTCCTTTCTGCGGAGCGGTCCAAATCTGTTTTTCACAATTTTTTTTCCGTCGGTATGCGTGTTTTTCCTTGGGACGTTCCTGGAAAAAATTGAGGTTTCCGACAAGGCTGTAGGGGAGCTTAACATTGCTTACAGTTCCGAAAACGGAGATGTGTTTTCGGCAATATCCTTTGAGAAATTCATAAGCGGTCTTGAAAGCGAAAACACTCTTACAGCGGAAAAGGTCTCGGCGGAGGAAGTTAAAAATTTCGACAGCTCCGTTTATTCGGCGGCTGTGCTTCTCGACGGAGCGGACATAACCATTTATAACGGCTCGGACAGAATAAAGAACCGCGCTGTCAAGGCAATGTTTGACAGCTACAGCAAGACCGCTTCGGCGTATATGTCGGCGGCGTCTGTAAATCCCATGACCTTGACGCAGATAGAGATCTCGGACGAAAGCTATGTACAGCAAAAGGACTTGGGTACGAACCGTTCCATGATGGATTATTACGCGGTAACAATGGCGGTAATGATAATGTTTATGGGCTCGTGCACCAGCGGAGCTACCGCATATACCGATGAGCATGAGCTGTCCACCATGAGTCGTCTCGATATTTCACTGGTAAGCAAAACTCAGATTTATTTCGGAAAAATTATCGGAAATCTGCCGATGGTCGCAATACAGATCGCGTCTGTAATGCTGGCAAGCACGCTTTTTTTCGGCGCGAAATACTGTAAAAGCCTTTGGCTTAATCTTCTGCTTATCACAATGTTTGTCAGCGTATCTCTTGCCGCACTGGCGGTCGGAGTGCTTATAAACCTGTTTGTACCGAAAATTCCCGCGCCTGCCGTTATCCAGCCTGCGCTGTGGACGATGATGTTTTTGTCGGGAACGTTCCAGAAGGATATCCACATAGACGGATTCAGCGAACATCTGCCGCCCTATGCGGTACAGAGCGCGGCTTTCGACCTGACAGTTTTTGCGAGAACGGAAAAAGCGGTCAGCGTAATAATTGTCTCGCTGATAATATTTGCCGTGATAGTTACTGTGGGAGCGGTAAAAGTAAGCGTTAGGAGTAAAAACGTATGAGGAATATATGGCTGATCTTTAAGCACACCGCCGCGCGGAACATACTTATGATAATAATTTCGGCGGTCGTGGCGGCAATGATGATAATGTTTTTCGGGCTTCTTACGGCTTCGGGAAAAAAGCCCGAGCAGAACATTTCCGAGGAAAGCAAAAACAAGGCTATCATAGAAGTGGGAAACTCAGGGCTGAGAGTTGGAATGATCGACTATGACGAAAGCCCCCTTTCCGAGGACTTGAAAAAATACTTCACAGACTGTCTCGGCATGGAGATCGAAGAAGAAAAAAATTACGATTTTCAGTCAGACAGGTTGATTGACAGGAAAATTTCTGCTATAATAGAAGTACCGCAGGGATTTTACAGCGGCGCGGCGGCAGGGGAGCTAAAGCCGCTTACCATTACGACCCTCGACGATTACGAAAACGCCGCCTTTATCGAGATATACGCCGATTCCTATATGCGGAGCGCAGAGGTTATTTCCTCAGCCGCAAAGGGAAACGAGGATACGTTTTTGAAAATACTTTCGTCGGACGTATCCGCAGGCAGTGTATCGACTGTGGAGTATACCGCAGAATCCGACGCGAACGTAAAAAATTATGAAGCCTTTTCGGTTATCGAGGGCATTATGATGATGCTGACGATGGGAGTATTGTTTTTTATTTCGAATATGATCTTGTCCGACAGGCTGACCGGCGTGTACAGCAGGACGGTCTGCTCGGTAATAAAGCCTTTGGAATATGTGGTGGGCATAGGTCTTTTCGGAGTGATATGCTGCTCGGCAATGAATCTGATCGTTACGCTTTGCGCTTTCGGTACAAAAAGCGGCGATATAGGTCTGCCGCTCGGAACCGTTATTCTTGTCAACGAGCTTTTCGTGCTGTTTTCGGTAGGAACGGCGATCATGTTCGCGCTGCTTGTAAGGGGCAGACAAACGCTTTTTGCCATTGATATAGGATACACAACTCTCGGCTGTATGCTTGGCGGAGCATGGTTCCCCATTGCGGACGGTCTGGGCGCGGTGGGAAATATTGCAAAGTTCCTGCCTCAGTACTGGCTGATGGATCTGGTAAGGAATATGCCGAACGATCCCGAATTCAACGCGCTTCCGAATATATTGATTCTTGCGCTTTTTGCGGTTCTGGCATACCTTATTTCCGCGATAATATTTACAAGGAAAAGCAACTGAAGATGTATAAAAGCACTCTTTATCTTATCTCTGAACTGACCGCTCTGGCGGCGGTCACGGCGTTCAAAATAATTTCGGCGAACTCGGCGGACGGTTTTAATATCGTCGCCGTGCTCGCCTTTTGCTGTTTGTTCCTGACGGATTTTCTCATTGCCGCCATATGCTGCAAAAACGGCGGACGGCTCAAAAAAGCTCCCCGTATGCTTCTGGTCGCCGCGGGAATTTTCGGCTGTATATTCTGCGGCGCGGAGGCCTATTTCCCCGTGCTTGCGGCGATAATATTCGAGCTTATCGATACTTTTGATGCGGGCGGATATTTTTATTGTATTTTTGCATCGGCAGAATTGCTTTCCGCATTTATTTTTGAACCGTCCCTGTATGCAGCCGTTACGGCGGGCATCGTTCTGGCAATGGATACATTGGGAAAGAACATTACGGAAAAGCTGGAACATTTCAAGGAGATATCGGAAGAACAGCGCAGGACTATATCGTCTCTGGACGCTAAGGTCGCGGGACTTAAAGCCTACTCGAAAACCCTGCGCGAGTCCGCCGCTCTCGAAGAACGGGGAAGATTTTCCGCCCGTATCCACGACAAGCTCGGACACGGTATTTCGGGCAGCATAATACTTCTGGAGGGCGCAAAGCTCAACATAAAAACAAATCCCGAACAGGCTGAAAAATGTCTTGAAACGGCTGTGGAAAATCTGCGTGGAAGCGTGGACAGCATACGGGAGGCTCTGCGTGAGGAGCGTCCCGTAAGGCACGTTGCGGGCATGGCGGAGATAAACGAGGCTCTCGAAAAATTTTCCGTTACCTATGAAATAAAAACGGATTTTTCTGTTGACGGCGACGCGGAAAAAATCTCTCCGCAGATATGGATATGCCTCAGGGAAAACCTTACCGAGGCTATGACAAATACCGTAAAGCATTCGGAGGCGGACAGCTTTTCCTTTAAGATATCCGTTTACAACAAAATAATAAAGGCTGAGTTTTCGGACAACGGGAAAAGCACGTCCGCATTCAAAAAAGGGATAGGTCTGGAAGCCATAGAGGAACGTACCGCAGACTGCGGAGGAAGCTGCGTTTTCCGCAAAAGCGGCAGCGGATTTGAAATACTGAATATTTTCAGATTGTGAGGGACTTAAATGATAAAGGTATTGATTGCGGACGACGACGCTATCGTCCGCGAGGGTTTAAAGCTGATACTTTCTTCACAGCAGGATATGTCGGTGGCGGGTGAAGCCTGCAACGGAAACGAGGCGCTGAACCTGTGCCGCGAAGCGCGTCCCGACGTGGCACTGATGGATATACGAATGCCAGTCTGCGACGGTATCACTGCCGCCGAGAAAATGCTTGCCGAAAATCTTTGCGTACCGCTTCTGCTTACCACATTCGACGAGGAGGAGTTTATCCTGCGCGCGCTCAGAAGCGGCATAAGCGGGTACATTCTCAAAAACAGTCCCGCGGAGCGCATAATCGGCGCGGTAAGGACGGTAAGCGCGGGCGGTACGGTTTTTCAGCGTGATATTATGGATTATATCCGCGGCAGGATTGATATTGCTCCCGATGCGGATGGCAGAGAAATTTTCAGTATGCTGTCTCCGCGCGAAATTGATATTGTAAAGCTTATTGCCGACGGGCTGTCCAATCAGGAGATCGCGGACAGGCTTTATATTTCCAACGGCACGGTGAGAAATCATATCAGTACGGTACTGGAAAAAACGGGTCTTGAACATCGGACGCAGCTTGCGGTACGGTGGCTGAAGGGCTGAGATATCGGGCAAAATTTGCAATATTAGTGAAAGTATGCTATAATCGTCTGAGAAAGTGAGGCGATAGTATGATAACATACTGTGAAAAAATACCAACGACGCAGGAATTTTCCGACCTTACGGAAAGTGTTGGCTGGGGCAGGGACGACCGCGCTGTGGTCGAGACTGCTCTGAAAAACACGCTGTATGCGGTGTGCGCTTACGACGGGGAAAGGATAGTCGGCTTCGGACGTCTTATCGGCGACGGAGCTATGTTTGTGTACGTTCAGGACGTTATGGTCGTGCCGGAATATCAGTCACGGAAGATCGGCACGGAGCTTATGAATCATATTATGAAAGCCGTTGCGGACTATAAGGCTGTAAGTCCGGGTCTGCGGGCGTATCTGGGCGCGTCAAAGGGGAAAGAAAAATTCTACGAGAAATTCGGCTTTGTTACCCGAAGCAGCGCGGATCTGGGCGAGGGTATGGTCTTTATGTGATTTCGGAAGGCGTTTGAGGCATTGACTTTCCCGCCGCCATGCGCTATAATATTTTCAGTACATAGGTACAGCAAAGATAAAAACACAGCTCCGGTAGGTAGTCCGGACGTACCTTTACGGTATCAGTAACCCTCCTCCTTGGTCGTCCCTTCTTTGCTTATTTTTTAAGGAGGGCAGCTATGGATAAGGTCATCGGTTCGCTGAGGGTGTACTTCGACGACCCGTTCTGGGTAGGCTTGTTTGAGCTTTACTCCGAGGGGAAGATGTCGGCGTGCAAGGTCACTTTCGGCGCGGAGCCTAAAGACGGCGAGGTATACGAATTTATTCTGAGCAGTTATTTTCGCTTGGATTTCAGTCCAGCCGTCGAAGCCAAAGCTAAAGAGACGAAGTCAAATCCGAAGCGTATGCAAAGAGAAGCTCGCAAGTTTACGACAGCCTTTGCGGGTACAAAATCTCAGCAGGCTCTGAAGCTTCAGCACGAGCAGTTAAAGACGGAGCGCAGGGAGTTTAGCCGCGAACAAAAGGAAGCGGAAAAGCAGCGCAGGTTCGATTTGAAACGTCAAAAGAAAAAAGAAAAGCACAGGGGCAGATAAAACCTTGTGCGGAAGCCGGCTTTATACTATTTCATGACCTAAATGTGTACAAAAATTCAAACAAAAACTTGCGTATATGGTTTTTGTGCAGAATTTTTTTCTACACATTGGGAGTTAAATAGTATTACAGTCGGCTTCTTTTTTATGTATTGACTTTTCCCCGCGCTATGTGCTATAATAAAAAATATATATGCAGTTTGTGCAGTTTTGCTTTCGGGGGGCGGCAGCGTGGAGGACAGCGAAAACTTAACAAAGCTTGAGGGCGTGGTGGACACGGTGCTGTTCAGCAACCCTGCCAACGGCTATGTTGTGCTCGATCTGGACGTGAACGGCGACTATGTTACCGTGGTCGGAGAGCTTGGCAACATAGAAGAGGGCGAAGAGCTTATCGTTTCGGGCGGCTACACCAAGCACGCCAAATTCGGTATGCAGTTCAGGGCAAGCTACTGCCAGAGAAAAATGCCCGCCACAACCAACGCCATTCTGAAATATCTTTCGTCGGGAGCGTTAAAGGGTATCGGAAAAACTCTTGCGGTACGTATCGTCGAGGAGTTCGGCGACAAGGCTCTGGACGTTATTGAAAACGAACCCGAACGTCTCGTCTGCGTAAAGGGTATCACACCCTCCAAGGCGGAGGAGATATCCATGGATTTCAAGCGGGTATTCGGTATGCGCGCGCTGATGATATTTCTTTCGCAATATAGTATACCTCCGTCGGCGGCAGTTGCGGCGTGGAAAAAATGGGGACAGTACGCGGTGGAGATAATCAAGGAAAATCCCTATATACTCTGCGGAAACGGCATTGAGCTTGAATTTGACAAAGCCGAGGGCATGGCGGAGAAGATAGGTTACCCCATGAACAGCGAGGCGCGTATAGCCGCGGGCATAACCTATATTCTTGTGAACAATACTTTTTCGGGACACACCTGTCTGCCCGCCGACAGGCTGAGAAGCACCGCTTTGAAGCTTCTTGAAATAGATGGCGAACTGTTTGAAAAATGCGTTGAGAGCCGCTGTACCGAGGGCGATTTCGTGCGGTACGAAAAGGACGGCAGGGATTTTATCTACCTGAGCGATTATTTTAGAGCGGAGCAGTACATCACGGGACGGCTTGCAGTCATGAGCGACTGCCTTAAAGATACGGGTCTCGACTATAAAAAGCTGATAGATATTGAGGAAAAAACTAAAGTAATAACTTACGCGGAGCAGCAGCGGAATGCCATTTCGCTTGCGCTGTCCCAAGGCTTTATGATACTGACGGGAGGTCCCGGAACTGGCAAGACCACCACGCTGAAAGCCATAATTTCCCTGTACGAGCAGCGTGGACTAAAGGTCATGATAGCCGCCCCCACGGGAAAGGCGGCGAAGCGGATCTCCGACCTGACGGGGTACGAAGCCAAGACAATACACCGTATGCTTGAAGTCGTGTTCGGCGACGGAGGAAAGCCCCGCTTTAAGCACGACGACAACAATCCGATTGCCTGCGACGTTATGATAGTGGACGAGATGTCCATGGTGGACACATTGCTGTTTGAGGCTCTGCTGCGGGCTTTGAAGCTTTCCTGCCGTCTGATAATGGTGGGGGACAGCGATCAGCTCCCCTCGGTGGGCGCGGGAAATATCCTTAAAGACATGATCGACTGCGGCAGGCTGCCTGTGGTAAAGCTTACGGAGATTTTCCGTCAGGCGCAGCAAAGCTGTATCGTCACAAACGCCCACAAGATCGTAAACGGAGAGCAGCCCGATATGTCCCGCGCTGACAGCGATTTCTTTTTCATGCAGCGGCTGGACTACGAGTCCGCGTCCGATACGGTGGTGGAGCTTGCCGTTGAGCGGCTTCCTGCGGCGTACGGTTTTTCCTCCGCGGACGACATACAGGTGCTCTGTCCGTCCAGAAAAGGCGCGCTGGGCGTTACCGAAATGAACAAGGTGCTGCAAACTGCGCTTAATCCTCCCAAAAAGGACAAGCCCGAAATAAAGGGTATTATGTACAATTTCCGTCCCGATGACAAGGTAATGCAGGTCAAGAACAACTACGACATAGAGTGGACAAAGGGAATGGAAAAGGGTACGGGTATTTTTAACGGCGATATTGGAATAATTCTAAGGACGGTTAAAGCCGAGAGCAAGATCTACATTGATTTTGACGGACGCGTCGCCGAGTATACATATGAAATGCTCGACCAGCTTGAGCTTGCATATGCGATATCGGTACACAAAAGTCAGGGCAGCGAGTTCAACGCGGTGATAATCCCGCTGCTGGGCGGCTTCGAGAAGCTTTATTACCGCAATCTGCTCTATACCGCGGTCACGAGAGCGAAAAAGCTTCTGATAATCGTGGGGTCGCGGCGGGTAGTGGAATCAATGGTAAACAACAACCGCAGAACGCTCAGGTATTCCTGCCTGAAGCATATGCTTGAAAAGGAGCTTGGCAATGGCTCGGATTAAATTTGACGATATCAGACTTTTTGCGCTGGATATCCTGTTTCCGTCAAGGTGTCCGTTCTGCGGGGAATTTATCATGTGGAACGAGCTTTGCTGCGATATGTGCCGCGGTACTCTTGCTTCCGCGAATGACGTTATATGCAGAAAATGCGGGCAGGACAAATGCCGCTGTGATAAGGAAAGCTATGCATTTGACATGGTGTACGGCTCTTACTTCTTTGACGAGCCGCCCGTAAAAAGCGCGGTCTACCGCTTCAAGCATGAGGGAGAGGGAGGTCTTGCCGAACTTTCCGCGGCTGACATCGCGGAGCGCCTGATAGCGGAGAAAACGCCGCTCCCCGACTTTATCGTGCCCGTCCCCATGGGCAGGAGAAAGCGGATAGCGAGAGGTCACAATCAGGCGGAGCTGTTCGGGAAAAGTCTGAGCAAGGCTTTGGGGATACCGATGAGACGGGACATACTGTTCAAGCATGACACAAAGGACGAACAGCATCTCCACACGGAAAAGGAGCGCAGGGAACGGGTCAAAGACTTGTTTTACGGCGGCAGTGAAAACCTGTCGGGGAAAAGGATACTGCTGTGCGACGATGTTATGACCACAGGCTCTACGCTGAACAGATGCGCGGAAATTCTTAAAGACGCGGGTGCGGAAAGCGTTATTGCCGCGGTCTGCGCGGTGACAAGACTAAAGGGACACAATTCTTCGGACAAAAACACAAGCGAAAGGAGTAATGCTCCCGCGTGACGGCAGGGGCAGGATTTGATTATGGACATCGGAATTGATTTGGGTACGGCAAACGTAATGATAGCTGTAGGAAACAAGGGCGTAGTTCTGAACGAACCGTCGGTGGTGGCGTTCAACAAAAAGCTTGACGAGGTCATCGCCGTGGGGGACGAGGCTCACAGAATGATAGGCAGGGTCCCCGACTATATCTCGGTGGTAAGACCCCTCAGCGACGGCGTTATTTCCGACCACAAGATGACGGAAAAAATGATTGAGTCGTTTATTGAAAAGGTCACGGGCAAGCAGCTTTTCATGCCCAATATCATAATGTGCATACCCTCGTCCATTACCGACGTGGAGAGCCGTGCTGTTATCGAAGCCGCCAAAATCGCGGGCGCAAGACAGGTGTACCTTATCGAGGAGCCTGTTGCGGCAATCATGGGCGCGGGAGTGGATATTTCCGACGCGGACGGAAATATGGTTGTGGACATCGGCGGCGGTACTACCGACATTGCCGTGGTATCCATGAACGGCGTGGTGGCTAAGTCCTCGGTGAAGATCGCGGGCAACAGGCTCGACAAGGCGATAGTGAAGTACGTCAGCAGCCGCTACAGGATACTTATAGGCGAAAAGACTGCTGAAAATGCCAAAATGGCGGCGGCAAATGTATATTCTCCCGACGGCAGCAGAAAAATATTAGTCAAGGGCAGACACCTTGTAAGGGGACTTCCCGAAAAGATAGAGGTCACGGATTACGACATCTACGAGGCGATAATCGACAGCGTAAGGGAGATGATCGCGGCGGTCAAGGACGTTATGGAGAAAACCCCTCCCGAGCTTGCGGGCGACATTTACCGCAACGGTTTGTACCTTACCGGCGGCGGGGCTATGCTGTACGGTCTGGACAGGCTTATGTCCTCGGAGCTGGGCGTTAAGTGCAGTGTTGCGGACGACCCTTTGTCCTGCGTGGCGAGAGGAACTATCTGCGCGTTCAAAAATCTTGACAAGCTTCTGGACGGTTTTGAGCACGTTTCTATGTATAAATAGCGGGCAGGGAAGTTTTTATTGGGGGATATAAAATGATTAAACAAGGTGAATATTGCATATATAATTCTATTGAATACAGGTTTAATAAAGTTATTGGTGATATGGTTTTAATAACTTCATATGACAGAAATGATTTAAATAATGGATTTGTATGTGATTTAAATGAGGATTTTATAAAAAAGTATGGATTTTATTGTCAGAAAATAGTCCCTAAAAGTGAGATAACAGAAGCGTATAAAATAGAAACCCGTGCAATTTATAAAGGTATGAGATTCGCAATTATGAGCTTAGACGATGAATTTATTAGGATTGAAAACGAATGCAGCAATAATCCTGGTGACGAGACTAATAAACAACTCCGCTCTTGGGGATTTTCGGAATTTATGAGGGATAAATTTTCTATTATATTTGATAAATATATTCCAACTAATGACCCTGAAATTAAAATAATTGAAGAAAGAACAGAAATTGATATAAGCAAGCTGTAACAAAGCGCGCGAATAGTACAAGCAGACAATCTCATAAAAATAACTGAGGTGATTGTCTATGAAATGTACTCTGACGGCTCTTAGAAACAAGGAGATAATAAACATAAAAAACGGCGCAAGGCTCGGCTATATCGACGATCTGGAGTTCGACACCGAGACATCGGAGGTAAAATCCTTTATAGTTTACGGCAGGTCGCGTTTTTTCGGGCTTCTTGGCAGAGAGGACGACGTTATCATTACCTGCGATGACATCGAGATAATCGGCGTGGATACGGTGCTGATATCCGCCGATGAGTCACAATTGGCAAAAAGACGGCAAATCCAGACGAAAAGTTTGTTAAAATAGCACAATAAGTTTTCCTTGCAATTATTTGGCAGATATGGTATAATATTAAAGCAATTCGCATGGCGAAATTCGCACGCGTGCGCTTTTGACGGCGGGTGCTTACCCGAAAATAAGCTGCTGTCAAGCCAAGCCACGCGGAGGTAAAAAACCAATTTATAGGAGGAACTACAAATGGGCGTAGTATCAATGAAACAGCTTCTTGAAGCAGGTGTACATTTCGGTCACCAGACAAGAAGATGGAACCCGAAGATGGCTCCGTACATCTTCACAGAAAGAAACGGCATTTACATCATCGACCTTCAGAAAACCGTTAAGAAGCTTGACGAGGCTTACAGCTTTGTTAAGTCCGTTGCTGAGAACGGCGACACTGTTCTTTTCGTGGGTACAAAGAAGCAGGCTGGCGATTCCGTTAAGGAAGAAGCCGTACGTGCAGGCGTTCACTATGTAAACGCAAGATGGCTCGGCGGTATGATGACCAACTTCAAGACTATCCAGAGAAGAATCAAGAGACTGGAGCAGCTCCACCAGATGGAGGAGGACGGCACATTCAACCTGCTTCCCAAGAAGGAAGTTGTTAAGCTCCAGCTTGAAATTGAAAAGCTCGAAAAATATCTGGGCGGTATCAAGACCATGAAGAAGCTCCCCGGAGCGCTCTTTATCGTTGACCCCCGCAAGGAGAAGATCGCTGTTGCGGAGGCTAAGAAGCTTGGTATTCCCATTGTTGCGATCGTTGATACAAACTGCGACCCCGACGACGTTGACTACGTTATCCCCGGAAACGACGACGCTATCCGCGCTGTAAAGCTTATCGCAGGCGCAATGGCTGACGCTGTTATCGAGGGCAGACAGGGCGAAGCTGAGGAAGCGGCCGCTGCCGCAGAGGGCGAGGACGCTGCTGAGGAGACCGCTGCTGCTGAGTAATCAGAGGGTACGCGGGTAAAACAGGCAAATCAATCGGGCAGGCACACAATGTCTGCCCATTATTGAGTTAGATTTTTTAGGAGGAATAAAAATGGCAAAGGTTTCACCACAGGAAATTAAAGACTTGATGAAGTCCACAGGCGTTGGCATGATGGACTGTAAAAAGGCTCTCGAGGAAGCTGACGGCGACACCGAGAAAGCTATAGTTATACTGCGTGAAAAGGGTCTTGCAACACAGGCTAAGAAGAGCGGCAGAGTTGCTGCCGAGGGTATCGTTACTTCCGTTGTTGAGGGTAACGTGGGCGCAGTTGTCGAGGTAAACATCGAGACAGACTTCGCTGCAAACAACGATGAGTTCAAGGCTTTCGTTGCGGCTGTTGCCAAGACAGTAATTGAAAAGAATCCCGCTGATCTTGACGCTCTCAAGGCTGCTACTATCAGCGGCGGCGACAAGAGCGTAGAGGAAACTCTCCAGGATCTGTTCATCAAGATCAGAGAGAATATGGTTATCCGCCGTTTTGTAAGAATGGAGGGCGTTCTCGTTCCTTACGTTCACGGTGGAGGAAGCATCGGTGTTATGGTAAAGC
>JAIEDQ010000209.1 GCA_029067895.1 Oscillospiraceae bacterium | reverse complement strand
ACCATCTGCGGAAGTCCCCATGTTCCGAGAGAGGTAAGGATAACTACGCCGATAAGATTTATCGGGTCGGGACCGAACAGACTGTTCAGAGTATTTGCAGGTACGCCGTTATCGGTTATCTCACCCAGAGAAGCAAGAGCCGTACTCCAGCCGCCCTTTCCGTTGATGACGCAGATAACAACTGCGGCAATTCCTATGAGCATTATTATGCCCTGAACAAAGTCGTTTATCGCTGTAGCCTTGTAGCCGCCGAGAATAACGTATGCTGCCGTAAGCACCGCCATACCGATAAGACACGCGGAATAGGGAATGTTGAACGCCATTCCGAACAGACGGGAAAGTCCGTTATAGACCGAAGCCGTATAGGGAATAAGGAACAGGAAAACAATGACCGCCGAAACGATCTTCAGACCCTTTGAGGAAAATCTTTTCTCAAAATATTCGGGCATTGTGGACGCGTTGAGGTGCTTGGTGATAATTCTGGTACGTTTTCCCAGTATCATCCATGCCAGCATTGAACCGATAACAGCGTTTCCGATACCGACCCATGCCGCGGACACGCCGTAGCTCCAGCCGAACTGTCCCGCGTAGCCGATGAAAACTACCGCGGAGAAATAGGACGTACCGTAAGCGAACGCCGTGAACCAGCCGCCCAGACTTCTTCCGCCCAGGACGAAGTCGGACACCGACGAGGTTTTCTTCCGGCAGTAAATGCCTATTCCGAGCATGACTGCCAGATACAGTATGAGTATTGCGTAGATCATAAAATAACCACCTTTGCTTTAATACATAAAATCGGATTAACTTTAAAGTGATAAAGTACTTACATTATACCAGAAAAAACCGCTTTTGTCAATACTATTATAATATATAATAAAAAAACCTCCCCGAACGGGGAGGTTTTTATTAATCGTATGAGCAGGATATTTGCCTTTAGAGAACTTACTGGAGGAGCGAGAGAACGCCCTGAGGCAGCTGATTTGCCTGAGCAAGCATAGACTGAGAAGCCTGTGCAAGGATCTGCTGCTTTGTGAAGTTCATCATTTCCTGAGGCATGTTTGTGTCGCGGATAGCGGACTCTGCACTTGTCAGGTTCTCGATGGAAACGTTCAGGTTATCGATCTTGTGTTCCAGTCTGTTCTGGATAGCACCGAAAGTACCACGAACGAGGGATACCTTATTAAGAGCTTCGTCGATTCTGTCGATAGCGTAGTTAGCATTCTCCTGAGTGTTCAGGTTCAGCTTGTCGGTACCGAGACCCTTAGCTGTGCAGTTGAGGTCAGCCTTAAGGTCGCCGATAGCGTTGGACTGATAGCTGAATGTGAAGTTTACGCTGTCCTTTGTACGAGCGCCAACCTGAAGTGTAACGCTGCTCTGGTATGTCAGCTTGGATGTAGCAGCCTGATTGCTGTTGGATACGGAAACGTCCTTAGGCTCAACGATCTTAACAGAACCCTGAGTTGCAGGCTCATACTTAGCAGTAGTAATGCCTACCTTAGTGGTGATAGTTCCTGCAGCAGAACCATCATCAGTACCTGCCCAACCATCTATTGTAGCAACCTCTGTAACTGTTCCGTTCTTGGAAACGTGGCTGATTGTACCCGTATTGTCAATAACAAGCTTGGTGCCGTCATCAAGAGCCATAAGGTCAGCTGTGTTGTCGTCAGCGATCTCATTCAGATTAATGCCGTTTACGGTTGAAGTTTTGCCGTCATCAGTTGTAGCAGCAGTCGCTCCGCCGTTAACTGTGGTCTTAATAGTAAGACCGTTCAAAGCGTTAACTGCCTTTGCAAGAGATTCGTTAACAATGTCGCCGTCAGTCAATGAGATTGATACCTCAGCAGCCTTGTCGGAAATAACGCCGTCGGTAACTTCCTCGTTGTAACCTGTAACTTCGGCTGTCTGAGCCTTAGCCTTTGTCTGAGCCTTAAGGTCAAGTGTAATTGTATCGCCTGCAACAACCTTGGATGTATCAACGTTTACAGCAATACCTGCATATGTGAAGCCACCGTTCTTGCTATTCTTTCCTACTGTACCCGCAGCGCCATCGCCTGCTGTCCAAGTAATCTTTCCGGTAGAGTCAACAGCAGCTGTAAATGTAACAACTTCGTCCTTTGTAACCTTCATATCTCTTGTAGCGAGCGTAACCATACCGCCGATAGAGCCGAGCTCGGTTGCGTTTCTCTTAGAAGTAGAGTAGTCGATCTTGCCGTAGCCGTCAGCAGCTGTG
>JAIEDQ010000208.1 GCA_029067895.1 Oscillospiraceae bacterium | reverse complement strand
CTTCAGGACTTCCTCAGCGTCGATCGCGTCTGTGCATATCTCGGTGGCAAGCTCCACATTTTCCTTTGCTGTAAGGTTCTGCACAAGATTGTAGAATTGGAATACAAATCCGATGTCACGTCTGCGGTATGCGGTAATTTCTTTCTTGGAAAATTTTGCAATATCCTTGCCGTCCACAAAAATATTTCCCTCGTCGCAGGTATCCATGCCTCCCAGCATATTCAGCACCGTTGTCTTGCCCGCGCCAGAAGCTCCAACGATAACCGCAAATTCGCCCTTTTCTATTTCAAAATTGATACCGTCCGAAGCGGAGATAGTCACCTCACCCATTCTGTATCGCTTATAGACGTCCTTAAATTCAACGTAACTCATCGGAACATTCCTCTCAAATATAGTAAATCTTATTAATTATAACATATTTTCTGCCGTTTGTGTATAGCTTTTCCGTATTTTTTTGTGAAAAAAAGATGAAAATTTCTGCAAAATAAAAGGACGGAAAACCGTCCTTTTATGCATTGTAACATTTGTGTAAAAGCACAAACCTTTACACTTATTGGTTAGCCCATCTTATAACCGCAACGTCACCGTTATTGATCACGTCCATAAAGCTTACGTCCTTGCCGTTAAGCGTAAGTATCATATTTCCGTCGGGAGGAGGATTATCCAGATCAATATCCGCCAGAGCCATCAGCTCTATAAACTCGTGAGGCATATTTGCGGGACGCGGTTCGAGCGTAATGGTCTTTCCGTTCAGCACAACGCTGAAATCCTCAATTACAGGGACTTCCTCATTTTCCTCTGTAGAGGCTTCCGCGGCGGCAGTTATTTCCGATACGGCAGCGGGAACTTCCGCTGCGGGCTGAGGCTGAGGTATCGGCGCAGACTCGGCAGCTATCTGCGGAGCAGGTTCTGCAATGACCTGCGGCTCCTGAGGTTTCAGAAGTTCCTGCGGTGCCTGCGTCTGAGCAATTGCTTCGGGAGCAGGCGCAGCGGAAGCCGCAGCTTCAGGAGCAGTATCCTTTTCCTCCGTGTCCGTTTCGGCAGGCTTATCGGACAGTCCCTCCGCAATAGCCTTTGCAAGACGACCCGCTCTGGAATCCTTGTCAAGAACCTTATCAGAGGTAATTATATCGTCACCGTCGTTCAAATAATAATCCACGGTAAGCAGCTTGCCCGACTTATAGAAATTCAGCGTAGACGTGTCAAAGGGCAGGGTCTGCATAAGGTCTCCCAGCGTTTCCACCTCATAAACAGTAACGTCGTCAAGATTCTGTATACGGTAATCTCCCGACACCTGCTTGTCGTTTACGCGTGCGACCACGCCGAAAGAGTATTCCGTACCGTCCACAAAAACCTTGTGAGGAGAAACGTCTCCCGCAATATCGGTAATTTTCACTTCTGCGTTAGTACCGTTTTCAGCAGGCTTGAACACAAGCTTGTCTCCCTGATTTACAATAGTTTCCAAAGAAACAGCTTCACCGTTAAGCGTGATTTCCGCAACAGTTGCGTGTCCGCCTTTCAGTATCTGCTTTTCGCCGTTGAGGGTAAAGTTCAGGTTTCTTCCCGAACGTCCGATTATCTGGTTAGACCTGTAACCCGCCGACGTAAGCAGATCTATCACGCGCACCGCTCTTGTGTCGAAAACACGCATTTTCTTGTCGTTGAGCGTTACCACGGAAAAATCGTAGCCGCTGTTATAGGTGGCAGTAACGCCTATTCCTATCGGAGTAACGTATTCGGGACCGCTTATCTGGCTGTTGCCAAAGTAAACGTTTTTCATTACCTCGTTTTTGCCGACGGCAACGCGGTTTTCGGGAATATCAAGCTTCTCGGCAATGAATTTCGACAGATCGGGAATAAGACTTCCTCCGCCAACAAGAAATACCGCCGCTGGAGCTTGTCCGTTCGCGCTGACGATATTCTTTACAATGTCGTCGGCAAGCGCGTCCACCACGGGGAACAGGCTTGAAAAGAACTCTTCCCTGTTAATTGTGTGCTTGTAACCGAGAATATCGGTATAGTCGATTTTTTCCAGATAGCTGCTGAGCTTCATTTCCTCGGCAGTGGAGAAGTCAACAAGATATTTTTTGATTATCTCCTCAGTGATCTCGTCTCCCGCCGTTGTGGACATTGCATACGCCACAATGCTTCCGTTGCGGGCAATGGCGATATCGGACGTACCCGCGCCTATGTCTACCAGCGCGACATTGATAAGACGTATTTCGGGAGGGATAACTATATTCATGGCAGCGATAGGCTCCAGCGTAAGGCTTGATACTTCGAGACCGTTCATGTCAGTTACCGCGTAAAGGCTTTCCACAACAGGACTTGGCAGGAACGCCGCGATAAGCTCCACGGAGACCTTTTTGCCCTTATGTCCCACAAGAGAAGCGATCTTATAGTCGTCAAGCAAATACTGCACCACCGTGTGACCAACGCAGTAAAAGGATACTTTTGTATCTGCTATCTCGGCGTCAAGCTCGTCCTGAGCTTTAAGCGTCGTTTCAAGCTCAAAGGTTTTAACGTCGTCCTCCGAAATGCTTTCCTTCTCGGTTATATCAAACGAAAGCTCTGTTCTGTGGGTTTTTAAGGCTCGTCCCGCCGCAGCGATACCGACCTTTGACAGCTTTATCCCCGACTTGGCTTCAAGCTTTTCCCTTACCTGCTTGACCACCGA
>JAIEDQ010000207.1 GCA_029067895.1 Oscillospiraceae bacterium | reverse complement strand
ACACGATTTTGAAAATGTTATGCGTACTTTAAGAAGCACACCATGCGAAAACGGCTGCGGGTACTGCGATAAAGAACTGGACGTACACAGGTGTCTTAAAAGTATTTTCGGATATGAAAATTTTCGTGAATACGACGGCGAGCCTTTGCAGGAAAAAGCCGTCAAAGCAGCTGTGGCAAACGAATCTCTGCTTGCGGTATTTCCGACGGGCGGCGGAAAATCAATAACCTTTCAGCTTCCTGCGCTAATTGCGGGAGAGGCCTCACGGGGGCTTACGGTGGTAATATCTCCGCTCCAGTCACTTATGAAGGATCAGGTGGATAACCTCGAAAAAAAGGGTATCGCCGACGCTGTTACCATTAACGGACTTCTCAGTCCCATAGAAAGAGCGGAGGCTATCGAACGGGTAGAAAGCGGTATTGCTTCGCTTCTGTACATATCTCCGGAATCTCTGCGCTCACGGACGATTGAGCGTCTTTTTCTGTCAAGAAATATTGCAAGATTTGTTATCGACGAGGCACATTGCTTTTCCTCATGGGGACAGGATTTCCGCGTGGATTATCTCTATATCGGCGACTTTATACGCGAATTGCAGGAGAAAAAACAGCTGCGGCATCAAATTCCAGTGTCCTGCTTTACGGCGACGGCAAAGCAAAAGGTCATTGCCGATATAAAGGATTATTTCAAACGAAAGCTTGCTCTTGACCTTAAATTGTATACAACAAATGCAGCCCGTACAAATCTGCGGTACGAGGTTATTTTCAAGGAGTCCGAAGAGGAAAAATATACTGCAATGCGCGATCTTATCGAGCAGAAAAATTGCCCGACGATCGTGTATGTCTCGCGTACCAAACGCACAAAGGAAATTGCGGCAAAGCTTTGCAGTGATGGTTTTAAGGCGTTTCCTTTCAACGGCAAAATGGACTCTGCGGAAAAGCAGAAAAATCAGGAGGCGTTCATTCGGGACGAGGCGCAGATAATTGTGGCGACCTCTGCTTTCGGCATGGGAGTTGACAAGTCAAACGTGGGACTTGTCATTCATTATGATATTTCCGATTCTCTCGAAAATTACGTTCAGGAGGCGGGACGTGCGGGTCGGGATCAGTCGCTTCAAGCGGAATGTTATGTACTTTTCAACGACGGCGACCTTGACAAGCACTTTATTCTTCTCAACCAGACAAAGCTCAGTATGAGCGAGATCCAGCAGGTCTGGAAAGCTATTAAGGCTTTTACAAAGGAACGTCCCGTAATGCGGCACTCAGCATTGGAAATTGCCCGTCGGGCAGGCTGGGACGATAATGTTTCTGACATTGAAACGCGGGTAAAAACTGCCGTACTTGCCCTTGAAAACGCAGGCTATATTAAGCGGGGAAAGAATGTACCGCATGTATACGCAAACAGTATAAGAGTTCCGAATATGACGGACGCGGGCGAAATAATAGACAGCTCGTTCAAATTAAATGAAAACGATAAAATTTACGCCAAAAGAATTATAAATCAGCTTATTTCAAGCAGGAGCATTGCTCAGGCGAGAAACGACGACGCGGAGTCGAGAGTAGATTATATTTCCGACAGACTCGGTATTGATAAAACCGACGTGATACGCTGCATAAACATTATGCGCGAAGACGGAATTCTTGACGACAGCAAGGATCTCACCGCCTATATCCGCAGAAATGATACGAAAAATAAATCCCTTGCCGTGCTTAATAAATTTACGGTTCTTGAAAAATTCTTGCTTGATGATCTTGAGAACGGGGAGCAGAGCATTCTTTTGAAGGAGCTTAACGAAAAGGCTTTGAACAGCGGCATAAAGTCCTCCACGGTGAACGGGATAAAGACGATTTTTTATTACTGGACTATAAAGGGGTACATTGAAAGATCCGTTGACGCAATGGCGAACAGAATAAATATCACGCCGAAAACCGATTTGGAAAAAATAAAGTCTGAGCGAAATAAATGCGTTGATATATCAAAATTTATTGTAAGCTATCTTTATGACAGAAGCCTTGAAAACAAGTCCGATAATGAAGAAATACTTGTGCTGTTTTCAATTCTTGAACTGAAAACCGCTTATGAGAGCAGCCGCATTGCTTCGGTAAATAATGATGATATTGAGAACGCACTGCTGTATCTTGCAAAAATTGATTCAATGAGACTGGAGGGTGGTTTTCTGGTGCTGTACAACGGCATGGAGATCACCCGTCTGGAGCTTGACAATAAGATCAAATACAAAAAGGACGACTACCGTCAGCTTGAGGAATTTTACACTCAGAAGATACGTCAGATACATATTGTGGGCGAATACGCGCACATGATGGTGAAGGACTATGACAGCGCGCTTCAGTTCGTGAACGATTATTTTCAGATCGACCACAAACAGTTTATCGGTAAATATTTTGCGGGGGAACGTTCCCGCGAAATTGAACGGAATATTACCCCGAAAAAATTTGACGCTCTTTTTAATATGCTTTCAAAAAAGCAGCTGGAGATCGTCAGCGACAATTCGTCTCAATATATTGTTGTTACGGCGGGTCCGGGAAGCGGGAAAACGCGGGTGCTTGTGCATAAGCTGGCTTCTCTGCTGCTTCTGGAAGACGTGAAGCACGAGCAGCTTTTAATGGTGACTTTCTCCCGCGCTGCGGCAACGGAGTTCAAAAACCGCCTTTATGAGCTTATCGGAAACGCGGCGGCATTTGTGGAAATAAAAACGTTTCATTCCTACTGCTTCGATCTGCTCGGAAAGATAGGCAGTATTGAAAATTCCAAAAACGTTGTCAGCGACGCGGCTCAGATGATACGGGACGGCGAGGTCGAGCTTGGGAAAATAACCAAAACGGTAATTGTTATCGACGAGGCGCAGGACATGGACGGCAGCGAATTCGCGCTTATTGAGGCGCTTATGGAGCGCAATGAGGAAATGCGGGTAATTGCAGTGGGAGATGACGATCAGAATATTTACGGTTTCCGCGGTTCGGATTCGAAATATATGCGTTCGTTCATAACCGAAAAGGGTGCGGCAAAATATGAGCTTACGGAAAATTACCGGAGCTGCAGAAGCATTGTATCTCTCGCAAATGTTTTTGCCGAAACGATAACGGACAGAATGAAGATCGAGCCGATAATTGCCGTAAATGACAGAGACGGCGAATTGCAGTTTATACGCCACAGAAGCTACAGTCTTGACGAAGCGGTCGCAAACCATGTTATAGATTCATATGACGGTTCTGGAACGGCGTGCGTGCTTACGTCTACAAACGAAGAGGCTCTGCGCGTTACGGGACTTTTGCAGAAACTGGGACAGAAAGCAAAGCTTATCCAGAGCAACAACGGCTTTGATATTTACAACATTGCGGAAATACGATATTTTATAAAGAAAATTGAATCGGGAATTTCCTCTCCCGTAATTGACGACGGTCTTTGGGAGATGTCAAAAAACGCTTTGCGGGAAAAATATTCCTGCAGCGAATGTCTGGGTCTTTGTCTTGATCTGCTGAGCGATTTTGAAAAATCTGTGCAAAGAAAGTACAAGACCGATCTGGATGTGTTCATTCACGAATCAAGGCTGGAGGATTTTTACCATGCGGAAAAAGGGACGGTACTTGTTTCCACAATCCATAAAACCAAGGGGCGGGAATTTGACAGCGTGTATATGCTTTTGAACAACGTTTCCGCCGGTACCGACGAGGAGCGCCGCAAGCTTTACGTTGGTATCACCCGTGCAAGATCGGGTCTGTATATTCATTGCAATAACGGCATTTTCGACGGCTTTGAGATACCGCACTGCAAAAAAATCATTGACGAAAATATTTATCCTGTCCCGAATGAAATTACCGTACAGCTTACTCACCGCGATGTTAATCTTGGATTTTTCAAGGGAAAAAAAGAGTTTATTTTAAAGCTTATGAGCGGATTAAAGCTTGTCCCTACCGAAAGAGGCATGGGGATTGAAACTAAAAACGGGATACGGGAGGTTATAAGATATTCAAAGAGCTTTTTCGAAGAAACGGTTCAAAACTTAGAGCGGAAAGGCTACAAGCCGTCAGGCGGAGCTGTACGCTTTATTGTTGCATGGAAAAACAAAGATGACGGCGAAGAATACGCTGTTATATTGCCCGATGTTTATTTCGGAAAATAATTAAGATAATAATATACCAAAAACGGGATAGTCAAGGTAATCTAAGACTATCCCGCTTTGTTTTATATTAATATCAAGTACTATTTTACAATAAAAAATATATTTTCTAATTTATTACTTCTGTATGTACAGTAGATTTAGAAATTCCGAACTGTTTAGCAGCGGCACGAACAGTAGCTTTGTGTTCGAGTATGTAGCGACCGAGAATAACGGCGCGTTCCTCGATATCCTGACCTGCTTTTACCTTCAATATGCTCACTCCAATACACAGTATTTCTACTTATGTATATGCGGGCATATTCGGGTTAATGACGGGGGCC
>JAIEDQ010000206.1 GCA_029067895.1 Oscillospiraceae bacterium | reverse complement strand
CAAAAAGTACATGAAGAAGTCATGGAATGGCGACACCCCATTTGACGTTGACGTTAAAATGTTTCAGCTTGACGCTTTGAACACAAGCTATGTTTTCGGCGTTATCGACGACGGCTATCTTGTCCACGGCTATTACGGAAAGAAGATTTGCGGCGACGACCTTACATATCTGCTCCGTCTGGAGGAAAACCCTTGGGTTCCCAAAACCAATATGCGGGACAAGGGTACGTTCATGGACTCAGCCGCTTTCGAGTATCCCTGCCATGGTACAGGCGATTACCGCGAGCCATGCCTTATGGTAATGGACGACGAGGGCATGACCACCACAGACCTGCGGTATCAGTCCCACAAGGTCTATAAGGGCAAGCCCGCTTTGGAGGGACTTCCCGCTACCTTTGCAAACGAAAACGAGGCTGAAACTCTTGAAATTACCTGCATAGACAAGCACACGGGTCTTGAAGCGGTACTGGTGTACACGGTGTTCAACGACTTGGACGTTATCACCCGAAGCGTCCGTCTGAAAAATACGGGAAAAGCTCCCCTTAACGTTAAGCGCGTTCTGTCCATGTGCGTGGACTTCGACAACGACGGCTACGACCTTATCACCCTCAACGGAAGCTGGGCGAGAGAGCGTGTTATCGAGCGTTCAAAGCTTCACCACGGCAAGCAGGGTATCGACTCGGTAAAGGGCGAGTCCTCACATCAGAACAATCCGTTTATGGCTCTTGTTTCCCACAATGCAGACGAGGACTTCGGCGAGGCTTACGGCTTCAACTTTGTTTACAGCGGAAATTTTTTCGCTCAGGCGGAGGTTACACAGCACAAGTACACCCGCGCGGTAATGGGTATCAACCACTTTGACTTCAACTGGCTGCTTGAAGCGGGTGAGGAATTTGTCGCTCCCGAAGTTGTAATGGTTTATTCGGACGAGGGTATTGGAAAAATGTCCCGCACATTCCACGACCTGTACCGTCAGCACCTTATCCGCGGCGAGTACAAGGACAAGCGCCGTCCTATACTTATCAACAACTGGGAGGCTACCTACTTTAACTTCGATACCGACAAGCTTATCGGCATTGCAAAGGAAGCCTCCAAGCTCGGCATTGAAATGCTTGTTATGGACGACGGCTGGTTCGGTCACAGAGACTCGGACAACAGCTCTCTCGGCGACTGGTTCGTCTATGAAAAGAAGCTTAACGGCGGCTTGAAGTACCTTGTTGACGAGGTCAACAAGCTTGGTATGAAGTTCGGTATCTGGTTCGAGCCCGAGATGATATCACCTGACAGCGAACTCTATAAGAAGCACCCCGAATGGGCTATACAGGTTCGCGGACGTGAGCTTACAATGTCCCGCGAGCAGTACGTTCTTGACTACTCAAACAAGGAAGTCCGCGACTATGTTTACGGCATGATGAAAGCCGTCCTTGACAGCGCGAATATCGAGTACATCAAGTGGGATATGAACCGTCAGCTTACCGAGGTAGGTTCGACCTCCCTGCCGAAAAACCGTCAGAGAGAATTGTGGCACAGGTACGTCCTGGGCGTTTACGACCTGATGAACAGGCTTACAACCGATTATCCGTACATTCTTCTGGAGAACTGTTCGGGCGGCGGCGCGCGGTTTGACGCGGGTATGCTTTACTATTCGCCGCAGATCTGGTGCAGCGACGATACGGACGCTATCGAGCGTTTGAAGATACAGCACGGCACGTCCATATGCTATCCTGCTTCCGCAATGGGGGCACACGTTTCCGACTGTCCCAACCACACGGTGGGACGTTCCACACCTTTCTCAACAAGAGGAAACGTTGCAATGGTGGGTACTTTCGGCTACGAGCTTGACGTTACAAGGATTCCGCAGGAGGACAGGGACGCTATTCCCGCCCAGATAGAGCAGTTCAACAAGTACAATCCCATTATCCGCACGGGCGACCAGTACCGCATAGGAAACGTTTTTGATGACAACACATGGGACGCATGGATATTCGTTGCAAAGGACAAGTCCGAAGCGGTGTTCACGTTCGTTCAGGTTTTGGGCAGACCCAACTACCGCAACAGACGTATCAAGCTGAAAGGTCTCGACCCGAAGTCGCTCTATAAAAATATGGAGACGGGAGAGGTTCTTACAGGCTGCGCGCTTATGAACGCGGGAGTTTTCGTAAAGCTGGACGGCGATTTCACTTCCAAGGTCGTTCATTTTGTAAAGCAGTGATTTTACATTTTATTACAATTGCCTTCCAAATAACGGAAGGCAATTACCGTTTAGGAGAAACTTATTCAGAATGTTAGGTGACTTAAAGGTTTTCGTAAACTTTTTTTGGCTAAAATGCACAAGATACACGGAAGTATATCTGTAAAATGTCTCTTGAAAAATTTCGTTTTTTCTGGTATAATTATTACAGTTGAAGCCGCGTTCTATGCGATGCGGGCTTCAGGAGGAGGTTATTTATGAAGAATGCAAAGAAAATACTGGCGGGACTTCTCGCTCTTTCCATGACAGGCGCAATGGCTGCCTGCTCAAGTGACGAGGGTGGTTCTGCAAGCAACAACGGCGGTAACGGCGGAGAAGAAGCTACTGTTACTACCACTGCCGAAACTACTACCGCAATTACAGTAGCCAAGAATGAAAACGAACTCAGCGATGAACAGGCTGACGCTCTCAGCAACGCTATGTCACAGCTTCAGGACGTAGAGCTTGCAAACAAGGAGATCAAATGGTTTGCTCACTATGACATCAACCCCAGCGGAAACGGCGCGTCCAAAAAGGTTGAGCTTGAACTGTTCGAGAGAAAGTACGGCGGCTCCATCAAGTGGTATCAGACCACATGGGAAAACCGCTACAACGATCTTTCTACATACGTTCTCGGCGGCGAGGGCATCGACTTCTACGCTTCCGATACGGGCAACCTGCCTAAGGGTATCGTAAGCGGAATGTTCCAGTCCGTAGACCAGTACATCGACATCAACGACGCTATCTGGCAGAACACCAAAACAGCTATGGACACCTACAAGTTCGGCGACAAGCACTTCATGTTTGTTACCAACACTATCGCACAGTATTTCGTATACTATAATACTGCTACTCTCGAAGCAAACGGTTTTGACGATCCCTGGGATATGTACAAGTCCGGCGAGTGGAACTGGGACAGCTTCAAGAAGATGCTCCAGGACTTCGTTGACGAAGAGAACGACCAGTGGGGTCTCGATAACTGGTACAACGAAGCAGCTCTGCTTTATTCGGCAGGCGTTCCCACAGTTCAGGCAATTGACGGTCAGCTTGTCTGCAACCTGAACGATGCAACTATGGAAAAGGCTATGAACTTCCAGTACGATCTCTACAACAACGGACTTGTTCTGCCTCTTGAGCAGTTCAACTGGTCTATCCAGCCTGCAATGATGGGCGAGGGCAGACAGCTGTTCTGGATCGGCGGTTCATGGGAGGCTGAGGGCGACCCGGCTACATGGACTCACCAGATCCCGCCCGAGAATCTTGGAATTGCTCCTATACCTAATCCTGCGGATTCCGATAAGGCTTATCAGCCCGCAGCTCTGGAGGGTTATGTTCTCTGTAAGGGTGCTTCCAACCCCGAGGGTGTTGCACGTTTTGCTGAGTGTACTATCCTTGCCGGAAGCGACGACGCTGCAAGAGAGATCTTCCGTCAGAAGAGAATGGAAGACGCACAGTGGTCTGAGGATCTTGTTAACAGACTTGAAGAGATCAACGGTCTTGCTAAGGAAAACCCTGTTGTTGACCTTGCTCCCGGATGCTCTACCGATATCGCTTCCTACACAACCGACGGCGGCTCAGATGTAGGTACAAGAGCTGCATTCCACGGCACAGACTGGGCTACTACAAGAGAGTCCATCGCCGACACCATCATCATGCTGGTAGGCGAAGTAAACGATGAGCTTCAGGCTAAGGTTGCCGAGGGCTGATCTTAAACAGTAAACTAAGAAACCGTCCGATTCAGACGAGGATACATAAGTATCTTTTGTCTCGGCAGAGAATTACCCTTACCGTCAAAGTATGGCGGCAAGGGTAAAGGCTCAGCCTTTTCGGACGGTTTTTTGTATTGCAAATATTTGCGGACGGCTTTTAAGGCAAGTCCTCCGGAACCTCCGCAGACACATAGCGGTTCTCGAAATCAAAGTGATAGCAAATTCCTGCGCCGATATCGGTTATGGTGCGGTTTTCGGGATCGGCTTCAAGACCCATTCCCGAATATTTCATAGATATCGCCGCCGCGTCCTCGCTTATTTCGGGCAGAGGATTGTCAAAGAACGCGATATCGCCGTCGGAGTGTATGCCGTCCTCGGAGGGCGCGGAAGTGTAAAAGGTCATCTCGTTTCCGTATGTGAAAACAGCAAGGGGATACTCTCCCATATTGTACACGGTCAGATATTCGTCCAGACGGTTCAGGTCAAGCTCCCAAGGCGCCTGACCGCTGCTCACGGATTCGGCAAACGCAGGATCGCGCGCAATCGCAGTCCAGCTCGATACACAGATCGTAGGCATAAACCGCGTCGGGATTTTTCTCAGTGTCGGCAAACACACGAACGCCCACAAGAGTAAATTTCCTGCCCGCTTTGGTTTCGCTTTCAAAGTTCACTTCCTCCATGCACTGGTATCTGAACATATCGGGCTCAAGACCGCCCGCATTGCTCATGTCGGGAATGGTATAGATGCCGCATTTAGCGGTCTCCCAGCCTGTGTAGTGACTGTTGCCGTCCTCAATTTTAGAAATTTCCACCTGACGTATTTGCTGAGGCGCGGTCTCCATTACTCCGCCCTGAAACGTCACCCGAACTCTGTCACCGAAATTCAGCTTTTCATCGGAGTATACAAACGTACTGCCCTGCGGAAATTCCCCCTCGTCGGGTTCGGCTACGTACCATAGACCGTCAACGCCGACACGGATTATCGTCCCCGTGAAAGCATGATAAGCAAGATTATAGAGCGGAAAGAAAATATTATCATAATCTTCCTCGGAAATTCGGTATACGAGGGAATTTTCGCCGAAGAAGTCCGAGTCCGTGCCTATCTTGGTGACAGCCATGTCAGGCGTAAAGGAAAAATACCACTCGTCTCCGCTGCTGCCGAAGCCTATTCCCGTGCAGTAGTTTTCTCCCTCGGAAAGAGCAAACAGTCCCATACTGTCCGCAGTAAGATCGGCGGGCATATCGACCCTTTCGTACTTTAGACCGTCGAAAATTTCTATCAATTCCGAAATATCCTCAGCAGTGCAGTTCCGCAAAGCCGTATCGTCTGCAATTACGTAGGAGCTGTAGTCTCTCAGCCTGACAGGCTCGTCCTTTGCGGACGTACACGCCGTCAGTCCGATAAGAGTGAAAATAATCACCGCTGCGGCGACAATAAGCTTTTTCATTTGATGTCCTCCCGTTGATCAGTGTATGATTAAATGGTACAGCCTATAACTGCTTTTGTCAATACAGTACGGGATTTCTTAATCAAATTGTAATTCCGCTGTAACCAAAAACGTCCCTCCCGACAAGCATTGGTCGGGAGGGACGTTTTAGATTTTAACCTTTGTCAATAACTGATTTTATTTCTTTATCGAGGTCAAATTCGGATATCTCAACATAGCATATATTTCCTCCGTAAGGCATACCATCACGGATAATATAGACAACCTTTCTGTTGCTCGGTATAAAATCAATTTCAACGTGTACATCTATATAGTATACATTTTCGCAGTCTTTAAGATCATTGTATATACTCTCGTAACTCAAATTTTCCGGGTGATTTTTGTGTTCGTTATAGGTATAGAATCTGCCGAAATCTTTGGAATAAAATCTGTAATCGAGAAGATACGCCGCCAGGGAGGGCACTACTTCATCTTCCGTTACAAAAACGGTGTTTGCGGGGAAATTATTTTTGATGTACTCCGCTGCCTTTTTGGACGGACTGAACGAACCTATGTAGTCTCCGAAAAGGAACCTCGCTCCCGCGGGTACGGACACGATCAGCACAGCCGTCAGAATAATGTTAAAGTAACGCATATAGCCTTTATCAAGCTTTTGTACAAAGCCGATAATGTTTTCTATGGCTTTTGTTTCTGTTTTAAAATTGAATTTCGTCCATATTTTTCCTGCCCCGTTCTGCGGCTCGGATTCGGCTATCCATGCAGTCACAAAGAACATAAGCACAAAAATATGCGCGCGGTTCTGGATAGTATACCATAAAATTTGCGACGTTATAATGTAGAATACGGTGAAAAATACCAGCATAAGAAAGGGTCTCGTTTTATGACGCATAAGAATAAATTCGGCAAAAAGCAGTACAGCCATAATTCCCGCAACAAAAAACATGAACAGATTTTTGTTATCGTACAAAAGCAGCGACATGGAAATATCTGAAAAGCTGTCAAGCGCCGCGCCCACCGCAAATCTGAAAGTATAGTTGAATTTCGAGGTGGTTCCATTAAGACTTACAGAATGGAGCAGCGGAATCACCATCAGCAGCACTCCCGCTCCCGAAATTGCAAGTCCCGCTATTTCCGCGGCGTTCTGCTTTGCAGTATTTGTCCTGAAGCCCTTGAACAGATCGGTTATCATAAATATTCCCATAATGCCTATAAAGCCGCTTATGCAGACATGAGTATTTGCAAGCAGCGCGATAAGTATTCCGAACAATATAGGGTGGGCTTTTCTTTTGGGGTACAGCCATGCCGTCAGCACCGCCAGAAGATTTATCAGGCAGTACACCCTTGACATTACGGAATTGAAAAAAAGAAATCCTCCCGAAAACAGAAGCGCAGCTTTTGTTACAATATGAAACGGCGCTTTGAACATTACCACCGCCGCCGCCGCAGCAGTAATAACCCAGCTTATGATCGGTATAACGGTACATTCAAAGCCGGTATGTGAAAAGACATACAGTATCAGATACCAAAGCGGCGGGTGTCCCTCGTAGCTGAGCTGATGAAATATCCCGCCTATCGTGTTGTCTCTGGTGATCGTCCAAGCCTGAGCTTCGTCGTACCAAAGCTCGTGATTAAGCGCCCCTATCAGAGAGAGCAGAGCGTACAGCGCAAATATCGCTATGCATACCGCAGTGTTTTTATTAAGCTTTTTTTTCTCCATAGCAGCCTCCGCAAATGCTTTATTATGTGTTGTCGGATTTTTCCTCGTGGTATTCTTTTTCCGTGTTGACGTTCCATACGCTGTCCTTGTCGCCCGAACCGTTTATTATGGCTCTTGCGGCATTCACAGCGGTCAGCATGGAATGATCCATGTTATTGTAGCGGTGCTGACCGTTTCTTCCCACGCAGAAAAGGTTGCCGTATCCGTCCAGCCACTCCCTGACCTTTCCGAAATCCTTGTAGGTACCGAAATAAGCGGGATAAGCCTTTTTGACCTTTGCGGAAAATTTGTCCAGCACATGGCTTTTTTCGATTATGCCTATTTTTTCAAGCTCGCTTACCGCAAACTCCTCGAACTTCTCCGCGGGCATATTCCACATCTCGTCGCCCTCGTTGCAGAAATATTCCATTCCCACCCAGATATGCTTGTTCATATCATCGACCATATAGGGAGACCAGTTGTTGAATATCTGAAGTCTGCCCACCTTTACGTCCCGCTCCTGAATGTATATCCAGCAGTCGGGAACAATATTGTTTATGGTTTTCATCTTGGTTTTGTTTTCAAGCTCCAGTCTGTCAAGAAGCAGACCTACGGTGATAAAGTCCCTGTACGGAAGCTCCGAGGCTATGCCACCGACCTCCGCGGGAGCGTTTCCGAACGCCGAAACAAGGTCTTTAACAGGCATTGAGGAAACAAGATAATCGCAGGGAATAAATTCCTCCTTGCCGAAATCGGGAGAAGCCTCGTCGGTATTTCTGACGGCAATGCCCTTTATAACTCCGTTTTCCTCGGATATTTTAACGGCTTCTCTTTTCATGAGAAGCTCCGCGCCCATCTCTTTATCTATCTCAGCCAGTCTTTCCCAGAGCTGTCCCGGACCGTGCTTGGGATAGTAAAATTCTTCTATGAGCGAGGTCTCCACCTTGCCGTCCTTTTTCCTGAACGGCTTCGACAGAGCGGTGGTAATAAGCTTCCACACGGAAAGACCCTTTACTCTCTGCGCGCCCCAGTCCGCGGAAATATTCGACGGGTGTACGCCCCATACCTTTGCGGTATAGTCCTCGAAAAACATCTGATAAAGAGGCTTGCCGAAACGGTTTATGTAGAAATTTTCAAGTGACGTTTCGGGAAGCTTATGAAATACGCTGCCTAAATATCCGAAGCCTGCTTTAACTGTGTTGACAAAGCCCATGTTTATGAACGTGGCGGGCTTGAGAGAAATGGGGTACTCAAAAAATCTGCGGCGGTAGTATATTCTTGATACCCTTGTGCGGATAAGGAAAACATTGTCTGTCTTTTCGGGGTCTGCGCTTTTGTCCTCAGAAAAGGCACGCGTCCTGCCGAGGACGGCGTCGTCCTTTGAGGGCGCGCCCTGAAGCGGAAGGATATCCGTCCACATTTTCATTACGTCCTTGTCCTTTGAGAAAAAGCGGTGTCCGCCGATATCTATTCTGTTGCCCTTATATTCCGCTGTACGGGATATTCCTCCGATATATTCGCTTGCCTCAATGATTATCGGGTGGAAATCCTTGCTCTCTTTCATGAGCGTATATGCCGCCGTAAGTCCCGCGGGACCCGCTCCTATAATAACTACGTTTTTCATTGGCTGTTTCCTTTCATTTGTTGAATACGAATATCTTACGTCCGCAGTAATTCCACACCAGAACCAGAGCAGCCGTTATGACCTTTGTTACAAGATAATGCCATTTGAGCAGATACACGCCCGCGTACATTCCCAGCTCGGTAAGTCCCAGACCGATAATGCCTGTCTATTTAACACATATCCGAGCCAACGAGA
>JAIEDQ010000205.1 GCA_029067895.1 Oscillospiraceae bacterium | reverse complement strand
ATTCTGCTGAACGGAGCAAATGTACAAGAGTACAGCAAGACAAGCTACTACCGTATTTTCTCGCCTGTTTTTCAGGAAGTAAATTTGTTTGCGTTTCCGCTTGCGGAAAATGTTTCAATGAAGTCTCCCGACAATACCGATAAAACTCTTTCTGAAAACTGCCTTGAAAAATCGGGCTTCGGGGAGAAATTAAAAGAGCTTCCAAACGGTATTGACACGGAAATTTTAAAGGTAATTTATGACGACGGCACGGACTTGTCGGGCGGCGAAAAGCAGAAGCTTGCCCTTGCAAGAGCATTGTACAAGGACGCTCCCGTGGTAGTTCTTGACGAGCCTACCGCCGCTTTGGACGCACTTGCGGAAAGCAAGCTGTACGGAGATTTCGACAAGCTTATCGGCGGCAAAACGGCGGTGTACATTTCCCACAGATTAAGCTCCACGCAGTTTTGCAGCGAGGTTGCAATGTTTAAGGACGGCGAAATGGTGGAGCTTGGCACACACAAGGAGCTGCTTGAAAACGGCGGAGCTTATGCCGAAATGTTTAAAATTCAGGCGCAGTATTATGTTGACAACCCCGAGGAGGCGATAGAAAATGTGTAAAAATAAAAAAGAGAAAAAAGAAAAAAATCACATTACCCGTGAGACCCTGCTGTTTATGATAAAGCTTGTCCGGAGGGAAAAACCGTCGCTTTTTATTGTATACATACTTACCATTATCCTTGGCTTTATATATGAGATAATCGAAGTTATCATGCCGAAATTTATTATCGACGAGGCGGCTGCGGTCATCGGCGGAGGCGGTGAGGAGCATATCAGAAAAGCGGTATTGTATGTTGGATTTTTTGTGGTTGTGCATACGTTTGTCAACTATTCAAACAGTATTTTAGTACAGCTCAAAAGTGTGGCAAAAGAGTGGTTTGACGAGTATATTGACGTTCAGATAGGCGACCACGCAATGGCAATGGATTTTGAAAATACCGAGAACCCCGAGGCTCTGGACACCCTGCAAAAAGCCAAGGAGGGCATGGACTGGTACAGCGGCGGCGTATGCGGAATTATGGATTCCTTTATCTTTATGATACAGCAGGCTGCGCTTTTGTGCGGCGTGTCGGTAGTGATACTTTTTACCTGTCCGCTGCTGCTTCCCGTGCAGATAATTTCGCTGATAATAATTTCAATTTTCAATGCAAAAAATAACGAGCTGCAAAAGGCTTCATTTTTAAGGCTTGCAAAGAGCAACCGCGTTTTCTTCTACGTTCTGTACGCTCTTGCGGATTTCCAATACGGCAAGGATATACGGCTTTATGAAAGCGCGGATATGATGTGCCAAAAAGCGGAGCATTTCAGCGATATGCAGAGCAAGGAATGGATAAATCAGGACAAAAAGACCTGCAAAAATTCATGGGTCATGGATTTTGTAAATTCATTTCGTGACGGATTAAGCTATTTTTATATTGGCTTCCTTGCGCTGACAAAAGCGATAACCATAGGCGAATTTTCAATGTGCGTAAGCGGTTCAAGCAAATTTTACTGGAGTCTCCACAGAATTATAACAGGTATTCAGGATATATCAAAAAGGTGCGATTACGCTCACAAATACATTGAATTTATGGATTACCCCGCTGCAATGGTAAAGGGTGACAAGCCTGTCAAAAACGGCGAACACGTCATTGAATTTGTGAACGTTGGATTCAAATATCCCCGCTCGGAAAATTACGTGCTGAAAAATATCAACATTAAAATTGCTTCGGGAGAACATCTTTCCATAGTGGGACTTAACGGCGCGGGCAAGACCACGTTCATAAAGCTTTTATGCAGGCTTTACGACGTTACCGAGGGGGAAATTCTTATCGACGGCGTGAATATAAAGGAATACTCCGAGGAAGAGTACCGTCGGCTTTTTGCGGTGGTTTTTCAGGACTTCCAGCTTTTCGCTTTCAGCATGAGAGAAAATATTGCCCTTAACGGCGAAGCGGACGACGAACGTATAAACGAAGTTTTGAAGCAGTCGGGTCTGTACGAGGATGTGCAGAAGCTTGAACACGGTCTGGACACAACGCTGTTCAAAAGCTTTGACGAAAAGGGTACGGAGCTTTCGGGCGGTCAGAAACAGAAAACCGCAATAAGCCGCGCGCTGTACAAGGACGCTCCAATAGTTATCCTTGACGAACCTACGGCGGCTCTTGACCCTGTTGCGGAGTACGATATTTACCGACAGTTCAACACACTTGTTGGCGGAAAAACGGCGATATATATTTCCCACAGGCTGTCAAGCTGTAAATTCTGCGACAAGATAGCGGTGTTTGCGGAGGATACTATCAAAGAATATGGCACACACGACGAGCTTGCGGATATGCCTAACGGAATTTATTCGGAGATGTTTGCGGCGCAGGCGCAGTATTATGTTTCATAGTTTTTTCATTTTGATATTTGCAAAACGCTTCCACTGTGTACCTGTTGACTATTTCTTCCTCAAAGATGAGGAAAAGGTGTTTACAGAAGTTCAGTTCGTCTAATAATGAGAAGATTTTGGCGCTTAATAATTCCGACCTTATGAGGATTGTTCATAACTTTAGAGTTGGGTATGATTTGATTTTTACAGGGGGTATAAAAGCATTGTTTTGTCAATTCTTGACAAGCTTGCTTTGCTATGATATAATAATAAAAACTGAATAGTGTCGGAATACAGGTGTACAAAATGCGTTTCGTGCCAAAAATGCACATTGCGCATTTGCATAAAAGGAATCGGGTGAGAATCCCGAGCAAGGCCGTTGCCGTATTTTGCTGTAATACGCACAAAAATAGTCACTGAAGAAATTTGGGAAGGCTGTGCGTATGCTGAAAAAATTTTTTTAGCAAGCAATAAGTCGGAATACTTGCCTGTGTTCTTTCCGTAATTTATAACGGTTGTTGTGCGAGGTCTGCGGATCACCGGAAGTCGTGCGATGATGAGAAATGCGAACTGTGCTGTATGTTATATATGGTACGGGTGTTTTTGGCGTACTCTTTTGCCGTTTAAGTTATAAAGCTTAAACGGCTTTTTTATTTATTGGAAGAACTTTTTAAAGTTGAATATTTTGCAAAAATATGTACCTATTACGGAGATTCAAATGGATAGAATAAGTCAAATAAAATGTCCCGATAACGAAATATTCCTTGCCGCAAAAGCTCGCTGGGACAGCGTTGCAAAGCCGCTGGGAAGTCTTGGTCTGCTTGAAGAAGCAGTACAAAAAATTGCGGCAATTCAAAAAAGTACAGACGTTGATTTAAGCAGAAGAAAGGTCGTTGTAATGTGTGCCGACAACGGCGTTACAGCGGAAAAAGTAACACAGTCCGACAGTTCTGTAACAGCAGTTTGTGCAAAAGCTATTGCCGACGGAACGTCAAATATAAACAAATTGGCGAAGGTTTTCGGAGTGTCCGTTACGGCGGTGGACATAGGAGTGGAACGTGAAATAAACAGTCACAAAATTTTAAACAGAAAAATTGCATACGGCACGAAAAATATTGCAGTCGGAGCAGCAATGACAAAGGAGCAAGCCGAAAAATCAATTTGCGTAGGCATAGACATTATGCGTGATTTGAAAAACGAGGGCGTAAATATTGTCGTCACGGGCGAAATGGGAATTGGAAACACGACAACCTCTGCGGCAATTGCTTCGGTTTTGCTGGACGTTCAGCCGCGGGTCGTTGCAGGCAGAGGGGCTGGACTTGACAGCGCAGGGCTTGAAAGAAAAATTGCGGTAATTGAAAGAGCAATTGCGAAAAATGCCCCAAATGCAAACGATTCGATTGAACTTATTTCAAAGCTTGGAGGTTTTGATATCGGCGGAATGACGGGGCTTTTTCTTGGCGGTGCTATTTACGGAGTTCCCGTCATAATTGACGGGGTAATTTCTGCGGTATCTGCGCTGCTTGCGAAAAAAATTAACCCTGTTTCTGCGGAATATATGCTGGCAAGTCACGTTTCAAGCGAGCCCGCGGGGAAAATGCTTCTTGAAAAAATTGGACTTAAACCAATCATAAATGCAGAAATGCGACTTGGTGAGGGTACAGGCGGAATAATGCTCCTGCCGCTGCTTGACGGCGCATTGGCGATTTATAAGCACTCCCACAAATTTGACGAAATCGGAATTGAAAGGTATGTGGAATTAAAATGATGACGCTTGTTACAGGCGGCGCGAAATGCGGGAAATCACATTATGCTGAAAAAATATTTGAAACCTTTTCGGGCAGAAAATTTTATATTGCAACTATGCAGCCATACGGTGATGAAGCGCTTTCTGCAATTGAAAGACATAGGAAAATCCGTGCAGGGAAAGGCTTTGAAACAATTGAAAAATATACCGACATTGAGGAAATAGATTTGCCGAAAAATTGCGGGATTTTACTTGAATGCACCGCAAATTTATGCGCAAATGAAATGTTTAGGGACGGAGAAATTTACGACCCCACAGAAAAAATAATTATAGGATTTGAACATTTAAAAAGCTGTTCGGAAATGCTTGTAATTGTTACAAACGAGGTAGGCGGCGACGGAATTTCTTATGAAAAAGGTACTGCGGAGTACATAAAAATAATGGGCAAAATCAACGCAAAAGCGGCTGAAATTTCTGATAATGTTATTGAGTGCGTTTACGGAATTCCAGTTCCGCTGAAAGGCAGGATAATATGATAATTTTAAGATCGCTTGTGTCAGCGTTTCTGATGTATTCGAGAATACCAATGCCGCAAGTCGAATGGAAAGATGAAAACAGGCGGTATTCGCTGTGCTTTTTCCCGTTTGTGGGTGCGGTGATAGGCTTGCTTTTTATTTTATGGAGATATTTTTGCGCATGGTTTGGCATAGGAAATTTTCTTGCAGGCGCAGTTTCAATGATTATTCCGATTCTGATAACAGGAGGAATACATCTTGACGGCTTTTGTGATGTAGTTGACGCAAAATCTTCTTTCGGCGGCAGGGTAAAAAAGCTTGAAATTATGAGCGACCCGCATATAGGTTCGTTTGCCGCAATGCGTTTGTGCATTTATTTAATTCTGCAAACTGCGCTGCTTTGCGAAGTAGAAAATATTTCAACAATAATTATTATTGCAGTTGGATTTGTATTATCAAGAGCGTTAAGCGGAATTGCCGCGGTAACTTTTAAAAACGCCAAAAGCGGCGGTTCTTTGCAGGAATTTTCAAATCCCGCGCATAAAAAAATAACGCTTTTCACTCTTTCAATAATTGTAATTTTGTGCGTTGTTGCAATGTCTTTTCAAAACGTTATTTCGGGCGTATCTGTAATTATCGGAACAATTCTATGCTTTGCCTATTACAGGTTTTCCGCATATAAAAACTTTGGTGGAATTACTGGAGATTTAGCGGGTTGGTTCTTGCAGCTATGTGAAATTTCAATTCTTATTTTTGCTGTGATCGGCGAAAAAATTTCGGGGGTATTTGTATTATGATAATGATTACAGGCGGCGCATTTCAAGGCAAAAAGAATTTTGCAACAGAACGTTTGGGCTTGCAGGAAACCGATATTTTAAACGGAGAAAACTGCGATTTTGAAAAAGTATTTTCCGCAAAATGCGTGACGAATTATCATTTGCTTGTAAAACGTCTTATTGAGGAAAAAACTGACCCGTTAGAATTTACAGAAAAGCTGTGCGCAGAAAATCCGAAAATAGTTGTAATTATTAACGAGATTGGCTGCGGGATAATTCCCATTGAAAAAAGCGATAGGATTTGGCGGGAACAAACAGGCAGAGCAGGCTGTATTATTGCGGAAAATTCGTCTGCCGTTATTCGTATTTGCTGCGGTATTCCAACAATAATCAAGTGAGAATTGCAATGAAAATTATTTTTATACGACACGGAAAAACTGCGGGAAATCTTGAAAAACGATATATCGGCAGGACAGATGAAAGCTTGTGCACCAAAGGAAAAGACGAGCTTTTGAGTCGCATATATCCCGATTGTGAAGTTGTAATAACTAGCGAAATGAAAAGGTGTATTCAGACTGCCGAAATAATTTATCCAAACAAAAAAATAATATCGTTCAGCCAATTAAATGAATGTGATTTCGGCGATTTTGAGGGAAAGAATTATCACGATTTATCGGGAAATACCGATTATCAAAATTGGATAGACAGCGGTGGAAGCATGACATTTCCAAACGGAGAAAATCCCGATAAATTCAAGAAAAGATGTATTTCCACATTTGAAAAAATTATTGTCGAATATGAAAAATCGGACGTTATTTCTTTTGTTGTTCACGGCGGGACAATAATGTCAATCCTTGAAAAATATGCCGTCCCGAAAGGAAATTTTTACGATTATCAAATTGAAAACGGCGGAGGATTTATTACCAAATTTGAAGGAGAAAAAATACTTATTTTGGAGAAAATATGAGCAGTTTTATTTTTACATCACCAATAATATTTGGATTTATTATTCCTGTAAATATTCAATGGGACTGGAAACTGCGTAATCAAGCTATTTGCAACCTT
>JAIEDQ010000204.1 GCA_029067895.1 Oscillospiraceae bacterium | reverse complement strand
GCTCCAAAAGCAGATCTGCAGCATAATAGATTGCAATCAGCAGCAATATCATCTATACGAAAGCGGCAAGCGCGAGATACCGTTTCACTGCGCGATAAAGCTTGCGGACTTCTATCGTGTGTCGCTGGACTACATCGCGGGTCGTACAAACAATAAAAAGGGTCTGAACCGCTCCGAGCTGCCCGACGTTGAGACCAATCTGATAAACAAATTCCGCTCGTTGTCGGACGAGCGGAAAGGTAAAATTTTAGAAAGAATGGATATGCTTTACGAAGAACAAACTGCCGAAAAAGAATAGAACTAAAGTATAAAGCAGATAAGTCCCCCACAGCCCTCGTTTATAATGCGTTCAAGAGTTTCCTGAAGCTTCATGCGGGCGTCAACAGGCATACGGTAGAGCTTGTTGTGCAGACCCTCGTTCACAAGCTCGTGGAGCGACTTGCCGAAAATGTTGGACTCCCATATCTTCTGGGGACTTTCCTCAAATTCCTTGAGCAGATACATGACAAGCTCTTCGGACTGCTTTTCCGAGCCGACTATCGGACTTACCTCGGTAACGATGTCCGCTTTCATCATATGTATCGACGGCGCGGAGGCTTTCAGACGTATACCGTATTTTCCGCCCTGCTTGACGATCTCCGGCTCTTCGAGAGACAGCTCGTCGATCGTAGGCATAACTATTCCATAGCCCGTTGCGTCTACCTCGGACAGCGCGTTCTCGATCTTTTCGTACTTCGCCTTTACTGCGGTAAGGTCTTTCAGAAGCGGCATAAGATCGCTTTCCCCGCTTATTTCTATGCCCGTTTCCTCTCCCAGCACCTTAAAGAAAAGATTGCTTTTAAGCTCGGCGTAAATCTCCGCGCTGCCCTTGCCCAAGTCTATCTCGGAGACTGCGGCGCGGCTTATGTTCTCGTTATTGGCAATACTTTCGGCAACACTGTTTATATCCCGCACAAATCTTACATTTTCCGCAGCAGAACGGATAGTGTCAAAAACATTGTTTTTGAGCCAGTGTCCCTTTGCAAGACCGGTTATCCATTTAGGCATACAGATGTTTATTTCCTTTATCGGGAACGCGTAAAGCACCTGCTTTAAGATGTAGTTTATGTCGTCCTCCTCCAGATCAACGCAGTTTACGGGGATAACGGGAGTTCCGTACTTCTCGGAAAGCTCCGCGGCAAGCTGCACCGATTCCTTTGAGTTTGGATAAACGCAGTTGAGCAGTACCACAAAAGGCTTGTTTATCGAGTTAAGCTCGTTTATGACCCGCTGCTCGGCTTCTTCGTACTCCTCGCGGGGAATGTCGGAAATGCTTCCGTCGGTGGTTATTACAAGTCCTATGGTGGAGTGATCCTGAATGACCTTGCGCGTTCCGACTTCGGCTGCCATTGCAAAGGGAACTTCGTCCTCAAACCATGGCGTGATGACCATGCGGGGAGCTTCGTTCTCGATATAGCCTATCGCGCTGGGAACAATATAGCCCACGCAGTCTATCATGCGCGCGTTGAACCGTGCCTTGTCCCCTATCGTTACCTCGACGGCTTCTTCGGGAATGAATTTCGGCTCGGTGGTCATAATGGTCTTTCCCGCCGCGGACTGGGGAAGCTCGTCAACGGCGCGCTCGCGGCGGTACTCGCTGGCAATGTTGGGGATAACAAGGCTCTCCATGAACTTCTTGATAAATGTGGATTTACCCGTTCTTACGGGACCTACAACGCCGATGTAAATATCGCCGTCGGTACGTTTGGCTATATCGCAGTAAATATCGTTAGTACTCATTTAAGTATACCTCCATTGGCTTTTTTTAAACGATGGGAATAAGTATCATGCCCTTGCCCGAAACCATGTCGTCCTCGATGTCGTTCTCCTCCATAATCGCCGCAACGGATGTGCCGTATTTTTTGGCGATCTCCCAGAGG
>JAIEDQ010000203.1 GCA_029067895.1 Oscillospiraceae bacterium | reverse complement strand
TAAAAGTATACCTCCAAAAATTTTTTTACGGCGTACATAAAAACGCGTTATTCCTTACCCATTTGAATGTAAGCCATGGTCAACATAATAAATACGTAAGATTGTATCGCTCCGGAGAAAAGGTCAAAGTAGATCGACAAGACTGCGGGGATACCGACCTGGAAGATGTTGAAAACATATCCCACGTTTTCTATCGGCTGTATGCCGATCAGGTTGTAGAGCGCTCCGCTGGCAGCTCCCAGTCCTGCATAAAGGATCATCGTGATTATCATTCCGCCCGAAACGTTTCCGAACAGACGAAGAGCCATAGCAACAGGGTTTGCTATCTCGCCGATGATATTGAGCGGGTTTATGAACTGCTTGAAGTAGCCGCCCACGCCCATGTACTTAAACTTGGTAATTGTCACAAGCACAAAGGTCATAAACGCCAGACCGCCCGTAACGCTTATGTCCGCCGTAATGCTTCTGAAGCCTATCATAGAAATAAGCGTACCGATTATAATATAGGAGAAAACGGCGGCGATGTACGGCGCGTAAGCCAGCGAGGACTTATCCATGTTGACGGATACCATGTTGTTAACGGTCTTTACGATGTATTCAGCCGCGCACTGACGCTTTGTATCGGGTATTTTTTTCAGATCCTTTGTAAGGATAAGGCAGACTGCCAGAACGATCAGTATTACCAGCCAGCCCGTTACAACGGATTCGGACAGTGCAAAAACGATCTCGTCGTTTTCGTTTAAAAGGCAGAACATTCGTCTTGGTCCTTCCACATTTACCTCAAATCCCATGATTTCACCCTCCTTTCCGTTTTACTGCCGCATGAACAGTATAGGCAAGCTTTGGATACAGCTGGGGTATCGCCGCCGCCACAAGATTGACGGACGGACATTTTATTCCCGCTAAGAACAGCAGTCCCGTTATGAGCAGCCTTATCATATACGAGCCGAACATATACCTCTTGGCAGAAGCAAGAGGGCGTTCCACGGCTCTTTCCGAGGAAAGTCCAAGGATTATGAAATTAAGCAGCATAACAGCCGTTCCCGCAAGAAGTCCCAGCGGCACCTCGGCGCAAAGCCCATAGACAGGCAGCGATATAAGGTACACCGCAAGGTCGAGGAGAAGCGCTCTCGGGAGGAGAAATTTCAGTTCCCTGCGAATCATTTCACTGAACAAACGTCCCGCCATAAGAGAGCCTTTCCTTTCCTCAAAGCATACAACTACATTTAATAATTATACCAGTTTATTAATAAAATTTCAACCTTTTTTGCACAATTTATTTTGACAAATCGGAAAAAAATGCAGAATTCTTTTGGTAAAAAAAGTACTTGACAAATCCGATAGAATGATGTATAATTAATTGATTAACGGGGCGTAACTCAGTTTGGTAGAGTGCTTGGTTTGGGACCAAGATGCCGCAGGTTCAAGTCCTGTCGCCCCGACCACCACGGAGCCCGTGGAGGCAAAGTCACCCCCGCAGTTAAATGCGGCGGGTGGTTTTCTTTTTAAGCCCCCTCGAGGGGGCGGGGTACGGTATTTAAAAATATCGGAGGAAGCATATGAGTATAACCTATAAAAACACCGTATCGGCAGAAGAGGTAAACCTTCTGCGTAAAGCTGTGGGATTTCGGCAGATACTTCCCGAACAGATCAGGGCAGGGCTTGACGGAAGCGCACTTGTTGTTTCCGCATACGACTGCTCCAGAATTGTGGGAATGGCGCGTTTGATATGGGACGGCGGCATGGTCGCCTTGATAACCGACGTGCTTGTTCTGCCCGAATATAAAACTCAGGGTGTCGAACAGGAATTGATAACACGGCTTCTTGATTTCCTGCGAAGCAAATTAAAGCCGGGCTTTGGGATACAGGTCGATATAAAGGTCTGGGATAACCGTGAAGCGTTTTATGAAAGTCTTGGATTTCAGCTCTCAACACCCGAACGCCGCGGTACGCCAATGCATATATGCCTGACCAATCAGATCGAACTTACGGACGCCGAATTTAAGCAATGTGCATTTCGCGGCAAAGAAGAAAAATCCAAATAACGTTTGCAAAGGAAAAAGGACAGAAGCGGCGGCGCATCTATCCTCTTTTTCGGCAATATAAAAAAATTAAAACGCCCCTGCATTTCAGCGGGGACGTTTCTGTCTGCGCGGACTTCGTGCTGGCACCCCCAGCGAGAATCGAACTCACAACTAACCCTTAGGAGGGGTTTATTATATCCATTTAACTATGGAGGCGTACACCTAAGTATAGCATATTTATTTCTCAAATGCAAGAGCTTTTCAAAATTTTCTTTTGATAAAGACAGCACAAATGTGCTGAAAATTTATAAGAAAATTTGTTCGGTTTTACCATTTACAAGAACGCTTGTTCTGTGTTATAATTTCGGTACGAAACATTTGCCGCGGACAGGAGGGCGCGTTATGGATATGTTTGAAAAGCTGAAAATACTGGGCGAATCCGCCAAATACGACGCGTCCTGCACTTCAAGCGGCGTTGATCGCAGGGGCGGCACGTCGGACGGCATAGGCAGCGCGGCTTCCTGCGGGATATGCCACAGCTTTGCCGCAGACGGACGGTGCATTTCCCTGCTGAAAATCCTTATGACAAACTACTGTCTGTTCGACTGCAAATACTGCGTGAACCGCCGCAGCAACGACGTTCCGCGGGCAAGGTTCACACCCGAAGAGATCGCCGACCTTACCATAAATTTCTACCGTCGAAACTACATCGAAGGACTTTTCCTCAGTTCGGGGATAATCCAGAGTCCCGACTACACCTGCGAGCAGATGATAGAAGCGGTTTCGCTCCTGCGGAACAAGTACAAATTTTACGGCTATATCCACGCAAAGGCAATTCCGGGAGCAGACCCCGAACTGATAAACCGTTTGGGTGTTCTTGCGGACAGGATAAGCGTAAACATCGAGCTACCCTCCCAAAAGAGCCTGAATGCACTTGCTCCCGACAAATCCAAAAGCTCTATCCTGCTTCCAATGGGACATATTACCAACAGGATAAAGCAAAACAGCTATGAAATTGTCAAGTACAAGTCCGCGCCCAAATTCGCTCCCGCGGGACAAAGCACACAAATGATAATCGGCGCGACACCCGACACCGATTTCCAGATACTGCGTCTGTCCGAGGCGATGTATGGCAAGTACAGTCTGAAACGGGTCTTTTACTCGGCTGTCTATTATACACAACTCAAAACCAACTC
>JAIEDQ010000202.1 GCA_029067895.1 Oscillospiraceae bacterium | reverse complement strand
CTTTAAAAAGCCGTATCGCTGGTGTGAACACACGGTTGCAAGAATTCTTGAAAGTATGGAGTATGTTGGACATACGGTGAATTTCAAGTCGCAAATTAAGTCATACAAATGTAAGAAGCGTATTAACCACGCAAAGGAAGATTGGGTGATTTTCGAGAATACCCACGAACCGATTATTTCACAGCACGACTTTGATTTGGTACAAGAGCTTCGGAAAAACAAGCGTAAAATCCAAAAGTGCGGAGAGGTTAATCCATTTTCGGGTGTTGTATACTGCGCTGACTGCGGCTCTAAAATGTATCTTTGCCGCTCCGTAAGTCTAACGGGAAAGCAGGAGCATTTGAAGTGCAGTACCTACGCTAAGGATAAAGATGAATGCTCGGCGCACTTTATTCGGACAGAAGTTTTGAGTACGATTGTAGTTGCTGAACTGAACAAACTGCTTGAATGTGTGAAGTCAAACGAGGACGAGTTTATCCGCGTGGCTATGGAAAATTCTGTTCAGTCACAGGAAAACGAACTAAAAAAGGCAAGAAAGCTTGTTAAGCAGTACGAAAAACGTGTTTTGGAGTTGGACAAACTGTTCACAAGGCTTTATGAGGACAACGTTTCGGGTAAGATTTCCGATGAGCGGTTTGAGATGATGTCTAAAGGTTATGAGGACGAGCAAACGGAACTGAAAGCTAAGATTTCCGAGTTATCGGCTGTTATTGATGAAAAGGAGCAAAAATCGGCGGATACATCTCAATTTCTGGGGATTGTTCGTAAGTACACCAAGATTACGGAACTTACTCCAGAAATTATGCATGAACTGATTGAACGGATTGTAGTCCATGCTCCCGACAAATCGAGCGGGCACAGGGTACAGCAGATTGACATTTACTATCGGTTTAATATTGCGGTCTCCACGGCAATTGCCGACCGCAGGGAGTATGACAAAAGGGGAAAGGCTGCGTAGCAATACGCAACCTTTCTAAAATTTTTTAAAAATACTTCTTTACCGATATCAGCCTTTTGTACCGGATTTTTAACATTTATTCTTCCGTATTTTCCTCTTCCTCGTCATCAGGTTCTTCCTCAACAATGACCTCGGAGGATTCCGCCTTTGCCGCTTCCGCCATCTCGGCTTCAAGCTCCTCGGCGGAGGGTTCTTCTATCTTCGCCGTTTCGGCTTCGTCGTCATGCTCGGCTCTTGTGAACGAAACAACCTTAACGTCTCCCGAAACTCTCATCAGACGAACTCCCGTAGCGTAACGTCCCATAACACGGATATCCTTTGCACGGATACGGATTATTACGCCGTCGCTGGAGATCATGATAATGTCGTCCTCGTCGTCAACAACCTTTATTCCGCAGACATAGCCCTTTTCCTCGGAAGCCTTGTAGTTGAGAAGTCCGAAGCCGCCCCTGTTCTGAACGCGGTAGGAATCAAGCTCAACACGTCTGCCGTTGCCCTTGTCGGTAACGGTGAGAACTGTCGCTCCCTCGCGGACTCTCGCCATGGATACAACGCAGTCTCCGTCACGAAGCTTTATAGCTTTTACGCCGTGAGCGGAACGGGACATGGCACGAATCTTTTTCTCCTCGATCCTGATAGCCATACCCATTTTTGTTGCAACGATAACCTGAGCGTTTCCGCCGGTAAGACGAACTCCCGCTATCTCATCGCCCTCGTCAAGACCTATTGCAATAAGACCGTTCTTGCGGACGTTCTTGTAGGCGTCCAGAGAGGTACGCTTGATCTTGCCGTTTTTGGTTACCATGATAAGGTACTTGCCCTCGATGAAATCCTCGATCTTGATCATAGCCGCAAGCTTTTCTCCCTCGCCCAGAGGAAGCATATTGACAATGTTAAGACCTCTGGACTGCTTTGAGCCTTCGGGAATTTCAAAGCATTTAAGCTTGTACATATTTCCCTTGTTGGTAATGAACAGAACGTGGTCGTGAGTTGAGCTGATAAACATTTCCTCAACGTAATCTTCCTCGCGCTGCTTCATACCCGAAACGCCCTTGCCGCCGCGGTTCTGTGTCTTGTAGACGCTTACGGGCTGACGCTTGATGTAGCCGATATTGGTATAGGTAACAACGCAGTTTTCTTCGGGGATAAGATCCTCAACGTCAACCTCGCCTGTAATATTTTCTATGGAGGTTCTTCTGGCGTCGCCGAATTTATTCTTGATGACTTCAAGCTCGTCCGAAACTATGCCCATCATTTTTTCGTGACTTGCAAGTATCTCGGTGAACTCCTTTATCTTGGCATGGAGAGCGGCAAGCTCTTCTTCAAGCTTCTGACGTTCCAGACCTGAGAGCTGAACAAGTCTCATCTGAGCGATAGCGTCCGCCTGAGCTTCGGTAATTCCAAATCTTTCAATAAGGCGGGACTTTATTTCCGCAGCGTCCTTTGATGTGCGGCATATCTTAACAACTTCCTCGATGTTGTCAACCGCGATCATCAAGCCCTCTAAAATGTGAGCGCGCTCCTTTGCCTTGCGGAGGTCGAACTCTGTGCGGCGGCGGATAACGTCAACCTGAAATTCGATGTACTCGTGAAGCATCTGCTTCAAAGTCAGAACCTTAGGCTCTCCGCGTACAAGAGCCAGCATATTAACTCCCACCGTGTTCTGGAGGTCAGTGTAAGCGTAAAGCTTGTTGAGAACTATCTGCGGAACAGCGTCCTTTTTAAGCTCAACAACAATTCTGACCGCGTGCTCCTTGTCCGATTCGTCGCGGACAAAGTGTATGCCGTCAACACGCTTTTCCTTTGCAAGAAAAGCAATTCTTTCCACAAGCGTCGCCTTGTTTACCATGTATGGTATCTCGGTAACGATAATGCACTGTCTGCCCTTTATCTCTTCGATCTCGGCGCGGGCGCGGAGGGTTATCTTTCCCTTTCCTGTAGCGTACGCGGCGCGGATTCCCGCACGTCCCATAATGATACCGCCTGTAGGGAAGTCGGGTCCCTTGACGTGCTCCATAAGCTCCTCGACTGTGATGTCGGGATTTTTTATCATGGACTGTATCGCGTCCACAGCTTCGTTAAGGTTATGAGGAGGGATATTTGTAGCCATACCTACCGCAATACCCACCGAGCCGTTAACTAAAATGTTAGGAAATCTTGACGGCAGAACTTCGGGTTCTTTATGAGTATCGTCATAGTTGGACTGATAAGGTATGGTATCCTTGCCAATATCGGCAAGCATTTCCCCTGCCATTTTAGCCATTCTTGCCTCGGTATAACGGTAAGCGGCGGGAGGGTCTCCGTCCATTGAACCGAAGTTTCCGTGACCGTCAACAAGAGGATATCTAAGGGAAAAATTCTGAGCCAGACGGACAAGCGCGTCGTAAACGGAAGCGTCTCCGTGAGGGTGGTACTTACCGAGAACCTCGCCGACAGTGTAGGCGCACTTGCGGTAAGGCTTTTCGGCAGTGTTTCCCGCGTCGTTCATGGTGTAGATAATACGCCTGTGAACGGGCTTTAAGCCGTCCCGAACGTCGGGCAAGGCTCTTGCCACGATTACCGACATTGAATATTCCAGAAACGATTTTCTCATTTCATTTTCGATATCGACCTGAATTACTTTTGAATTTTCGTCGTTGTACAAAATTAACAACTCCTTTTAGAAGTAAGAGATAAGAATTAAGAATGTGCCGTCAATATGCTTTATATCTTATACCCATAATTACTGAAAGCTTTTCACGTATCTTTTCACATTTGTCATCACCGAAAGCTGTTTTCGGAATAATAAACACATAGGACTTTTTCACCACAAGAATGAACATATCCTCCTTGTCGATAAGATCGACTATAGGTGAATCAAGGTGGATTACCGTTGCGGGAATTTCCTCTTTTTCGCCGTCAAGAGCCATGTCGGCTTCTGTCTGTTCGGATTGTTCGTCTTGAACGTCATGTTCCGAAATATTATCGTCGGGATTTTCCGTTTCCACAATATCTTCCATACAGGTGGAAATCTTTATTTTGTCGGTATAAAACTCAGCCTTGTAGCGGGTCTCTTCCATAATGTCAAGACCCCGCATAAGCTTTTTCCTGTTTGATATCGGCGTAGTTATGAACCATATTCCCACAGCAACGCTTATCATAAGGCACATCGCGGGTATAATCGGATCTTCGGAGGTCATTATCATCATCACCGAGGAAGTTACCGCCAAAAGCACCAAAAGCATTTTCCATATCAGCGAACTGAACACATAGCGTTTCTGGTAGACCTTATAACCTTTCAGAATTTCCTCGGCGTTGCTTTCATACTCTCCCTCGGCAAGAAGCTCTCCCTCGGGAGCGGGCAGCTGTCCGCTGTCGCCGTCTCCAAACATTTCGTTTAATATTCCCATAGCATTTCCTTTCAATATCTGTCAGGACGTGAGACCCGTCCCATGCAATTAAACGTCCAGTGATTCAACATACTTGGCGTTTTTCTCAATAAACTCACGGCGAGGCAGAACCTTGTCGCCCATAAGAATTGTAAAGATCTCGTCCGCCTTTACAGCGTCCTCCATGGTAACTTTAAGCATCGTTCTTGTTTCGGGATCCATAGTTGTCTCCCAAAGCTGTTCGGGATCCATCTCACCAAGACCTTTATAGCGCTGAACGTCAATTTTGGCATTCTCGTTATTGCCTTTAAGCTCGGCGATATATCTGTCTCTTTCAACATCGGAATAAGCGTATCTTACCTGCTTGGAGCCTTTGCTTACCTTAAACAGGGGAGGCTGTGCGATATAAACATTTCCGTTTGTGATAAGCGGACGCATAAATCTGAAAAAGAAAGTCAGCAGCAGAGTTCTGATATGGCAGCCATCAACGTCGGCATCAGCCATTATTATTACTTTACCGTAACGAAGCTTAGTAATATCAAAATCCTCGCCGATGGAAGTACCTAAAGCGGTCACCACAGGCATAAGCTTTTCATTGCCGTAAACCTTGTCGATACGTGCTTTTTCAACGTTGAGCATTTTTCCCCAAAGCGGCAGGATAGCCTGATATCTTCTGTCCCTGCCCTGCTTTGCGGAGCCTCCCGCGGAGTCTCCCTCGACAATATAGATCTCGGTGTACTGAACGTCCTTTTCGGAGCAGTCCGAAAGCTTTCCGGGAAGCGACGCAGACTCCATTGCAGACTTGCGGCGTGCAGTCTCGCGGGCTTTTTTAGCGGCTTCTCTTGCACGCTGTGCAGCCTGCGACTTATCGAAAATAGCCCTTGCCACCGCAGGATTTTCTTCAAGGTAGCACATCAGCTTTTCGCAGATCATATTTTCCACAAAAGGACGCACCTCGGGATTACCCAGCCTTCCCTTTGTCTGTCCCTCAAATTCGCAGTCGGTAAGCTTTACGGAAACAATCGCCGTAATTCCCTCACGAACGTCGTCGCCTAAAAGCTTGTCGCCGTCTTTAAGCAGATTGAATTTTTTACCGTAATCGTTTATAACCTTGGTCAGCGCATTCTTGAAGCCTGTCTCATGAGTACCGCCGTCAATTGTGTGGATATTGTTTGCAAAGGACAATATCAGCTCGTTGTAACTGTCATTGTACATGAGAGCAACTTCCGCGGTGGAATCCCCCTGAACTCCGCTGACGTAGATGACTTCCTCCGCAAGAGGTTCGAGACCTCTGGTTTTGTGTATATGCTCCACAAACTGTCTGATACCGCCCTCATAGTGAAGCGTCTCGGAAACAGGCTCGGCTTTGTCTCTCAGGTCGGAGAAAACTATTTTAACGCCAGCATTCAGGAAAGCCTGCTCGCGAAGTCTCTTTAAAAGCACTTCGTAATCATAGACAGTGGTCTCCTCAAAAATTTCCGGGTCGGCTTTGAACATAACGGTAGTACCTGTTTCGGTGGTCTCGCCGACTATCTTCATCGGCTCGTTATACTGACCGCCGTTGTGGAAACGCTGGAAGTGTACGTTTTTTCCGTCCTTGACCGTAAGCTCCAGCCATTCGGAAAGAGCGTTTACAACGGACGCGCCAACGCCGTGGAGACCTCCCGCAACCTTGTAGCCGCCACCGCCGAATTTTCCGCCCGCGTGGAGAATTGTATAAACCACCGTAGCCGCGGAAATACCCTCCTTGGGGTGGATACCCGTAGGTATACCTCTGCCGTTATCGGAAACGCGGATAACGTCCCCCTCCAGAATATCAACTGTAATCTGTGAACAGTATCCCGCCAGAGCCTCGTCGATAGCGTTGTCCACTATCTCGTAAACAAGGTGGTGCAGACCTTTCGGACCCGTAGAACCGATATACATTCCGGGACGCTTCCGAACGGCTTCGAGACCCTCCAGAACCTGTATTTGATTTTCGTCGTAGCTTTGAGCTTCGTTAAGGATATCAGACATTTTTTTACCTCCATTTAGAAATCAGAGATTATAATTTATATCTATAGATGTATTAAATCGTTTCAATATTTTGCCGACGGAAATCCCGCTTTGCCCCGCTTTTTCAGCGTAGCCGCCGAAATAGGCGAAATATAAACAGTCTTAACGCCCTTTTCCGAGCAGACAATAAACGACTTCGGCATTTCGTAGCTTACGTTCCTGACAATCCCGCTTTTTCCCGCGGAAGCAAGAAACTCTTTCGTGTGCTTGCTTACGGAGGTGTTTTCGATATCGAAGATACCGATTATTCCCTCCGACCTGACCGCCGTTTCCTCACCTAAATGAAGATACATTTTACCGCCTGCCTTATCTTTATTAGTTTATTTTTCGGAAGCAGAATTTGCTCTGCCCTTTTCCATTCTGAATATTCTGCCACTCGTCATATCGGTGACAGACTTTTCGTCGCAGCAGGTTATTATCACCTGCATATCCTCTATGTTGTTCAGAATGAACCGCCGTCTTTTTTCGTCAAGCTCAGAAAGAACGTCGTCCAAAAGCATTACGGGATATTCCCCATGCTCCGCTTTCAGTATTTTTGCGTGAGCAAGCTTCATTGCCAAGGCAGCCGAGCGTGCCTGTCCCTGAGAACCGAAGTCCCGAACGGAAAGACCGTTAATATAAGCTCCGATATCGTCGCGGTGGACTCCCACCGTTGTGAATCCCGCCCTGAGATCGTTTTCCGCCGAAGCTTTAAGCTTTTCAAGGTATTCATTTTCAAGCAGAGCCGTATCGTTAAGACGTCCGTCAAGGCTGTCAAAAACCGTTGAATGATAGTACAGTTCCAAATCTTCACTGCCGTTTGTTATCATGCCGTAAAGAGGTTTTGTATAGCTGTTAAGGGTCGCGCAGAATGTATATCTCAAAACCGAGATGTAAGCTCCCGCCTTTGCAAGCTGCTCGTCCCATACGTCTAAAAATTCCTCTCCCGATACGTCTCTGCCGCTTGATTTCAGCACGGCGTTTCTCTGGGACAATATCATATTGTACTTGTTCAGCGCATTTATATAGGAGGGCTTAATCTGCGCTATGGACAGATCCGCAAAGCTTCTGCGGTTGTCCGGAGAACCTTTTGTCAAATTCAGATCTTCGGGAGTAAACACCACGCATCTAAAACTGCCGAAAAGCTTTGACAGCAAAGGAAGCTTTACTCCGTTGAGGGTGACAAGCTTGTCCTTGACCGCGCCCCGCTTTACTTCAAATTCAATCCGCTGGCTTCTCACCGAATCGGTGAAGTCCATGCCAACCTTTGCGGCGTCCTTTGTAAAGCCTATAAAGTCCTTGTCCCGCGTACCCCGAAAGGAGCGGCAGCCCGAACAAAGCCAGACGGCTTCCACAAGATTGGTTTTCCCCTGAGCGTTCTCGCCGCAGATGATGTTCATTTTCGGGTCAAGCTCGATATCCACGCCCTCCAGATTTTTATATCCGTCGGCTTTAACACGGTTTATAACCACATTTTCGATCCTTTACTAAAGTAATTATTCGACGGTGATATCCTGACCGTTTACCGTTACGGTATCGCCGCTGCGTATTTTTTTTCCCCGCATAGTGCATATTTCGCCGTTTACCGCGACCTTTCCGTCAATAATAAGCTCCTTGGCTTCCGAGCCTATAGCGGCAGCTCCCGAAAATTTCAGAAGCTGGTCAAGCTTAATAAATTCGGTTTTTATCTTAACATTACTATCCATATATTCCTCTTTAGCTTTATTCAGATTTAAGTCTCATAGGTAAAACAAGAAATGTGTAGGCAGTACCCTCCATGGGAACTATCTTCATGGGAGAAAGTCCGCCGTTAAGCTGAAGCCTTACCTTGTCGGATTCGGAAGCTTTCAGCGCTTCAAGCAGATAACGGCAGTTAAAGCCTATCTCAACGGAAGAGCCGGACATATCCGCGTCCATTTCATCGTTAAGCTTTCCAAGAGCGGAGGAGCAGGAAATCTTCACCTTTCCGTCCTTAAAGAGACACTTAACGGGAGCCTTTGCTTTTTCATTTATAAGAAGCATACATCTTTCCAGACAGGCTATAAGCTCTCTTGCGTTTATAATGATCTCGGTGCTGTGCTTTTCGGGGATAGAGCCCTTGTAGTTGTGGAACTCACCCTCCAGCAGTCTTGACAGTACCATGTACTTGCCTATTTCAAATGTAATATGCTTTTTGGAAACGTGCATCGTAACGCTTTCGTTTTCGTCGTCTTTAAGAAGCTTTGAGACCTCCGAAAGAGCCTTTGCCTTTACAACGAAATTGTAATGGTTGTCCGACTCTATTTTTTCGGAACGCACCGCAAGACGGTATCCGTCTATAGCAACAAGGTTGAAATCGTGGTCGGCAATGTCGAAAAGCTCTCCCATAAGGATAGGCTTGTTGTCCACAACGGCAACCGCAAAAACGGTCTCATTTATCATATTTTTCAGCATAGGCTGACGGACTGTGAAATTATCCCCCGTGTCGTGATCGGGAATTGAGGGATACTCGTCCGCAGGCATTGCAAGTATCTTGTATTCGGCGTTGTAGCCGCGGATAGCTGTGGTAAGGTTTTCGTCCACCTCGACTTCAATTGTCTCGGAGGGCATTTTTCTTATAATTTCATTGAACAGTCTGCTGTTTAGGATACACTCGCCTACGTCATCTGACTGAACTTCTATTTTTGTCTGAATACCCAGTTCAAGGTCGTAGCCTGTCATCTCGAGTATATTTTTGTTAAGGTAGAGCTTCACGCCCTCCAGAGCCGATATAGTGGATTTGGGAGGAACTGCCCTTGATACGTTTGCAAGAGCCTCGTTTATTTCGGATTGTTTGCATATGAACTTCATTTTCCGGTTCACATTCCTTTCTTTATAGTGTCTTATATTTTTGTTTGGAAGTTATTGTTATAGTTTACTTTGCTGTGTACTACTGCAAGAAGTGGCAGTCGTGTTCGTCTCTCCTCAAAACAGCGGGCGAAACTTTTCGTTTTGCTTGAATATCAATAATAATGATAATAAATAAAACAGCAGTAGTATTAGTAGAGTTGAATCTGTTGAAAACTTGTTTCCGCTCTTTTGGTGACAAGTTTAAAAATTCTACACCCGAAAACCCAAAACTTGTGGAAAAGAGGAAACATTTTTTCCCATGTTGAAGCCGAGTGGAATACTTGTCCTTCAAGTTGAAAATTTCTTGAAAATTTTGTGGAACTCCTAACTGATCAACAAGATGTTGAAAACAACTTTATACAAAAAGTAATGTAACGGATTTACATAGTTTAAAAAGGCAGTTTGTACTTTTCCACAACATTTTCAACACCCTGTGGAAAACTGATTTTAAAACAGATTGTAATTTTTTCTTTACATTTCAAACCGCGATTTTACGTCTCCTAAAAAATGCCTTTGAGAGGTCGGGTTCAAAATGTTGAAAGCTAATTGCTTCTGATATTATTTATGATGTCCTCTATCATTTCTCTTGCGTGGGAATCCTTTTTAATAAGCTTTTCAATGTCGTCGCAGTAGTAAATTATTGTGCTGTGATCCCGCGCTCCAAGCTCCATTCCTATGGACTTGTAAGACATATCCGTCACCGATTTAAGCACATAGCAGCTTACCTTTCTGGCAATGGATATCTGGGCGCTTCTCTTTTTTGAAATGATATCCTCCGCGGTAACGCCGTAAACGCTTCCCACCTCGTTCAGTATCCTGTCAAAGGTGATGGGCGCGGAATTTTCCTCGGAAAGAATTTCCATAACCGCAAGCCGCGCCTGCGCCATTGTGGGCGGAGTACCCACAAGGTGCTGACCCGCTTTAAGCTTTTTGACACAGCCCTCAAGCTGTCTGATGTTGGTTTTCAGCTTGTTGGCTATGTATTCGGCAACGTCGTCGGGAAGCTGTAAATTGAGCAGCTCCGCTTTGCGGCGGATAATGGCAACTCTCGTTTCAAAGTCGGGTATTGATATATCCGCGATAAGACCCCACTCAAAGCGGGTGCGGATACGATCCTCCAGAGTTTTTATATCCTTGGGCGGACGGTCTGATGTCAGCACTATCTGCTTGCCAACCTTGTGAAGCTCGTTAAAGGTGTGGAAAAATTCCTCCTGAGTGGATTCCTTTCCCGCGATAAACTGAACATCGTCCACGAGCAGTATATCCGCGCTGCGGTACTTGTTGTGGAACTGGCTCGTATCCTTTTTCTGCTGAATGGCATTGATAAGCTCGTTTGCAAAGGTCTCTCCCGTAACATAAATGATGTTCACATAAGGATTAAGACGCTTTATTTCGTTGCTTATTGCGGTCATAAGATGTGTCTTGCCAAGTCCCGACGGACCGTGTATAAACAGTGGGTTATAGGTGCTGCCGGGTTCTTTCGCCACCGAAGTGCAGGCGGCATAAGCGAACTCGTTGGAGCGTCCCACAATAAAGGTGTCAAAGGTGTAGTCATATTCGGCGTTTGAGAATGACTCTTCAAGCTCTATGCGCTTCTTGTTGGGGTCGTCGTCCTCCTCCGCAGCAGAATCGTCCGCGGTGATGCTCAGCTCCACGTCAAAGCCGAGGACTCCCGCAAGAGCCTCTTTGAGAATAGCGGTATAGTTTTTGGTAATAATATTAGCCTGAAACTCCGACGGAACGGTAAAGCAGGCAGTCTCGCCGTCCAGCTTGACGGGTATCAGCGATTTGATCCACAGGCGGTACGCTACGTCGGTAAGCTCGCCGCGTTCAATTTTTTCCATGCAGTATTCCTGCACCTTATCAAAGACTTCGACAAAGGATTTCATATTTTTATCTTCCCCTTTTGGACGGACGGGATATCCCGTTTGAGTTTTCTTTTGTTCATAAAAATACGTGATTAATATACTATATTATTATAGCACAAATTCCGTTTGATTGCAAGGGTTTTGCCATATTTTAGAACGTGTTTTTGTAAAATTTTCGAGACTGAAAATAAGTAAAAAAATTGTAAATTTGACAAATTTAACAATACCGCAGATATCTTTGGGAACGGATCTCTGATCTTTACAAAAATTGTTGATTTTTTAAATTTGTTAAAAAAATGTTTTTACAAAAACAGTAAAATGAATATATCCCGTATTGACATTCTTTCCATAAAATGATATAATAAATTCGTATAATTATTTTTTAATACTTTTTTGGAGGTCTTTAAAATGTCCAGAGTTTATAATTTCAGCGCGGGTCCCGCAGTCCTTCCCGAGGAAGTTCTCAAAGAAGCGGCAGAGGAAATGCTCGACTATAAGGGTACGGGTATGTCCGTTATGGAAATGTCCCACCGCTCCAAGGCTTACGACGAGATAATCAAGGATGCGGAAAAGGATATCCGCGATCTTATGAATATTCCCGACAACTATAAGGTACTGTTCTTACAGGGCGGCGCTTCTCAGCAGTTTGCAGCCGTTCCTATGAACCTTATGAAAAACAAGAAAGCTGCCTACATAATCACAGGTCAGTGGGCAAAGAAAGCTTTCCAGGAGGCTAAGCTTTACGGCGAGGCTGTAGACGTTGCTTCCTCCGCAGACAAAACCTTCTCCTATATCCCCGACTGCTCTGACCTTGACATTCCCAACGATGCGGACTATGTTTACATCTGCGAAAACAACACCATTTACGGTACAAAGTTCTGGCAGCTTCCCAACACAAAGGGCAAGGATCTGGTTGCGGACGTTTCTTCCTGCTTCCTTTCCGAGCCTGTTGACGTTACAAAGTACGGCGTTATCTACGGCGGCGTGCAGAAGAATGTAGGTCCTGCGGGCGTTGTTATCGCTATCATTCGTGAGGACCTTATCAGAGACGACGTTCTCCCCGGCACTCCCACCATGCTGAAGTGGAAAACTCAGGCTGACAACGACAGCCTCTATAACACACCTCCCTGCTACGGTATCTACATCTGCGGCAAGGTGTTCAAGTGGATAAAGAAAATGGGCGGTCTTGAAGCTATGAAGAAGCACAACGAGAAGAAAGCCGCTATCCTTTACGATTTTCTCGACCAGAGCAAGCTTTTCAAGGGTACTGTTGAAAAGAAAGACCGTTCTCTCATGAACGTTCCTTTCGTAACAGGCAACGAGGAGCTTGACGCTAAGTTCGTCAAGGAAGCAAAAGCTGCGGGCTTTGAGAACCTCAAGGGTCACAGAACCGTTGGCGGTATGAGAGCTTCCATCTACAACGCTATGCCTATCGAGGGCGTTGAAAAGCTTGTTGAATTCATGAAGAAATTTGAGCAGGAGAACGGTTAAGCTATGGCTGACAGATTTAAAAGAATATACAAACAGGGCGTTGTAAGTGTCATAGAAATATGGGTGGACACCGAAACAGGCGTGAATTATCTTTACCGCGAGGACGGCTATTCGGGCGGTCTTACTCCCCTGCTCGACCGTGACGGAAAACCTGTTGTAACGGACACCAATGAGTCGGTTTAAAGACCGGCGAATAATGTTCCACATGAAACAATTTGCAGAAACTATAGAAAGGTTTTGATAGAAATGTTCAATATTCAGACTCTGAACAAAATTTCAAAATACGGTACCGATAATTTCGATACCGCAAAGTATACTGTTGCGGACGAGGTCGCTAACCCTGACGCAATTATGGTGCGTTCCGCGGCAATGCACGATATGGAGTTCGCTCCCAATATGCTTGCGATTGCTCGTGCGGGCGCAGGCGTAAACAATATTCCCGTTGACAAGTGCGCGGAGCAGGGTATCGTTGTTTTCAACACTCCCGGCGCAAACGCAAATGCCGTTAAGGAGCTTGTTATCGCAGGACTTCTTATCTCCTCCCGTAAAGTTCCCGAGGCTATGGCTTGGGCTCAGACCCTCAAGGGCAACGGCGCAGAGGTAGGCAAAATGGTTGAAAAGGGCAAGGGACAGTTTGCAGGTCCCGAGATCATGGGCAAGACTTTGGGCGTTATCGGTCTGGGCGCTATCGGCGTGTTGGTTGCAAATGCCGCTGTTGCTCTCGGAATGAAAGTAGTGGGCTTCGACCCCTATCTTTCCGTAAAGGCTGCTCTGGGACTTAATCCCGCAGTTAAGGCTGTTGCAGACGTTAAGGACGTTTACGCTTCTGCCGACTACATCACTATCCACGTTCCCTACAATGCAGATACAAAGGGCACTATCAACAACGACACCATTGCTCTTATGAAAGACGGCGTAAGAGTTCTCAACTTCGCAAGAGGCGAGCTTGTTGACAGCGCGGCTATAATTTCCGCACTTGAAAGCGGAAAGGTAGCGGCTTATGTTGTTGACTTCCCCAGCGACGAAGTCCTCGGCGTTAAGAACGTTATCGCTATCCCTCACCTCGGAGCTTCCACTCCCGAGTCGGAGGATAACTGCGCAATGATGGCTGCTCTGGAGCTTATCGACTATCTGGAGAACGGAAACATCAAGAATTCCGTAAACTATCCCGACGCTGAAATGACCGCCGCAGGCACAAAGATATGCGTAATGCATAAAAATATTCCCGCGGTAATATCTCAGCTTACAACAGCTCTCGGCGACGCAGGCATAAATATCGACAACATGGTAAGCAAGTCCAAAAAGGACTACGCCTATACAATGCTTGACGCTGCGGGCGATATTAACGGTGATATTGTCAACAAGATTGCCGCTGTTGACAGTGTTATAAAGATCAGAGTTATCAAGTAAAAAAACGGTTATTCTCAAAAAATTATCGGGGATAATTCGTCGGGACTTTGTCCCGGGAAAGGGGTTATTTATTATGAACGAAACTTATTTTGATCAGAATGATATTGAGCAGAACAAAACTATGGTGCTGCTTTCGGCAATTCTCCAGATATTTATTCCTATCCTGTTTTTCCTGCCGCTGGTATGCTGCCAGAATTCTCCCTACGGAAAATTCTATGCAAATCAGGGACTTCTGATCCTGCTTATCAATGTTATAGCAGGCGCTGTACTTATCATTCCCATTCTCGGCTGGATCGCAGGAGCGGTCATCGGTATCGCAAATTTTGTTTTTGCGATCATGAATGCGGTAAACGCTAACAAGGGTGTAAGAAAGGGTATCCCCATTGTCGGCGGGATTGAGCTTATCAAGTAATATGTTTTAAAATAAAAACGGTACGGAGAAAATCCGTACCGTTTTTTTACTTTGTAATTTTGTAGATTTTTAAAGTAAAATTTATTTTTTCTCGCAGATAAGACGTATAGCCGTTCTGACTTCGCCGTCAATGGTAACATTTGCAAACGCAGGATAACAAACAAGATTTATGCCAACGGGAGCCAAGTATCCTCTTGCAATCGCTATTGCTTTTATAGCCTGATTTGCCGCGCCGGCGCCCACTGCCTGAACTTCGACTGTTTCCTGTTCTTTCATAACGCTTGCGATCGCTCCTGCGACGGAATTCGGAAAAGACCGTGCCGACACTTTTAAAACTTCCACTGTAGATCCCTCCTATTTTTTTTAATCAATATTGAATATTTTAACAATTATATTAATTATATATTTTCACTATACATTATACAACATAATTAAAACGGTTACAATAGCAAATAAATATTTTTGGAGGTTTATCTAATAATTAGCCGTTCAATTGCAACACATTTACCATTGTTTTCATTGAATTCCAGTATTACTCCGTTAATAAAGGGAGGATTATCCGATTCTATAAATCTTACGGGAGCATGAAAACGCTGCTTTTCTATTGCGATCTCCGTTTTGACTCCCAGCACCGAAAGCTCGGGACCGCACATTCCGGCATCGGTGATGTAACCCGTATGCTCGTTTAAAATAATTTCGTCCGCAGTCTGAACATGGGTGTGAGTACCGAAAACAGCCGTGACCTTTCCCGCAAGATGAAAGCCCATGGCTTTTTTTTCGCCTGTGGCTTCCGCGTGGAAATCCACAAAAATGTTTGGAGTATCAATTTCACCGAGTATCCTGTCAACTGTGGAAAATGGATTATCGAGAGCCTCCATATAGACCGTGCCCATAAGGTTTATCACCGCAATGCGGCACTTTCCCATGTCATACAGACATACTCCGTGACCGGGATTTCCTTCGGGAAAATTTGCGGGGCGCAGGAGAAATTCCTCCCTGTCAAGGGTCTCGTAAATTTCCCTGCGGCGGTAGCAATGATTGCCAGTGGTGATAATGTCCGCGCCGTGAGAAAAAAGCTCTTTCGCCGAGTGAGGAGTAATGCCGTTGCCGTTGGCGCTGTTTTCGCCGTTGACAACTGCGACTTCGGCGTTGTAGAATTTTTTAAGTCCGCGGAGCTTTTCGCCCACAAAATTGCAGCCGATCTCCCCCACAACGTCTCCGAGAAAAAGTAAGTTCATATAGTGAATCCTTTCAGATAAATAGCAGGGGCGGAAATGAGATATCCGCCCCAATGTGTTTATTCTTTAGTATTGTTATCGTCGCCGTCATTGCTGTTATCGGGATTTTCGGAAGTCTTTTCGGTATCGTTCTCGACCTTATTCTCTCCCGTGATCTCCGCCGTATCGGAAGAAACATTCTTAGGCTTTTCCTCTTCGGATTTTTCCGAAGTCTCGGAAGTCTCAGCCTTTGCTTTCTCCTCCGCTTCCTTTTCTTCAACGGAAGTAGGTTCGCCTTTCATAAGCTTCTCAAAATCCTTGCCGTCGATCTTTTCATGCTCGATAAGGTATTTCGCAACCTTGTGCAGATCGTCCATATGCTCTTTAAGGACTTCAACCGTGCGCTCGTAGCATTCGTCGATAATGCTGCGTACCTCGGTGTCAATCTCCGACTGTACCTTTTCGGAGTGTCCCTTGCTGTGACCGTAATCCATTCCCACAAATGGCTCGTCGTTGTCGTCCGCGTAAACCACGGGACCAAGATTTTCCGAGAAGCCGTACTTTGTTATCATAGCCTTTGCAAGCTTTGTGGAACGTTTAAGATCGCTTACCGCACCCGCCGAGCCTTCGCCCAGAACAAGCTTTTCCGCAACACGTCCGCCCATGCAGACAACGATCTCTTCTTTAAGCTTTCTTGCGGTAACGTTAAGCAGCGAGGGTTCCTTTTCGGGGAGGTGGATAGTCATGCCTCCCGCCGAGCCTCTGGGGATAATAGTTACCTGATGTACCTTATCCTGAGTTGGCATATAGTAGGTAGCGACTGCGTGACCCGCTTCGTGGTACGCAACAAGCTTTTTCTCGTCCTCGGTAACAACATGGCTCTTCTTTTCGGGACCCGCCATTACCTTGATTGTAGCTTCCTCGATGTCCTCTTTTGTAATGGACTTGCGGTTTTTGCGCGCCGCAAGCAGAGCAGCTTCGTTTGCAAGGTTTTCAAGCTCCGCGCCGGTAAAGCCCGCCGTGGACTGGGAAATTGTTTTCAGACTTACGTCGGGAGCAAGAGGCTTGTTCTTGGTGTGGACCTTGAGTATTTCCTCTCTGCCCTTTACGTCGGGATAGTTTACCACGATCTGCCTGTCGAAACGTCCGGGACGAAGCAGAGCGGGGTCGAGGATATCCTTACGGTTTGTTGCAGCCATAACGATTATTCCCTCGTTGCCCTCGAAGCCGTCCATTTCAACAAGGAGCTGGTTAAGGGTCTGTTCGCGCTCGTCGTGACCGCCGCCAAGACCCGCGCCGCGGTGACGTCCCACAGCGTCGATCTCGTCTATGAAAACAATTGAAGGAGAATTTTTCTTTGCGGTTTCAAACAGGTCGCGGACTCTCGACGCACCCACGCCGACAAACATTTCCACAAAGTCCGAACCGGAAATTGAGAAGAACGGTACGCCCGCTTCGCCTGCAACAGCCTTTGCAAGCAAGGTCTTACCTGTACCCGGAGGACCCTCAAGCAGTACGCCCTTGGGTATTCTCGCGCCCATTTCGGTGTATTTCTTGGGATTTTTAAGAAAGTCAACTATCTCGGCAAGCTCTTCCTTTTCCTCGTCCGCGCCCGCAACGTCGTTGAAAGTATTCTTTTTGTTTGCGGTGTTCTTGACGTTGGCTTTGCCGAAATTGTTCATCTTTCCGCCGCCGCCCGCCTGTCTCATCATAAAGAAGAAGAAAAAGATCATCAGACCGATTATGAGCAGTGACGGAAGCAGATTATAGAGCCATGAGGTGTCCTGAATTTTGAAGTACTCCATTTTCAGCGGCGCGTCGGGGTGACGTTCGTTGTACTCCTTGCGGTAATTTTCCTCGCCAAGCTGAATTTCGTTGAGGAAAACCGTAACGTTCGGAACGGTGTAGGAGATGGGAGCCTCTCTGTCGTCAACTGTAATGACCAGCTCTCCCGTGCCAAGATCGAATGTCATTTCCGAGACCTGGTAGTTGTCAAAGTACTGCATAATATCGGAATAGCTGTGCTCCGCCTGAGGCTTTGACGCCTGACGGAACAGGAATACCATCAAAGCAAGCGCGGAGATCATTACCACAGCGTATATAATTATGCCCTTGTTGCTTTTCTTACCCAATTGTTATCAATCCTTTCGTCGGGAACGATTCCCTTATTTATATAAAATTAACTTATTTTCTTTTTGATGATCTACTGTTTAGTACAAAAGTAACTTTCATCTCGGAAGCAAAACTGCCTATACTTACCGTAGATGGCGGCAAAGGGTTGACTGAACTTTGTTCAGTTGGCTCAGCCAATCAGACAAGCTATGACACAAAAGTAACTTTCGTCTCGGAAGCAAAACTGCCTATACTTACCATAAATGACGGCATAGGTAAAGGCTCAGCCTTTGTATTCCGCGATGTAGGGCAGATTTCTGAATTTTTCGCCGCAGTCCAGACCGTATCCGATAAGAAAAAGGTCGGGAACGGTAAAAAGCGACAGATCCGCTTCAAGGGGAACGACCCGTCTGTCTGGCTTGTCAAGAAGCGTCACCACTTCCAGCGAAAGAGGTTTTCTTGCCGCCAGCAGCTTTTTTACGTCTAAAAGAGTTCTGCCCGTGTCGATAATGTCCTCAACGATTATTACGTGGTATTGGCTCACATCCTGTTCAAGATCCATCGTAATGTTTACTATCCCGGAGGAGCTTGTGCCGTTGTAATAGCTCTGAGCGCACATAAAGCCTATTTCGCAGGGAATATCTGCCGCCCTGCATAAGTCCGCAAGAAAAATAAACGCGCCTTTCAGAATGCTTACAAAAAGCAAAGGCTTGCCGCGGTATTTGTCGGCTATCATTTTTCCCGCTTCGGCGACTTTACGCCGTATTTTTTCCTCGGAAACAATAATTTTCCCGATTTGGTTTTCCGTGATATTTGCGTCCATTTCAGATATTTTTATCCTTTCTTTTGATGTAAATATATGTTTTCAGGTCGTATAGTTAATTTCGATTTTAAGAAAATTTTTCGTGTCGGAGCTGACCTTTACCCTGTCGTCGAAACCGATATGTTCAGCCCAGACCACGCCCTTTTCGTCCGCAATGACCGCGGCGACCTCCCGTTCTTCGGGCGGAAGCTTTTCCTGCAAAAGCTTTCTCAGTTCGCGTGTATGAGCCGAGCCGACGGGCTTTATCCTGTCGCTTCTGAGGCGGTTCCTCAGCAATGCGCCATTTAATATTTTATCATAATCCGCATAGTTAAATGTTAAGTTTTTATTAACAATATCTTCGGCGTTCACATTTTCGTCTGTTTCTTTAGTAATTATCACAATTTTATCACCGAAGAACCGATATTCTCCAACTCCGCTGACAATCGTCGGTTTGGGAGTGTTTCCTTTTTTTTCCGAGGAAAAAATTTTTACCCGACCTTTTCGGCAGACCGCGCAAAAGCCGCCGTCCAGAGAGATTTTTCCGCCGCCGTTCAAAGCGGTATGCCATATTTCGGAAATTTTATCCGATGATATTTTAAGCTTATGTGATCTTAAAAGATTTATGATAACCCTTTTTCCCACCGCAGGGTGAAGCTCCCGCAGATCGTCGTCCTTTCGGCGCAGAGCCTCCTTTGTAAGGAAATCCTCGTCCTCGGCAAGAGAAGCTGTCATTGCCGTTACGCATTTCGGGAACGCTTCGTGTACCGAAGCCATTTCGGGTATAATCCTGCGGCGTATCCTGTTTCTTGCATAGTCATCTGAAAAATTTGTACTGTCCGTGACAAAATCCTGTCCGATATCGTTTAGGTACGCTTCTATCTCGTCTCGCGTGCAGAAAAGCAGGGGACGGATAATTTTTCCCCTTACGGGAGGGATACCCGCAAGACCGCGAAGCCCCGTGCCTCTTGCCATTCGGAAAAGAACCGTCTCGGCGTTGTCGTTAAGATTATGGGCAGTGGCTATTTTGTCCGCAGGAAGCTGCGAGAAAATTTCGTACCGCATTTCCCGCGCGCCTGTTTCCACAGATACTCCTAAAGAATGTGAAAAAGCCGCCGCGTCCTTTCGGAAAACCGTAAGGGGGATATCAAGCTTTTGACATAGTTCGCGGCAGAAAGCTTCGTCACGGTCGCTTTCCTCTCCGCGGAGAAGATGGTTGATATGAACGGCGGTGACGGTTATGCCGAGCTCAGCGGAAAGATTTTTGAGAGAAAGGAGCAGAGCAACGCTGTCCGCACCGCCCGAAAGAGCGCAGCAAACGACCTCGCCGCATTGCAGCATGTTGAATTTTGAAATTGTAGCTTTAACCTTTTCTAACATAGCGCTCCTTTAGAGTTAAGAGATAAAAAGTGTGAACACAGCAAAACGAAAAGTCCCCTATGGAAAAGTTTCGCTCCCTGCGGGGAGCGACCAAAGGGCTCCGCCCTTTGGAAACTCGCAGCCTTGAAAGGCTGACGAACTTTTTTGAGTCGGCGGCTTCGCCGCCTGTTATTCCGCTTGTCTGCTTAATCCCGTGAATAACTGATAC
>JAIEDQ010000201.1 GCA_029067895.1 Oscillospiraceae bacterium | reverse complement strand
TGAGCTGAGCAGCGTCCTTGCCAAGACCGTTAAGGATTACGCGGAGGGGCTTCTGACGAACCTTGTTAGCCTTTTCAGCAATACCGATAGCGCCCTCGGCAGCAGCAAAGGACTCATGTCCTGCAAGGAAAGCGAAGCACTCGGTCTCTTCTTCGAGAAGCATTTTGCCGAGATTGCCGTGACCCAGACCAACCTTACGCTGATCAGCAACGGAGCCGGGGATACAGAAAGCCTGAAGTCCCTCGCCGATAGCAGCAGCAGCGTCGGCAGCTCTTGTGCAGCCCTTCTTGATAGCGATAGCGCAGCCTACAGTGTAAGCCCACTTAGCGTTTTCAAAGCAGATAGGCTGAATGCCCTCTACCAGCTTGTAGATGTCCAGACCCTTAGCCTTGGTAACTTCTGCCGCTTCTTCGATAGAGTTGATTCCGTAGTGAGAGAGAACGTCAAGGATTTGCTTTTCTCTTCTTTCATATGATTCAAATAAAGCCATTTCAGTGTACCTCCTTATTCCTTTCTCGGGTCGATTACCTTAACGGCGTCGTTAACTCTGCCGTACTGACCCTGAGCTTTTTCAAAAGCGGTGTTGGCGTCGTCGCCTGCCTTGATGAAGTCCATCATCTTGCCGAAGTTTACGAACTTGTAGCCGATGATCTCGTTGTCCTCGTTGAGGGCAATGCCTGTAACGTAACCGTCGGTCATTTCAAGGTAGCGGGGACCCTTTGCAAGAGTACCGTACATTGTGCCGATCTGGGAACGCAGACCCTTTCCAAGGTCCTCAAGACCTGCGCCTATGGGCAGACCGTCCTCAGAGAACGCGCTCTGTGTACGACCGTAAACGATCTGGAGGAACAGTTCTCTCATAGCAGTGTTGATAGCGTCGCATACAAGGTCGGTATTGAGAGCTTCGAGAATGGTTCTTCCGGGAAGAATTTCGGAAGCCATAGCTGCGGAATGTGTCATACCGGAGCAGCCGAGAGTCTCAACGAGAGCCTCCTGGATAACGCCGTCCTTAACGTTAAGGGACAGCTTGCAGGCGCCCTGCTGGGGAGCGCACCAACCCACGCCGTGAGTAAAGCCGGAAATATCCTTGATTTCCTTAGCCTTTACCCATTTAGCTTCCTCGGGTATAGGCGCTGCGCCGTGAGCGACGCCCTGCGCCACGGGACACATTTTTTCAACCTCATGTGAATAAATCATATGTACATACTCCTTTCAGAATTTGCTGCGTCCCGAAGCTGACTTCGAGGGACGTTTGCATATGTATATATTATACACCAATCCGACAAATAAAGCAATAGGTTTTCGCAATTTTTTGTATATTTTTTAACGATATTTGCCAAAACAGCCTGTTTGGCGGGCTTTGGGGCAGGGGAGCACTGTTACCGTTTTTCCGCGTAAGCGTACCCGAAATTTATCGGCGGGGCGGTGACGGAAAGGTACACAAACTCTGTGCCGCCGTCGTTCAGCAGACCGTGAACGTCCTTGTCCGCAAAGCGCACCACGTCTCCCGCGGAAAAATCCTTGGTTCCGTCGTTTGCAAGCAGAAGCTTTCCGCTGCCTTTTAGGGCATACCATATCTGCTCCGACGCGTCATGGGTGTGGCGGGGCTGACTTGCTCCCGGTTCGAGATGTACCTCGGTTATGGTCACTCTGGTGCTTTCGGAATTTTCGGGATTAAGAAGCTGGCGGGACACCACTCCCGGATTGGCAAGCTCCTTGATATCTGACGATCTGATAAATTCCATAATAGTTCCTCCTTGTAATTATAGTAAACCCTCGTTTTTCATTTTTTCGAGAGAACGATCAATTGAGATCTCAAGTTCATCTTCGACATGATAATATATCGCAAGCTGAATAAGAGCGCTGACCGCTTGTTTTATCTCATCAGCCATATGCTGCTTTGAGGGTTCGCCGTGCTTTTGTACTTTGATACCGCTTTTTTCAAAGTGATTTACTTCACTTGCAACCTCTCCGCACTCTTCGAGAATTCTTGCAGTTATCTGATACGGTTCGTTGCCGTTTAGAAAACGTTTTGTGTAGCCTTTTGCCAATTGATACAGTCTGTCCGTGAGTATGACCTCCTTGCTGTGTAAAATAAAAACAGCAATCACGATATATATCATGACTGCTGTCCAATGTGGGGTGGGAGATGGGTTTCGAACCCACGACCTTCGGGACCACAATCCGACGCTCTAACCAGCTGAGCTACACCCACCATATGGCGCGCCTTACTGGATTCGAACCAGTGGCTTACTGCTTAGAAGGCAGTTACTCTATCCAGCTGAGTTAAAGGCGCACATTTTAGTTAGTAAATATTCGGCAACGTTACAAATGCAGCGTTACCGAATCAATGGAGCGGGTGATGGGAATCGAACCCACGCGACCAGCTTGGAAGGCTGGAGTTCTACCATTGAACTACACCCGCGTGATCACTCAATGACAAAAAATATTATAGCATACGGCGCAGAAAATGTCAAGTGTTTTTGCAAATTTTTTCGGAAAATTTTTCGGGACACGCCGAAACGTGCCCCGAATAAGCCTTTAAACCGCTTCCACTTCGATTTCGCCCTTTTTCTCGCCGATCTTTATCACCGCAAAGGGATTTTCCGCGCTGTTGATTATAAGCTCTGCGATCTTATCCTCGATATCCGTGCGGATAACCTTGCGTATGTCACGCGCTCCGAACTTCTTGCCGTGGGATTTTTCCGCGATCGCCGTAAGAGCCTTTTTGCTGTACTTCAGCGAGATGCCCTTTTCCGCCAGAGGCTCTTTCATTTCGTCCAGCATAAGCGCCGCGATCTGCTCGTAGCTTTCCATACTGAGCGGATTGAACACCACTACCTCGTCTATGCGGCTTAAAAATTCGGGACGGAGGAAGTCCGACAGTGCTTTCATAGCCTTTTCCTTGGAAATATCTCCCTCGGTCTTGTTGAAGCCAACGCCCGTACCCTTATCGGTAGAGCCCGCGTTTGAGGTCATTGCAATAATGGTATTCTCAAAGTTCACAGACCGACCCTGCGCGTCGTTGACCTTTCCCTCGTCAAGGATTTGCAGCAGGATATTCATAACGTCGGGGTGAGCCTTTTCGATCTCGTCGAACAGCACCACGCTGTAAGGCTTTCTCCGAACCTTTTCGGTAAGCTGTCCCGCCTCGTCGTAGCCCACGTATCCCGGAGGAGAGCCTATCAGACGCGAAACGCTGTGCTTCTCCATGTATTCGGTCATGTCAAGCCTGATAAGCGGCTCGTTGCCGTCGAAAAGCTCCGAAGCGAGAACCTTTACCAGCTCGGTTTTTCCCACGCCCGTAGGTCCAACAAAGATGAACGAAGCGGGTCTGCGCCGTTTTGAGAGCTGAACTCTCGTCCGCTTGATAGCCTTGCTCACAAGCTCCACGGCTTCGTCCTGACCGATTATGTGAGCCTTCAGAGCGTCCTCTAAGTTTGCGATCTTGGTGTACTCGCTTTCCGTGACCTTGCTTGCGGGAATACCCGTCCACAGCTCGATTACCTTGGACAAGTCCGCCTCGGTAACGTAAATATTATTGACCTTTTCTTCAAGCTCTTTTTTCTCGTTTCCAAGCCGCAGGACTTCCGCACGCGCTTCTGCAATTTGGGCGAAATCGGGCTCGGCGGCTTCCTCCATTTCGGTTATGCTTATTTCGGTGTTCACAAGCTTTTCGCAAAGCTCGTCGTATTCGCCGATCTCCTTGCTTCTTATGCTTGTGCAGGCGCAGGCTTCGTCCAGCAGGTCGATAGCCTTGTCGGGGAGAAATCTGTCGTTGATATAGCGCTCCGACAGCACCGCGCACCGTTTCAGAAGCTCGTCTGTGATCTTAACGCGGTGGTGTTCCTCATAATATTGGCGAATGCCGAGAAGCACGCTTTCCGTCTCGGAAATATTCGGCTCGTTTACGGTAACGGGCTGGAAACGCCTTTCAAGCGCGCTGTCCTTTTCGATATACTTGCGGTACTCTTTAAAGGTGGTCGCGCCGATGACCTGCACTTCTCCACGCGAAAGAGCGGGCTTGAGGATATTCGCCGCGTTCATTGAACCCTCGCTGTCTCCCGCGCCAACAAGGTTATGCACCTCGTCGATAAAGAGAATAACGTTTCCCTCGGCTTTAACCTCGTCGATAAGACCCTTTACACGGCTTTCAAACTGTCCGCGGAACTGAGTTCCCGCCACAAGAGCGGTCAGGTCGAGCAGGTAGACACGCTTGTTTTTCAGATTAAAGGGGACTTCTCCCGCAACTATCTTTTGGGCGATACCCTCAGCAATGGCAGTTTTTCCCACGCCGGGTTCGCCGATAAGACAGGGATTGTTCTTCTGGCGGCGGGTGAGTATCTGGATAGTTCTGGCAATTTCCTTGTCTCTGCCGATAATGTTGTCAAGCTTGCCCTCCTCGGCGCGTTCGGTAAGGTTGGTGCAGTAATTGTCAAGGAACTTGCTTTTCTTTTTCTTGGCTGAGGACTTTTCTTTCGCGTGGGGACGGCTTTCATGCACGTGTCCGCCGTCCATGGGAAACTCGTCTGAGATACCTCCGTCCTCCTTTTTGCTCAGAAGGTCGTTGAGATTTTTTATAGAGCCGCCGAAAAGGTTCTGGATAAAGCCGGGCAGAGAACCCGTGCCGCCCCGCTGAAAGGAATCCCCGTCCACAGCCTCGGAAAATTCCGTCATCTCGTCGGCAAATTCCTCCACGTTGTCGTCGTCAATACCCATCTGTTCCATATACTCCCGAACCTGCGGGATACCAAGTTCCTTTGCGCACACAAGGCAAAGTCCCTCGTTCCGCTTTTCGTCGCCCTGCATTGCAGTTATAAAAACTACCGCAGTTCTTTTCTTGCATCTTGTACAAAGCATATCGCTGTTGTCCTCCATATCTTAAAGTTCAAAAGGGTCTATTTCAGTATCAGCGAGAGCAGGAAAAACGTCCCGCTGTAAAGCTGCTTGAATATAAGCGTATCGGATATTATCTCCGTGTTCAGGTACTCGTTTGCGTCCGAGGTAAGACTTATAAAGACGTTTGCGGCAACGCTCAGTATCACCGTAAAAAGCAGTCCCTGCAAAAGCCCTAAAAGCCCTCCCGCAAAGCTGTCTGCGGAACGCACGCCGGGGATATGTCTTATAAGACCCGCCGCCCGCGCTATCAGCGTCACTATTAATGACACCGCCGCAAAGGTAACGATAAACAGCGCCGTCCGAACGGTTTTCATCATGACGGGACGGATTATTTCCCGCTCGATTATTTCGGACACCGACTCTTTTTTCTCCTCCGCAAGCTCCGTTACCCGCAGGTTTTCCGCTTCCGTCTCGGAGATGTACCTGTCCGCCTCCTCCAGAATTTCTTCGGGGACTACCCCCGAAAACGCCTCCGTAAGAGCGCGGCAGTATTCCGTGAACATATGCCTTGCCGCGGAGCGGAATTGGTCGTCAGTAAATAGATGTGCGTAATTTTCTCCCTTTTCGATAATATCCTCAAGCTGTTCGTCGGTAAGGTCAACGCCTTGTGCGGCAAGTATGTCTCCAAGCTTTCCGGGAGAAAGGTACTCCTCGGCAAGCTCCTTGGATTTGGTTTCCACAGCCGATATCACCGCAGGCTTTACCGCCTTTTCGTAAACGTACTCCGAAGCGGTCTTGCTGACGAAAATTGCCGCCGCAAAAGCCGCCGCGTATCCCGCTATAAAAATAAGTGTCTTTACCGCGCCCCTGTGTCTGCCCACAAGGACGCATATTATTACTACGCCGATGACCGCGGCGTCAAGCAGGTATTTCAATCAATCATTCCAATCAGTTATAGTCTATTCTGTTTATCTCGTCATATCCCAGCAGATAGATATATTTGCTCATTCTCAGAAAGCCCTCGTACTCGGTGTCAAGCTCCACGGAGGATATCACGTCTCCCGCGGCAGTGCAGGACTCTATGCCGTTTTCCGTCTGCATATAGACAGTATCCCCGCTGACCTGAATATTAAGCGTTTCGCGGTCAAGAGCTTTTTCCGAGATAATGCCCGTCGTGCATTCGATGGTCACAAGCTCGGAGGTTCGGCGTTCTTGGTTGGAGAATATCAGAGCCGCGGTATTTCCGTCCGAGGAGTAGTCCACCAGACTGCGCTTGTATGAATAGCTGTTGATGAAAGTTCCGTTGGTGTCGTAGTATGCGCACAGGCTGTCGCCGAAAACGATTATGTTATTTTCGCCGAAAAGCTGCACCGACAAAGCCAGAGTCTGGAGTTCCTTAGTCTGCCACACGGGTACAGGATTATCCATTTCGTCACGGTCTATGTGGTCGAATTTGTAGTACAGGATCTTCGAGAAGAGAAGTCCGCCCGAAACGCCGATAGTGGTTATATAGCAGCCCGAGCTGTCCGCATTGAAGGTAACGTCGATGATGCGCGCAACAGAGCGGTAATTAAAAATATTCTTTCCCGACGAATCATATACCATCAGCGCGGAGGGGTATTTGTCGCTTTTTGTGACGATCGCCGCCGTGTCGCTGCTTCCTATGCGGGCGATCAGTATTGGGTCGTCGGTGGTTTTGCTGTAAACGTTTTTGTACTTGCTGTAAAGGCTGAAGCTTTTTCCGCCCAGATCGTACAGCAGAGCCTTTTTGTTTCCCACCGTAATAACGGGATTTGCAAAGGTGTGCTGCTCGGTGTAGACGGGCTTGCCGTCCTCGTTGTAAACAAAGAAGTGAGTATCGTCCGCAACTGCGAGACTGCCGTCAATGGCTTTAAGCTGATACCTTGCGCCGCCCTCTATTGACAGGGGAAAGTACCCTTCCGCAAGCTCGGCAGTGTTTTCGGGAACTGGAATTTTTGTCAGTATACCGTCAAGCTTCGGATACCACAGATTTTTGGTCAGTATCACCGCCGCGATCACAGCCGCCGCCGCCGCAACGATAATAAGCTTTTTAAGAAGCTTTACGGCTTTCTTTTTCTTGCGTCTTTCACGCAGCATGGAAACGTCGGTTACCGCCAAAATTCTCCCTCCCTTTTTAATAGTACACCTTGTTTAAGTACAGTCCGTGAGCGGGAACGGTCTTGCCCGCAAGGTTTCTGTCCCGCGCCGCTAAAATGCGTGGGATACAGTCCGCAGGGAGCTTGTCCTCGTTTATGAAGATAAGCGTGCCTACCATTATCCTAACCATATTATACAAAAATCCGTCGCCTTTTACAAGCAGTTTCACCAGATTTTCACTTTTTTCCAAGCGGAAATATTCTATCGTACGGAAGCTGTCCGCCTTTTGATTTGCCGTCCCGCAAAAGGACGTAAAGTCGTGTCCTCCCACGAAATCCTGCGCCGCTTTCGCGATAAGCTCCGTGTCCAGCTTATAGGGGTAATGCAGGGCTAAATCCGCTAAAAACGGATCCTTTTCGTTCCTGTTAAGGATAAGATACATATATTCCTTGCCCTTGCAGGAATAGCGGGCGTGGAAATCCGCAGGGGCTTCCTCGCAGTTCAGTATCGCCAAGTCGTCGGGCAGGAGCGAGTTCATTCCGCGGATAATATTTTCGCAGGGAATTTTATGCTCCGTCTCAAAGGAGAAGCAGTATTCCCGCGCGTGGACGCCCGCGTCCGTCCGTGAGCAGCCGTTAAGCTTCACCGCCGAATCGGTCAGCGCGGACAGCTTTTCCTCCAGAATGTTTTGTATGCCCACCGCGTTTTCCTGCCGCTGAAAGCCGTGGTAAGCCGTTCCGCGGTAAGCCATTGTAACCTTTAGATTTCTCATATTTTTATCCCATTAAAAAGTTAAGAAGCAGAACCGCGTTCAGAAATATTACCGACAGACCCAGCGCAAAGAAGTCTCCCCCCGTGGAGTGAAGCTGCCTGAGACGCGTCCTGCCCTCGCCGCCCTGATAGCAGCGGCATTCCATAGCGGTGGCAAGCTCCTCTGCCCGTCTGAACGCCGACACGAAAAGGGGAATGAGTATAGGCGTAAGTGCCTTTGCACGCTGCACAAGGCTGCCTGTTTCCATGTCCGCGCCGCGTGCCTTTTGGGCGGACATTATCTTGTCCGTTTCCTCGATAAGCGTTGGTATAAACCGCAGAGCAATCGTCATCATCATTGCAAGCTCATGGACGGGAAGCTTCAGCTTTTTCAGCGGGGACAAAAGCCGCTCGATAGCGTCTGTAAGGGTTATGGGGGAGGTGGTGTAGGTCAGCAGGGAGCTTCCCATTATCAGCGCGATAATGCGTATTATCATAAACGCGCTTGTGCGCAGACCCTCGTCGGTTATCTTTATAAAGCCGAATTTCACGAGCGGTACTCCGTCAAGGAAAAATATATTCAGCACCGACGTGAAAAGGATTATCGGGATAATAGGTTTAAGGCTTTTCATCATCAGCTTAAAGGGAATTTTCGACAGCAGAAAGCTTACTATAAGGAAAATTCCTCCCACCGCAAGACCGAGAAAGCCGTCCGCGGAAAAAAGCATGGCAATGAATACGCCTGTAATTATTATTTTGAACCGCGGGTCGAGGCGGTGTACAACAGAGTTTCCGGGGAAATACTGACCGATGGTGATGTCCTTAAGCATTTGCCCCACCTCGTTTCTCAAGGTACTCAAGAATGGTTTTCCGCGCAAAGTCAACGGTGTAAACGTCCGTGCGGATATCTATTCCGCTCTGCTTCAAACGGTTGAATACCCTTGTTATCTGAGGTACGGCAAGACCGATATTTTCCAGCTCCTCGGAGCGTGCGAACACCTTGGGAGTGTCGTCGTAGCAGAAAACCTCCGCCTTGTTCATGACCAAAATTTTATCGGCAAATTTTGCCATGTCCTCCATGCTGTGGGAAACCAGAAGCACCGTGGATTTTTTGTGCTGATGATACTCCTTTATCTGACCCAGAATCTTGTCCCTGCCCTTGGGGTCGAGACCCGCAGTAGGTTCGTCCAGAATAAGAGCCTTTGGCTCCATAGCCATTACTCCCGCGATAGCAACGCGGCGCTTCTGACCGCCAGAAAGCTCAAATGGGGACTTGTAGAGATTGTCCTTGTGAAGTCCCACAAGCTCGGCAATTTCCTTTATGCGGCGGTCTATTTCCTCGTCGGGAAGTCCCATGTTTTTAGGACCGAAAGCAATGTCCTTGTAGACGGTCTCCTCGAATATCTGATATTCGGGGTACTGGAAAACCAGTCCCACCTTAAAGCGGATATCGCGTATTTTCACGTCCTTGCTCCATATGTCCTCGCCGTCAATGTAGATCTTGCCCGACGTTGGCTTGATAAGTCCGTTAAAGTGCTGTATCAGCGTGGATTTTCCCGATCCCGTGTGACCGATTATACCCGCCAGCGCGCCCTCCTCGATTTCGAGGTTTACGTTGTTCACGGCAGTTTTTTCAAAGGGCGTGCCTATGCTGTAGGTGTATGTTAAATTTTCGGTTTTGATAACTGACATTTGAATTCCTCCGAAACGGAATACATTTTGCGTTCGGGCAATAATGTTTCCTGTTTATGCGGTTCGGCGTACTGCCTTTTATTTTTCAAGAAGCTTCAGCAGCGCGCTTACGCATTCGTCCTCGTCTATGATATGAGTATCCGACGGCAGATCGCTTTTGCCCAGCAGATACATAAGCTCCGTGACCTGCGGGACGTCCAGTCCAACCTTTTTCATCAGCTCTACGTTGGAAAAAACGTCACGCGGAACGCCGTCCATTATTATCTCGCCGTTGTCCATGACCACTATCCTGTCCGCAAGAGCGGCTTCCTCCATGTAGTGGGTTATGAGGATTATGGTTATGCCGAAGTCTGCGTTAAGCTTGCGTATCGTTTTCAGCACTTCTTTTCTGCCCTTGGGGTCAAGCATGGCTGTAGGCTCGTCCAGAACGATACATTCGGGACGCATTGCTATTATTCCCGCAATTGCAACACGCTGCTTCTGACCTCCCGAAAGCTGGTGAGGGGAGTGCTCGCGGTACTCGTACATACCCACGGACTTCAGCGCGTCGTCCACGCGCTCACGCATTTCGTCGGGGGGAACGCCCATGTTTTCAAGTGCAAAAGCCACGTCCTCCTCCACAATTGTCGCAACGATCTGATTGTCGGGATTTTGAAAGACCATGCCCACCCTGCGGCGGATATCGAACAGCTTTTCCTCGTCGCAGGTGTCGATACCGTCAACGTAGACCTTTCCTCCGCATGGCAGGAGAATAGCGTTCATATGCTTTGCGATAGTGGATTTTCCCGAACCGTTGTGTCCCAGAACAGCCGTAAAGCCGCCCCACGGTATATCCAGCGAGACTCCTTTCAGCACCTGCTTTACAGGCTTGGGCGTTTCGCTTTCCTCATAATTATTATAGTGAAATTCCACCTTTTGGGCGGAAATAATATTCTTTTCCATATCTGCACCTTATTGATGTTTTGTTAGTTTTCCCCAAAAATATATAGTATAACAGCTATCCCCGCGGCGGCGTAAAGTATACGCAGGACAAGTCCGGCAACGCCTCTGAGCGATATCCCTCTTACGCGGCGGAAAGCGCCCTGCCGCCTTGAAAAAGCTGCCCACAGCAGTATTATACCCATGATAACGGTAATAGCCGACCTCATAGTTCCCTCCGAAAACGGGGGCTACGTTTCGATAAGAAGCTGTATCCCGCTGACAAGAGCGACAACAAGCAGAAGCGCACCCACGGTAATATAGGTGATCTGTACCGTTTTCACTTCCTTATCGGAAAGGGGAGTTCCCATTTTGGACTTGTAGGCTTTTCCTTTTTTTATCAGTCCTACCGCAATGCAGTAAAGTCCGCCCAGCAAAGCTAAAATCGGCATTTTAAACGTTCCTTTCTTGCTCAGGCTTCCGCAGCCGTCCATATGGCTGTCGAACCGCAGGGCAGAACCCCTCCGCTTGCTTCAACCGGCAAGCCTATCTCATCTGCCGAGACCGTTCCGCCGAATTTTTCTCCCATGGTCTCCCGCAGAATGTACGCCATTACCGACGGAGAAAGCCCAGTGGTGTAGCTGTTCAGCAGGAAGAAAAGCGGCTCGTCGCTCAGTACGCCCACGCATAATTTTACCAGATCGTATATGCTGTCCTCCAGCTTCCAGACCTCGCCCGTGGGACCCCTGCCGTAGGAGGGCGGATCCATTATCACCGCGTCGTAGCGTCTGCCCCGCTTTATTTCGCGTCTGACGAATTTTTCACAGTCGTCCACTATCCAGCGTATGGGCTTTTCGGACAGCCCCGACGAAGCGGCGTTGTCCCGCGCCCACTGAACCATGCCCTTTGAAGCGTCTACATGGCATACGGACGCTCCCGCATTTGCACAGGCGAGAGTTGCTCCGCCCGTATAGGCAAACAGGTTCAGGACGCTTATCGGTCTGCCCGCGGAGCGTATCAAGCCGTCCATGTAGTCCCAGTTGACCGCCTGTTCGGGGAAAAGTCCCGTGTGCTTGAAGCCTGTGGGACGTATGTTGAACCGCAGATCTCCGCAGCTTATCAGCCAGCTTTCGGGAATTTTCTTTTTAAAGCTCCACTGACCGCCGCCCTTTTCGGAGCGGTGATAGTGTCCGTGAGCGGTCTCCCACAGGGGCGACCTGCGCTCGGTTTTCCAGATGATCTGCGGGTCGGGACGTACTAAAGCCACGTCTCCCCACAGTTCAAGCTTTTCACCGTCCGTGCAGTCTATCAGACGGTAATCCGTCCAGTTTTCGGCAATTCTCATTTTTTAATCTCCGAGTTATATTTTTATTCGTTTTCGGGACACCTTTCGCGTATCTTATCCGCGATCTCAACCGCCATAGCGTTTATCTGGTCGAACCGCTTGCCCTCTATCATAACGCGGATAAGCGGCTCCGTGCCGCTTTCGCGGACGAGTATCCTGCCGCTTGAACCAAGCTTTTTCTGGTTTTCGCTGATTATCTCCTCGATAACGGGATCGTTCTTCCACGCCTCTTTCCATTTGGGGATTATCTTCACGTTCACCATTACCTGCGGGTATCTTTCCATAATGGAGCTTAGCTCCGAAGCCTTGCGCTCCTGACGCTTCAGCACGCTGAGAAGCTGTACCGCAGTAAGCTGTCCGTCGCCTGTTGTGGCGTAGTCGTGGAAAATAATGTGTCCCGACTGCTCGCCGCCCAGATTGTAGCCGCCCGCAAGCATCTGCTCCACTATGTAGCGGTCGCCCACCTTTGTGGTTATCATGTTTATGTTGTTGTTCTGGGCAAAATGTGTAAATCCGAGATTGGTAAGTATAGTCACTACAGCGGTGTTCTTTTTAAGCGTACCCTTATCACGCATATCCCGCGCGAAGATAGCTATAAGCTTGTCGCCGTCGATAAGCACGCCGTTTTCGTCCACTGCAAGACATCTGTCCGCGTCGCCGTCGAAAGCGATACCGATATGACATCTTTTGTCCACCACAAACTTAGAGATAGTCTCCATGTGGGTCGAACCGCAGTTCAGGTTTATGTTGATACCGTTGGGGGAGCAGTTCACAAGATAGACGTTTGCGCCCAGTCCCGCGAAAAGCTTCTCCGCCGTAGCGCTTGCCGAGCCGTTTGCACAGTCGATCGCGACCCTCAGTCCCGACAGATTGATGTCCACGGTTTTCATAATGCCCCTGATGTAGTCCCATTCGGCGTTCTTGTCGTAGGTTATCTTTCCCACGTTTCCGCCGCCGCTCATAGCCGCCGCGATCTCTTCGGGACTGTCAAGCACAAGACGTTCTATTTCCTCCTCCATGTCGTCGGAAAGCTTGTAGCCAGAGCCCGAAAAAAGCTTGATACCGTTGAACTCCATGCTGTTGTGGGAAGCGGATATCATCACGCCCGCGTCCGCGCCCCGCTTCTTGACCATAAAAGCCACCGCGGGAGTAGGTACAACGCCCATGACCACAGCGTCCGCGCCCATGGAGCATATTCCCGCGATAAGCGCGGCTTCGAGAACGTCCGAGGAAATTCTCGTGTCCTTTCCCACATAAATTTTCGGCTTGTGGTGAGACTTTGCCGTCAGTACCATAGCTGCCGCCCTGCCTATCTGCATGGCTGTCTCACAGGTAAGCTCGGTAAGCGCAACACCTCTCGCGCCGTCTGTTCCGAATAGTCTGCCCATTGTGTATTTCTCCTTTTTTTCATTTTTATCTTTTTATGGAACGGCTTAAAACCGTCGGTTTACTCAAAAAATGTCTGCTGAGAAGCGTCCGCCTTTTCGTCCTTGGTGTATTCGTACCCCATATGCCGATATGCAAGAGCCGTCGCGCACCGTCCGCGGGGAGTGCGGGCGATAAATCCAAGCTGCATAAGGAACGGTTCGCACACGTCCTCCAGTGTGACCGATTCCTCGCCTATAGCGGAAGCAAGAGTCTCCAGTCCCACAGGACCTCCGTTATAGCCGCGGATAAGCATATCAAGCATTCGCTTGTCAAGATTATCAAGTCCCAGAGAATCTATCTCCATGCGGTCGAGGGCAATTTTGGCAATGTCCTCGGTTATCTTTCCGTTGCCAATGACCTCGGCAAAGTCCCGGACTCTTTTCAGCAAACGGTTCGCAATACGTGGAGTACCCCTTGCACGCCGCGCAAGCTCCATAGCTCCCGCCTTGTCGCAGGCAATTCCCAGAATTACCGCGGAGCGCATTATAATATCGCATAGCTGCTCACAGGTGTAAAGCTCCAGTCTCTGGAGCATACCGAACCTGTCACGAAGCGGGGAAGTAAGCTGTCCCGCCCGCGTAGTCGCACCGATAAGGGTAAACTTCGGCAGGTCTATGCGCAGGGAACGCGCCGACGGACCCTTGCCGATGATGATGTCCAGCGCGTAGTCCTCCAGCGCAGGGTACAGGACTTCCTCAATGGCGCGGGAAAGGCGGTGTATCTCGTCTATGAACAGCACGTCGTTTTCCGACAGATTTGTCAGCAGCGCGGCAAGGTCGCCCGGCTTTTCAATAGCGGGACCCGACGTTATGCGGATATTTACCCCCATCTCGTGAGCGATAATAGCCGACAGAGTGGTTTTTCCCAGACCGGGAGGACCGTACAGCAGAACGTGGTCAAGAGGTTCGCCCCGCTTTTTTGCGGCTTCGATATAGACCGACATATTCTCCTTTACCTTGTCCTGACCGATATATTCCGACAGTGTTTTCGGACGCAGATTAAGGTCGGGTTCTTCCGCGTCGTTGGGAATGACTTCGGGGGACACCGTCCTGTTCATGGGACGTTCAAAGTTCATTTCGCTTGATTCCAGCAATTTTATCTTTCCTTTCGGGATTTTGGGCTGCTTGGGATTACAGCAGCTTTTTCTGCTTGTATTCCTTGGTCTGCTTGGTGGTAATGATTATCAGAGGTATGGTCATTTCCTCCTCGGTGAGACCGCCGTGGTTTGCCGCAAATGGCGGTCTGGGTTTAGTGTTCAGCGTAAGATATTTAACGCTCTTGTCGGCAATTGAGCATATCATGTAGTCGCCTATGAAATCGGTTATTTTCGGGTGAGTTCTTCCCTCGCCGAGAATACCCTTTGTAAGAATGTCATTTTTGGACAGCAGGATAAAATCGTTTCCCAGATGATTGTGGAACGCCCTCTCAAAGTCGGTGCGCCTGTCGTTCTTGACGAAGCACGCCGCCGCACGGCTCTCCACAAACGGAGGGATAACCAGACATTCCATGATGTCGGGAATGTAGTTTATCTTTATTTCCTCGGTAATATCCTTCATTCCGTGATCTGCCGAAACAATAATAAGCGTGTCGGTAAGGTCTTTGCAAAGCACCTCAAGCTGCTTGTTTATGGACTTCAGCGTTGCTGTGGTCTTTTCGCCGGTAACGCCGTCCTTGTGGGCAATGTCATCGAGACTGTTCCACTGCACATAGGTAAAGGTGTTCTGATTGGTTATGCAGATCATTTTCAGCAGTTCGCAGACACGTTCAAAGCTGTCCGCGGTCTTGTGGATATTTCCTTTTTCAGCGATGGCGTTTTTCTCGTTTGTAATGGTAAAGGGCTGAACGTCGCCGATTATGGAGTCCGCAATATCTTGATATATGGTTTCGTAGGGCATGACGAACTCTGCGGCGTTTGCGCTTGCCACGGGAGTTTTCGTGTAGCTGTCAAGATTGGTGAAAACGTCCACGGTGCGGCAGAATTCCTTGAAGAACAGCGACCTTCCCAGCCATGCGTGCTCATTGGGCGACACGCCCGTGTGGTAGCTTATCATTGCCGCCGCGGTTGAGGACGGGAACACCGAAGTAAGATTTTCGGTAAAATGATGTCTCAAAAAGCTCATGGGGGAAAGGTTTCTCTCCATCATGTCCGTGCCCATGCCGTTCAGAACTATCAGTATAACATTTTTGTAGAATTTGGACAAATGCGCGTCCAGCTTGGGCAGGGTGGGGTAAACGATAGGCTCGCGGTAATATTTTCTTATCGACGAGATAATGTTTACGGGACACCTTGTATAATCGGGGTAAGACAGCATTTTGACCGCTCCTTTTCTCTATATTATGCCGAAACAGCGTGTACGTTTACATTTTTACAAATTTGCCGCCATTTTTTTCAGGGACAGGCGTATAAGCTCCTCCACGGGCAGGGACGGGTCAAGTCCCGCAACGGCGGAAGCGGCTTCCGTCTGGGAGTAGCCCAGAACAACAAGCGCGGCGATAGCCTCGGAGGTGTTGCTTCCCTCCGTAACGGCGGAAAAGTCAAGGTCTGCGCCTCCCGCAGCGGAAAGCTGTTCCTTTGTGATCTTGTCTTTAAGCTCCAGAACGACCCTCTGGGCAAGCTTGGGACCTACTCCCTTTGTTTTGGTGAAAGCCTTGTAGTCCCCCGTAGCGACTGTAAGGGCAAATTTTTCGGGGGTTGTGTCGGAAAGAATGGCAAGTCCCGCCTTGGGACCTACTCCCGAAACGGATATCAGCATTTTGAAGCAGTTAAGCTCCTGCTCGGCGGCAAAGCCGAACAGCTCCACGTTGTCCTCGCGGACGTGCAGATAGGTATAGAGCATGGCCTCCTCGCCAGTCCTGCCAATGCGGGAAAGTGTCGCAAGCGTGGTTCGGCAGGCATAGCCCACCCCTCCGCACTCGATAACGGCAACGTCTGAACCCTTATGTATGATTTTTCCTCTAACACTGTATATCATAAAAATTCTCCTAACTTGTATCAGTATCCCTCTAAAATGTACAGCACCAAAGCCCTGCCTTTTTCGGTAACGGCAAGCAGTATCACGGTCGGAATGGTCAGCGACATCAGCGCAAGAAAAATTCCCGTGCCTATGCGTTTTTCGCGGAAAGCTCTGAAAGATACGAAGCCTCCCAGTATCGGTACGCTGACAACCACGATTATGAGTATTGCCGTGCGGATAATATCCAAAATCAAATCTTCGGCGGTATGAAGTCCGCATAAATGCAGTATCAGCGCTAAAATGACCGCAAGCAGACCCACCGCCACGAAAACATCGCGTATCATCATAATTCGCCTTACCTTTGGCGAACAATTGCTGTAGTCTCTAAAAAATCTCATAGCTTACCCTCTCTGACGCTTATCCTGCCTCCCGAATGTCCGTGGCAAATGGCAATAGCAAGCGCGTCGGCAGTGTCGTCGGGTCTGGGGACTTCCGCAAGTCCTAAGATTTTCCGCGTCATTTCCATGACCTGGGGCTTTTCCGCACGTCCGTATCCAACCACCGACTGCTTGACCTGCAAGGGCGTGTACTCGAAAATGGGAACTCCCGCGTTTACCGCCGCAAGCAGGGTAACTCCGCGCGCCTGAGCAACGTCAATACCTGTCTTTTGGTTGGTGTTGAAGAACAGCTTTTCTATCGCCATAGCTTCGGGTCTGAACGTGGTCAGCACAGTGTTCATGTCGTCGAAAATTGTTTTCAGCCGCAGGGTGAAGTCCGTCCCTGCCTGTGTGGTTATCGCCCCGAAATGTATCGGAACGAAGTTATAGCCGTCGTATTCCACCACCCCGAAGCCCACGATGGCGTAGCCGGGGTCTATTCCGAGAATTCTTGTTTTTCCCAATAAGCGCACCTGCCAAATCATTATTAACAATTTATTATACCATATAATTGAAGATTCTGCAATATTTTTTTTAAACTTATTGTAATTTTAAGGTTAATATTGTATAATTACAGTATATTTATTTTTATCGGAGGACGTTTCAGATGGATTTACAGGAACTGAGAAACCAGATTGACGATATCGACAGCGAGATTTTGAAGCTGTTTTCAAGGCGTATGGAGGTCTGCCGCGGTGTGGCGGAGTACAAAAAGGAGCACGACCTCCCCGTTATGCAGGGCGGACGTGAAAAGCAGGTGCTTGAACGTGTCAGAGCCAACGCTCCCGAGGGTCTGGGGGACGGCGCGGCAATGCTGTTCCAGAATATTATGGACATCAGCAAGTGTCTGCAAAACGAGGAGATAGAGCGTACCCACAAGCTCTTCTCGCCCAAGCTGTTTGTACCCGAAAATGCCGCGAAAATAGCCTGTCAGGGTACTGCGGGGGCGTACTCCGAAGCTGCCTGCAAAAAGCTTTTCGGCGACAAGCCCGCCGTGTTTTACCACGAGTTCGAGGACGTTTTCAACGCCGTGGAAAGCGGTGATGCGGACTACGGCATACTCCCTCTGGAAAATTCAACCATTGGAACTATCTCCGAGACCTACAGCCTTATGTCCAAGCACTGCTTCAACATCTGCTCGCTGATACGGGTAGGGATAACCCACTGTCTTGCCGCAGCCGAGTGCGCAACTCTCGAAAGCGTGAAGCGGGTCTACTCAAAGGAGGAGGCTCTTTCCCAGTGCTCGAAGTACATCAAAAGCCGCGGACTTACCCGTCGCGAATACGCAAATACCGCACTTTCCGCGGAGTATGTCCGTGAAAAGAACGACCCTGAGGCGGCTTGTATCTGCTCCAAAGCCTGCGCGGAAATGTACGGTCTGAAGATACTGAACGACCAAATTGCCGACGCGTATCCCAACTATACGCGGTTCATCTGCTTTTCTAAGGACTACATAGCTCCCGCCGACGCCGACACTATCAGCGTTTGCGTGGCTATTCCCAACACGCCGGGTTCGCTGTACCGTATGCTTACAAAATTTTCCGTTGCGGGACTTAACCTTACCAAGATCGAGAGCAAAAACATTGCGGGAAGCGACTTTGAAGTGCTGTTCTACCTTGATTTTAAAGGAAGCTGCTCCGACGGAAAGGTGGTCTCGCTGCTCCGCGATCTGGAAAACGAAATGACGTTTTTCCGTTTTCTGGGAAGCTTTAAAGAAGTTCTTTGATCACTGAAAAGGAGTATCTGTATGAACGAAATAACCGTATCCGCAATAATAGCCTGCGCGGGCAGCTCCACCCGCATGAACGGCGTAAACAAACAGCTTTGGGAGCTTGACGGAATACCAGTCGCGGCGCGCTCCATGCTTGCTTTTGAGGGGATAGAGCAGGTGACGGAGATCATTGTTTCTGCGCGTGAACAGGACATTCCGCTGATAGAGGAGCTTGCGGAAAAGCATGGTATCACAAAATTCAAATGCGCCGTAAAGGGCGGCGAGACCCGTCAGCAGTCAGTGTTTGCGGCGTTCATGAAAACCGACAAGGCGACGCGGTTTATCGCAGTCCACGACGGAGCGCGTCCTCTGGTCGATCCCGAACACATAAAAAAGTGCATCAAGGACGCTTCCGTGTTCGGCGGTGCGGTTTTGGGTGTTCCCGTCAAGGACACAATTAAGCTTGTGGACGGCGGCATGATCGCTGATACTCTCGACCGCAGGAAGCTTTACAGTATTCAAACTCCGCAGATTTTCCGCAGGGATATTTACGTTAAGGGGATAAATTTCGCACAGGACAACGAGCTGGATTTCACCGACGACTGTCAGCTTGCGGAAGCGGTCGGCGCAAAAATAAATCTTACGGTTTCGGATTATCGGAATATCAAGATAACTACGCCCGAAGATTTAGCCGTCGCGGAAGTATTTTTGAAAAATATATAGTATGTTATATAACATGCGATATTTAATATATGTGTGTTATATAACAGATATAATTAAACAATCTTGGCATTATATAAGCTTAATTACATATGTAATAATTGAAATAATCAAATGATTTGACTTAGCGAAAAAAGGCGTAAATAATTTATAAAACGGAGGCTTTTTCAATGATAAGAATAGGTCACGGCTACGACGTACACAGGCTTACCGAGGGACGCAAGCTTATTCTGGGCGGAGTGGAAATTCCCCACGAAAAGGGTCTGCTGGGACATTCCGACGCGGACGTGCTTGTCCACGCGGTCATGGACGCAATGCTGGGCGCCCTTGCTCTGGGGGACATAGGAAAGCTTTTTCCCGATACCGACAGCCGCTACGAGGGTGCGGACAGCATAGCTCTGCTTAAAATGGTAACGGAAATTATTTCGGAAAAAGGCTTCTGTGTGGGAAATATCGACTGCACTGTAATATGTCAGTCCCCGAAGCTTGCGCCGCACATTGAGAAAATGCGAGAAAATATTGCCGCCGCCGCGGATTGTGATATATCCCGAATAAGCGTTAAAGCCACCACCGAGGAGGGACTTGGCTTTACGGGCACGGGCGAGGGCATTGCCGCACACGCGGTCTGCATATTGGAGAACAGCGTCTGACGATTATCACAGAATTAAGATGACCGGCATACTATATTGCAGGGGCAGGAGCATTGCTTTAGGCGGCTCCACTCCTGCATTTTTTCTTTTCATAATAAAGTTTTCCGACAAACGGAGAGGACAGGTAAATTATCCATGAAAAAATATATTATCTCTTTTGTTTCGGTTACAACCGCAATGAAAGCAAAGGCTGCTCTCCGCGGCTGCAAGCTTTACGCGGAGGTAGCGCGTACCCCGCGCAATCTTGCGTCGGGCTGCGGCTACAGCGTTACTGTTGCGGGAGATATTGAGACGGCTCTGGCTTGTCTCGAAAGAAACGGAATAAAATATAAGGCTGTTACGGAAGTCAAATAATTTGACCTGAAAATCATACCTTCGGAATATGGAGGCTTTTAACGCAATGATAAATTTTGACAATTCCGCAACCTCGTTCCCGAAGCCTGATGTTGTGAAAAAAGCTGTGCTTGAAGCTATGAACCGCTACGGCGGCAATCCCGGAAGAAGCGGTCACAGAATTTCCATAGAAACTGCCGAAGCCGTTTATTCCGCCAGAACCGCCGCCGCGGATTTTTTCGGCGCAGAACCCGATAACGTTGTCTTTACGCAGAACTGTACCCACGCCCTCAACACGGCGATAAAGGGTACGGCTTCCGCGGGCTGCCATATAATAATTTCCTCCCTTGAACACAACTCGGTTCTGCGCCCCGTTCACGCCCTGTCTAAGGGTACGTGCAGCTACAGCATTGCACAGGTAAGTCACAGCGACAGCGAGACTGTGGAAAATTTCAGAAAGCTGATAACTCCCGAAACAAGGATCATAGCCTGCACGATCGGCAGCAATGTTACGGGACAGATACTGCCTTTCGTTCAGATAGCGGAGCTTTGCAGAAGGCACGGCATCTGCTTTATTGCCGACGGAGCGCAGGCGTGCGGAGTGATACCCATAAATCTTTCGGACGGAATAAATATTCTCTGCACCGCGGGACATAAGTCGCTTTACGGTCCGAGCGGGACCGGTCTGCTGATAACCGACGGAAAGTACAAAATATCTCCGATAATGGAGGGCGGTACGGGAAGCGCGTCCATGGAAAAAGATCAGCCCGACTTTCTGCCCGACAGTCTCGAATCGGGGACGATAAACACTTCGGGAGCTATCGGTCTCGGCGCGGGAATAAGATTTGTAAAAAAACTCGGCATTGACAGGATATATGACCACGAAAGCAAGCTTTGCCGGATGTTTATACATGAAACCAAAAATATCCGCATGACGGGTAAGATGACCGTTTACCGCGACGACAGAGTAAAAAGCTATCTTCCCGTGGTATCCTTTAACGTTGCGGGATTTTCGGCAAACGAGACCGCGGCTAAGCTGAGCGACATGGGCTTTGCGCTGAGGGGCGGACTTCACTGCTCCGGACTTGCGCACACGGCTCTGGGAACTGTCCCCGACGGTACGGTAAGGTTTTCTCCGTCGGTGTTCAATTCCGAAAAAGAGGTGCGCGCGCTGGCTTCCGCCGTGAAAAAGATAGCCGCGGGAGCTGTCTGAAAGGCTGAGCCTTTACCCTTGCCGCCATACTTTGATGGCAATGGTAATGCTCTGCCAAGACGAAAGATATTTCTGTACTGCAAATAAAAAATAAATAATCGGTCGTGACTGTTTGAATTACAGTCCGCCGCGCCGCTTTCCGCATTTGCTTGCCGGAAAGGCTGAGCCTTTACTCCTGCCGCCGTCTATAGAGATGGCGGCATAATTTTGTTTCCGAGACGAAAGCTCAGTTTAGAAATAAAGCTTGCACGAAACTGCGCGGCATATTTTTTGTATGTTCTAAACTTGTCCCGCTGTACATAAGATTAAACATATCAGGTAAAAGGAGAGGACGGGACGTGAAAAACCGTGAATTACTATGCTATTTTTCGGGAAAAGCGGGCGGCGCGGTAAACAGGCTTTCCGACGCGCTGCTTGATGATATACAGGAGATACGGCTGAGAATAAACCGTCCCGCCGCGGTCTGGACGGGAAAAAACGTCCGTTATATAACGGAGGACGGTCAGCTTACATATAATAAAGGATCTGCGGTGATCGCCTCCGAGCAGGACGTGCGCCGCACCTTCGAGGCGGTCTGCCAGTATTCGGTACACAGCTTCCAGAGGGAGATATCACAGGGCTTCATCACCGTCAGGGGCGGACACAGGGTAGGCTTCTGCGGAACTCCCGTGATGCGCGGCGGTACGGTGGAAAACATCAAAAATATAAACGCCGTGAACTTCCGCATTGCGCGGGAACTAAAGGGCTGTGCAGAAAAGCTTTTTGAAGCCTGCTTTTCGGACGGATTATGCGATCTTCTTATAGCGGGCGTGCCTGCCAGCGGGAAAACCACGGTTTTAAGGGACTTGACGCGGCTTTTGGGAGACCGCTTCAAGGTGTCGGTCATAGACGAAAGAGGGGAGATAGCCGCTTCATGGAACGGTATCCCACAGAACGACATAGGTGCGAACACCGACGTTTTCGACGGCTGCGGCAAAGCGGAGGGGATATCCGCGGCGGTGAGGGTAATGTCCCCGCAGATAATAGTCTGCGACGAAATAGGCTCGGAGGAGGAGCTTTCCGCGCTAAGGGAGGCGGCTTCATGCGGGGTCTGTACGGCGGCAACGGCGCACGCAGCGGATATGTCCGACCTGTACAGACGCTTTCCGAAGGAGGCTGTGGAACGCTTTGACAGGATAGCCTTTCTTTCGGGAACGGGAAAAATATCCGATATGGTAAATATGCGCGGCGAAAGGGGGCGCGTCGGGACATGAGGTTGGCAATGAAATTTTTCGGGCTGATAGTGATAACGGCGGCTTCGTTTCTGGCGGGAGACCATTTCTCGCAGCAGCTTAAATACAGGGCGGCAAACCTGAAAAAAATGAACTATATGCTGGACGATATAATGATGATGATACGCTTCGGGTCTCTCACCGTCTACGAGATAGCGGAGACCTTAGCGGAGTCGGAGCGTTTCGGCGGCTTTGATTTCCTGCGCGGCATATCCCGCTCCGACGGAATACCCTTTCAGCGAAGCTGGTGCGCCGCGGTGGAAAAGTACCCTCCGCGGGGACTTAGGGCTGAGGATATAAGGCTTCTTTCCGATATCGGCAGAAAGCTTGGAACAAGCGACGCGGAAAGTCAGCTGAACACTCTCGGACTTCAGCAGGCGGAGCTGACGTCCGCAATATCTTCCGCCGAGGCGGAGCACGCAAAAAAAGCGAAGCTGTACCGTTCAATGGGCGCGCTTGCGGGAGCGTTTATTTCAATAATGCTGCTCTGATCTTTACGCGGAGCGGCACAGGAGGTTAAATCGTGGAGCTTGATCTGATATTTAAAATTGCGGGCGTGGGAATAATCGTGACCGTGCTTAATCTGCTTCTGAAAAAATCCGACAGGGACGAATATGCTCTTATGGTGACCATCGCGGGACTTATCGTAGTCCTTGCCATGATAATAAACGAGATAGCGGAGCTGTTTGACACGGTAAGAACCGTTTTCGGCTTCTGAGCGGGTCGGTGAGGAAGTATGATAAATATAGTTTCTGTTGCTGGAATATGCATAATCGCCTCCGTGCTTTGCAAGCTTTTCGGCGCGGCGGGAAGCGAGTATGCTCTGTACATAAAAATAGCGGCTGCGGCTGCCGTGCTGTCGGTGGTGATAATGTTCGTATCGCCTGTGGCAGAGGCTATCCGCGGTCTGTACGCAAGGGCGGGTGCGGACGGAGAATATCTGACAATACTTTTCAAGGCGCTGGGGATATGCTACATAACCCAGTTTGCCTGCGATATTTGCAGGGACAGCGGCGAAAACGCTCTTGCAACTCAGGCTGAGCTTGCGGGAAAGCTCTCGCTGCTTATTCTGGCTTTGCCGCTGTTCGATTCGCTTTCCGAAATAGTTTCGGGACTAATATGAGGACGTGCTATGAATACTGTAAAAAAAATATTTTTTATATTTGCGGCGGCGGTTTTCGCGGTGTATGCGCCGTTTGTACCGTGTGTACAAGCCTATGCCGCGCAGGAAAGCGGAAATATCGCCGATGAGCTTGGCATAGACACAAGCGGGATAAACGAGGGTCTGACTCCCGAAGCGAGAGCCGTTCTGGAGGAAAACGGTCTTACCGTTGACGACCCCGGAGCGATATCGCAGATCACTCCGCGGGACGTTTTCCGATACGTCTGGGAGGAGTTCAAAAAAAGTCTGGTAAAGCCCTTGAAGCTGCTTGTATCGCTGATGGCGATAATCCTCGTTGCCGCCGTTATCGAGGGCATGGAGGAAAGCATTCACAACAAGAGCCTGTCGAAAATATTCGGAGTGATATGCGTGCTTATCTCGTCGGGGATAATTTCGGGCTCGGTGTCGGAAAGCATAAGCCGTGCCGCGAACGCTCTTGATTCGGGGGGAATGTTCATGATGGGCTACGTTCCCGTTTTTGCGGGGATAACAGCCTCGTCGGGAGGCGTTACCTCAGCGGTGGCTTACAATATGCTTGTCCTGCTTGTGGCGCAGACTACAGTCCAGCTTTCGGGAGAAGCGATAGTACCTGCGCTGTCGGTCTGCATGGCAATGGGCATAGTTGAAGCCATAAACCCCGATTTCAAGCTTTCGGGAATTACCGAAGCCGTGAAAAAAATAATCGTATTTGTGATGGGCTTTATAATGACTATTTTTATAGGACTGCTGTCTCTCCAGAGCATAGTTGGCGCGTCGGCGGACACCCTTGGGGTAAAGGCGGCAAAGTATGTGGTGTCCAACTTCATACCCGTAATAGGCGGAGCGGTCGCGGACACCTATGCCACGGTAAAGAACAGTCTGGGACTTCTGCGCGGTGGAGTGGGCTTTATCGGTATCGCGGCTATATTTGTAATGGTACTGCCGCCGGTTCTGGACATAGTGGCAATGCGGCTCGTATTCGGCGCGGCGGACGTTGCGGCGGAGCTTTTCGGAGTATCGCAGATAAAGGTGCTTGTGAAAAATACGGGGTGGATACTGTCGGCGGTTTTCAGCATACTTGTGTGCTTTGCGGTGATGCTGATAATCGCGACGACAATACTTATGCTTGTGGGACTTAACATATCGTGATAAATTTTTAAGGCTGCGGGTTTTGCTTTCCGCAAAGCATTAAAAAAGGGAGGACGTATTTATGGAAACATTTCGCACGGTATCTCTTACCGCCTGCTTTCTGGGAATCGTCATCGCCGTTTTCAGCTCGCTTTACCCCTCAGATAAGTTTGCGGGACAGATCAAGATTATTTTTTCCCTGATATTCGTCCTCAGCCTGATAAAGCCGATAGCGGGCGGCAGGCTCGATATCCCCGAAATAGCGGAGACTGCGTCGGCAAGCGCTGATCAGTACGCGGCTCTCAGGGACGGCGCGGACGAATACTTCATAAGGTCGGTGGAAAAAAACATTAGCTCCTCTGTGGAGACGGCTTTGAGGGAAATTGAAATTTATCCCGAAGAAGTTGAGACAAGTATAAATATTTCGGACAATTACTGCATATCTATTAGTGAAGTAAAAATCACGCTGGAAAGCTCAGCCGACGCAGAATCCGCAAGGCGGCGGGTTTCGGAAAGTATCGGAAAGGACGCTGCGGTCGTTATAGTAACGGCGGACGGCGGCGGAAATGAGGAATGGCAATGAACGAATTTATCGAAAAGCTGAGGGATATCACAAGAAAACCGATTTTCCTGAAAGCGGCTATGG
>JAIEDQ010000200.1 GCA_029067895.1 Oscillospiraceae bacterium | reverse complement strand
GTCTCTGTCTCTGTGCGGAATGTTGTTTCAAGAACGCCAGCTCTTGCGCCGCCGATACCGAGAGCGTATGCAAGACCGATGTCTGTAGCGTCGCCTGTAGCGTCCTGCTCAACAGCGATAAGACAGGGAACACCCTTGCCTGCCTGATATTCGCTTCTTACAGTGTGACCGGGTCCCTTGGGAGCGATCATGATAACGTTAACGTTCTTGGGGGGAACGATACAGCCGAAGTGAATGTTGAAGCCGTGAGCAAACGCAAGGGTCTTGCCCTCGGTAAGGTAAGGAGCGATGTCCTCCTTATAGAGCTTAGCCTGCTTCTCGTCGGGAATGAGGATCATGATAACGTCCGCAGTCTTTGCAGCCTCGGAAACGGAAAGAACCTTGAGCCCCTGAGACTCTGCCTTAGCCTTGGACTTTGAGCCCTCATAAAGACCTACAACAACGTTTACACCGCTGTCCTTAAGGTTAAGAGCGTGAGCGTGACCCTGCGAGCCGTAGCCGATGATAGCGACGGTCTTGCCGTCAAGTCTGCCCAGATCGCAGTCCTGCTGATAATAAATTTTGTTTGCCATTTTTAACAACCTCCGTTTAAAATTTATATGATTTTTTTGCATAGCAAAATTGCATAGACTTGTAGATTAACGAACCCTGTCCGCTACTTTTTTGTAATAGTATCCGCGCCCTTTTGTATCGCGATAACGCCAGTGCGGACTATTTCCTTGATACCGTAGGGACGGATAAGCTCCTCGAACCGCATCAGATGTACGGGTGTGTCGGATATCTCCAGCGTCATGGTGTTGGCGGAAAGGTCGATGATCTTCGCGCCCATTATCTCGCAGACGGTAAGTATCTCTCCCCTCTGCTGAGGATTTGCGTTTATCTTGATAAGCTGAAGCTCTCTGGGAAGCAGCTCCTCGGGAGCAAGGGTCTTGACCTTTATGGTGTCTATAAGCTTGTTGAGCTGCTTTTCAAGCTGCTCGACGGTATGCTCGTCCCCCTCGGCTACGATGGTAACGCGGGAGGTCTCGGGGTCGTCTGTCCTGCCCACTGCAAGGCTGTCGATATTAAAGCCGCGGCGGGAGAAAAGTCCCGAAATTCTTGACAGCACACCCGCGTGGTTCTCCACAAGAATAGAAATTGTATGTTTCATGGAACAGCTCCTTTACTCTGATCCGATACGCAATTTACAGCCGTATATCGGGATTGCATTATCTTTACAGTAATAGTTTACCACATTTTACTCTATAAGTAAAGTGCATATAAGTTATAAATTATATGATTTAATGTTATAACGGCATTATCTTACTTTCATGCTTTTTAGCCTGTCTGTAAGCGAATTTACAAGCCGTTCGGAATTACGGCTCACTTTCAGAGCTTTGAAAAGAGCCATTCTGATATGATCCGCTGCCGAAAGAACAGCATACAGGAAAACGGCACAAAATATACCTCCGAGCAGCATTACTGCGGCATTGTATCCTGCAAGGAAAACAAATTTGTCCTTGAAAATAAATTCAAACACAAGCGGGTGTGTATGAATAAGATATACGGAAAAAGACGCGGGAGCAAAAAAATTTATAAGTTTTTCCGCAAGTCTGCTCCTTATTTCAGCGTCTTTGAAAAGCATAAAGAGCGATACAGCACTGATCACTGTAAAAGGTGAAGTATAATTGTACGTCAGTCCGCCCAGATCGGTGCTATAAACATTTTCAAAATCCTTTGCGCTTGTATAATCCAGTGCCAGCGACGAAACGCAAGGGATCAAAGATGAAAAAACAAGGACAGCTGCCCATGTTCTTTTTTTTAGCGTAAAATCATCTCCGAAGCGTTTTATGTACGCTCCCGCAAGATAAAGTACCGCAAGCCACACCGTGCTGTATCCGAACTGCGTTCCGAAAGGATCCTTTCTGTACGTGAAAGTGAACGGTATAAACGAGAGAACAGCAAACGCTGTTCCGACAAGCACGGTAAATTCCTTTTTATCAATATTACGTATCATAACATTCATAAACGGAATAAAAAAGAACATTCCGAAATATGAAGTAAAATACCAGTAGGTATTGCTTAAAACAGGCATAAAACCGCTTGCGGCAGAATAATCGCTCTCTGCAAAGCATTCGGGATCAGTCAAAAGAAAAACAACAGTAATTGCCGCACTGTAAAAAAACACCTGAAGCCACAGCGGAATAATTCGGGAGTAGTTGAATTTTTCCTTTTCGGGACGGTACATAAGATATCCCGTAATAATTGCATAGCAATTTACAGCACAGTAACAGACCGATTCAATGAACCACCCCGCCGCATATTCCGCACTTCCTATTTCAAGTCTGTACAGTATCCCGCCATTAAGAAAGATATGAAGTATCAAAATCATCAGCATAGACGTTATTTTCAGCATATCTATCCACAGCAGCCGTTTTTTCATGTTCGATCACCTGACATTACAGTGTGGACTCGTTTCTCCACACATTACACTCCAGCAGATATGCTTCCTTTGAAGTACACAAATGCTCAATAGCCTCTTCCGCCTCAGCCATGGTGCAGACCCGCTCCGCTCTTATGCCGTAAGCCTTCGCAAGAGCCACAAAATCGGGGTTTCCGTCCGCAATGTGTACGGCTGTCTGGTTGTCGGAATACTGATTTGTCTGAAGCTCCCGAACCATTCCAAGACGGTTGTTTCGCATGAGAATAATTTTCACGGGGATTTTTTCCTGAACAATGGTAGCAAGCTCCATCATCTGCATCTGGAAAGAGCCGTCGCCGCATATCGCCACGACCTCCGAATCGGGAGAAGCAAACTTCGCGCCTATTGCCGCGGGTATGGAGTATCCCATTGTACCCATGCCGCCGCTTGTAAGGAAGCGTCCGCCCTTGAACTGAAAGTTATTGCATGTCCATATCTGGTTCTGACCCACGTCCGCAACGCATATTGTGTTCTCGGACAGCCTTGCCGAAAGCTTGCGGATAAACATTTTCGGGTTCACATAGCCCTCGGTCTCGTCCTCCTTGGGGACGGTATTCTTTACCTCGGACAGCTCCGCAAGCCAGTCCGCGCGTTCGGTGCTTTCCAGCTTTTCGGAAAGCTCCGTCAGAATAAGCTTGCAGTTGCCTACAAGGGGAATGTCAACGTGCATATTCTTGCCTATCTCGGCGGGGTCAACGTCTATGTGGATAATTTTTGTAGTCTCCGCAAGAAATTTGGGAGACCTGACCGCTCTGTCGCCCACTCTCGCGCCTATGAGTATCATGGTGTCGCATTTGGACACCGCCTCGTTTGCCGTCCTTACGCCGTGCATACCGAGCATACCCATATAGAGAGGGTGCGCCGTGGGGAAAATACCCAGTCCCATCATAGTGGAAACAACGGGTATCCTTGTCTTTTCGGCAAGCTCCATAAGCTCGGCGCAGGCGTCGGCGGAAATAACTCCTCCGCCCGCGCAGATAAGGGGTCTTTCGGAATTTTTAAGAGCCTCGCAGACCTTTTTGATCTGAAAGCTGTTTCCCTTTACGGTGGGCTTGTAGGTGCGAAGCTCCACCTTTTCGGGGTACTGAAAATCTATCATGGTCTGCTGGATATCCACAGGCACGTCGATAAGCACGGGACCGTTCCGCCCCGAACCCGCAATATAGAAAGCCTCCTTGAATATCCGCGGAAGCTCGGAGGCGTCCTTGATAAGATAGCTGTACTTCACAAACGGCTCGGCAGCGCCCGTGGTGTCCACCTCTTGAAAAACATCGCAGCCGATCTGGTCGGTGGAGACCTGTCCCGTAATGCATATAAGGGGTACGCTGTCGGCGTATGCGGTAGCTATAGCAGTCATAAGGTTCATAGCTCCCGGACCCGACGTTGCGATACAGACCGCAGGCTTGCCCGTGATTCGCGCATAGCCGTTTGCGGCATGACCTGCGTTGTCCTCACGCCTTACGAGAATGTGGCGTATATCCGAGTGTGTAAGCTCGTCGTAGAACGGACAGATTGCAGCTCCCGGATAACCAAAGACGACCTTAACGCCCTCGTTTTCCAGACATTTTACCATTGCTTCAGCGGCTTTGATCAATCCAATCACTCCAATCGAAAATTTATTGTAAAAAAGTATACTTTTTAATAATACCCCTTTTCGCGTTCAAAGTCAATGGGTATTGGGAAATTTCCGCCGAAAATTTCAGTAAGCAGCAACAAAAACCGTACAAATCAAAGAGACGTGAAAACAATAGTTCAGCACGTCTCCGTTATCGAGCTTTGTTCGTCGGATTTTCACTTCTGTCCGTAATAAGCGTTTGCGCCGTGCTTTCTCAGATAATGCTTGTCGAGAAGTTCCTGCTGCATACGTCCGACCTGCGGGTTAAGTCCAAGAGCATGATAATTCATAAACGCCGCTTCTTCGAGGACTACCGCGTTGTGTACCGCTTCCGCGGCGGTTTTTCCCCATGTGAACGGACCGTGGCTTTTCACAAGGACTGCGGGGATAGTCAGCGGGTCGATACCCTTAAAGGCTTCGATAATTACCGTACCGGTTTCCTTTTCGTATTCACCCGCTATCTCTTCGGGAGTCATAGCGCGGGTGCAGGGTATCTCGCCGTAAAAATAATCCGCGTGGGTAGTTCCCATGGGGACGATACCAACGCCCGCCTGAGCAAAGGAGGTCGCCCAGCGGCTGTGGGTGTGGACTATTCCGCCGAGACCCTCAAAGGCACGGTAAAGCTCCAGATGCGTGGGGGTATCGCTGGAGGGATTGAGCTTTCCCTCTGCGACCTTTCCCGTGGCAAGCTCCACCACCACCATATGGTCGGCGGTCATCTCGCCGTATTCAACTCCCGATGGCTTGATGACAACCATGCCGCTTTCCCTGTCAACTGCGGAAACGTTTCCCCAGGTGAACGTCACCAGACCGTATTTCGGCAGCATAAGGTTCGCTTCAAGAACTTCCTGCTTTAATTTTTCAAGCATAATAACAGCTCCTTTATTTTTCTCCGAGAATATCCATGACCTGCTCGTATTTGTTTTGGTAAAACGCCCTGCTTTCCTCGGACAGCTTTGCAAAGCTTCTTTTCAGCTTGGCTGCAACAAAGCTTTTACCCTCTTCAAAGTCCATTCCTTTTGCAGAGTACGCGAGAAAAAGCAGGCTCGGAACGCTGTCGAAGTGCGAGATCGCATCCGCGTCGGCAACGCATATTTCTTCCTTTGTACACGGTTTGTCTCCCGTGCTTCCCCGATGATTTCTTATACAGCCCTGCACGCGCAATATCTTATCGTTATCGTACCCAAGCTGTCCGAGAATATCTCCCGCGATCTCCGCGCCGTGGATATGATGTTCTTCATACAGGCTGTAATCCGTAACGGAAGCGATATCGTGAAGCCATGCCGCGATAACAGCGACCTCTTTATCCGCTCCGTACTGCTCTGCAAGAAGCTCCGCATTTTTTACCACCGCTTCGATATGGTAATAGCAGCCTATCCCGAATTTGTTGGAGGGCTTTTCGCACCTTGCGCGAACTTCCTTTTGCAGATACTCAATAATATCGGTTCGCATATTTTCTCCCCGTTACCCGAATGCAATTTCTTTAAGCTCCGCGCTTTCTCCCTTAAATTTCAGGAACAGCGGGGAAACGCCTTTTCCCATATCGAGAGCCGCAGAAAATTCTGTCCATTCCTCCGACGGGGAAATCTCAACGACAGCCTTTGGAGCGCCGTTCAGTTCGTCCGAGACCTCAAAGCTTCCGCCCTTTGCGGAGCGCGCCGTTACCGTGAAATTTACCGCGCCGTCAAAGTCAAAATATTTGTAGCCGATAACAGTGCCGTCACTTATCTCGGCGATAAATCTGTCCTCGCCGAGATTGGTGCAGTTTGGAAAGCTTTCGCTGTAAATTTTATTCGAGCCGTGGGGCATATGTCCGTTTGTGATATTGCAGGCGATGACCGCGGGATAGCTTCCCTCAGCTCTGAGCGCGCCGCCGTTCAGTCCGCAGGAGGTTATTTCTACCTGCGCGATACTGCCGTCCTCGGCAATGGTTATCCTCTCGGCGCAAGCCTGTCTGCTGTAGTCGGACTTGTGGGTCAGCCTGTGGTAAAAGACATACCACTGTCCGTTGATATTTTCAATGCTGCCGTGAGTAGTGCCGGTCATGTTGAGCCTGTCCTCGTCCTTTCTGCCGTTAATTCCCACGTCTCCGTTGGACACGATCGTACCGCCGAAACGGAAGTCCCTGTCGGGGAAATCGCTTACCGCATAGCAAAGCTCGTGGTTTTTCTGGGACGAGTAAATAAAGTAATATTTGTCGCCGACTTTGCGTATGGAGCTTGCCTCAAAAAACGGGTGAGCCTCAAAATCCGTACCCTTTACCTTGTAGGGGATAATGTGACGCGGCTCGTCCTTTACGGTGAGCATATCGTCCTCCAGAGTGACAGTCACCGCACCCATAACGCTGTCATTTTCGGCGTACTCCAGAATTTCCTCGCGGCTTTTGTTGAACATATCCATTTCGGATTTTATCAGCCCCTCGTTGGGGAAATCCTCCCGCTCCTCAAAATCGTACTGAGTACCGTAATAAATGCGTATAGCGCCGTTGTCGTTGATAGCTCCGGGGTCGAAGCAGACGTACTTTTTCATGGGCGAGCCGTCCTTATTGCGGACAAAGCCAAGGTACTCGTACTGTCCCGCGGGGGTATCGCATACGGCGACGCTTATCGGTCCGAAATAGCCGCCAACGCCGTAATCGCCCGACATACAGTAGTACAGATAATATCTTCCGTCGTTTCCGCGGACAACGTCGGGAGCGTACATGAATTTTCTTTCGGCGTAGTCGGGGTCCTGATCGGCGCGGTAGATAACGCCCTCACAACGCCAGTCGGACAGGTCGTCCACAGGCGCGGAGTAAACCGTGTAGTCAAGCATACAGAAGGTCTCGCCGCCCTCCTTGTCGTGAGAGCCGTAGAGATATACCCTGTCACCGAAAACGTGGGGTTCGCCGTCGGGGATACACTCGCCGAGCGGCAGAAACGGATTAAAGACCTGTTTTTTCATTTGCGACCATTCCTTTCCTGAACATATGCATATATTATACCATACATAAGATTGAAATTCAAGACCAACCTGCGCCGTGCTGCGGAAATCGGTTTTGACGGGATAAATTTTGATTTAGGCGGGGAGCCCCCGCGGGCTGAGTCACCCCCTGCGTAGAATGTTCAGACTATTAATTATGTTTTGCCCCCTCAAGGGGGCAGGTAGATTTGTTTGTTGCCCGATTTATTTTATTTTTGTAAAGTGAGACTTGCTCCCGCCCCTACAAAACGTACCCCGCTAAATCAAAATTTACCGCCCAAAACACTTCTCACCCAAAAAATCTCTTTAACCAAATTGTAATTTGTATTTTTACTCAAAATGTGCTATACTGTATTTATATTGTGCTTACTAATTTTTGAGAGGTAAAATTATGACGGATCAGGAAATAAAAAATGAAATCATTCCCATTGCCAAGGGAATTACAGACGAAGTGAAAAAAGCCGTTATCGGCAAGGACGAAATAATCGTCAAGACCCTGCTGGCGATAATCGCGGGGGGACATATCCTGCTGGACGATATCCCCGGCGTAGGAAAGACCACCCTTGCCCTTGCGTTTTCAAAGGCTATGTCCCTGGACTACAAGCGTATGCAGTTTACCCCCGATGTGCTTCCCGCCGACGTTACGGGCTTTACGGTGTACAACAAGCGCACCGACAGCTTTGACTACAAGCCGGGCGCGGCTCTGTGCAGCCTTTTTCTTGCGGACGAGATAAACCGTACCTCCAGCAAGACCCAGAGCGCGCTCCTCGAAGCTATGGAGGAGGGCTCGGTCACGGTGGACGGCGTTACCCACCCGCTCCCAAAGCCCTTTGTGGTTATCGCCACCCAGAACCCTATCGGCTCGGTGGGTACTCAGATGCTGCCCGATTCCCAGCTTGACAGATTTATCGTCAGACTCACCATGGGATACCCCGATCTGGAAAGCGAGATAGCGATACTGAAATCCAAAGGCTCGGCAAAGACTGCGGACACAATAGTCCCCGCCGCCGAGGCAAAGGACGTGCTTATGCTGATAAGCGCCGCCGAGGAGGTCTTTATTGACGACAGGGTGTACAAATATCTCGCCTCCATTGCGGCGGCGACCCGTACTCACCCGCAGGTAAAGCTTGGCCTAAGCCCCCGCGGCACGGTTGCTCTCACCTCAATGGCAAGAGCCGCCGCTCTTATGCGGGGACGAAGCTACGTCATTCCCGACGACGTGAAGTATATCCTGAGAGACGTCGCCGAACACCGTATTATCCTGAGCGCAAAGGCGAAAGCCGCGGGAGCGTCCGTATCGGACGTTCTTCGGGACATAAGCGCACGTATCCCCGCGCCGTCAATACGCTGAAAAATCTGCCCGAAAGGAACTAAAATGAGGTTCGTTTATACTATAATAACCGTGTTCTCGGCGGTTTTCTATGTGCTTTACAAGGGCGACCTTTCCTTTTATCTGCTTGCATTTCTGATTGCGCTGCCGATAATCCTGCACATCATTCTCGCGGTCGGCGCGGCATTCCTTAAAATAAGGGTGTACTGCGACTCTCCCGTCACGGAGCGGGGAAAAGCCGCGTCGGTAAAGATAAGCGTGTACAATCGCTCGCCTCTGCCCGTGTCCTCCTGCTCGGTAAAGATACGCTACAAGGTGTCCGCGCCTTTTGAGGAGGAGCTGCCTTTTATCCATACGGCGGCTGTCCCTCTGGGCGGACGGACAAGCGAAACGGTTTCGCTGAATTTCCTGCCAAAACACTGCGGCGCGGTATCGGTCTCAATAAAAAGCGTACGTCTGCGCGACCTTATGGGCTTGACGGCGGTGCGGAAAAAGATCGGCTTCAGCACGCAGATAACCGTTCTGCCCGCAGTTCTGCCGATATCGGCGGCTATTGAGAGCAATTACGTATACAGCGCGGAAAGCAATGTTTTTTCCCGCGAAAAACCCGGGGACGACCCCTCGGAAATATTCATGCTCAGAGAGTACCGAGACGGGGACAGGCATAATCTGATACACTGGAAGCTAAGCGGCAGAAGTGAGAATTTTATCGTCAGAGAGCTTTCAAAGCCCGTGGGAAGCAGGCTGCTGATAGCCGCCGACACTGGAAGCTGCCGTTCCGCGGAGGGCGCGGACAGAGTTCTCGACGCGGCGTTCTCGCTTTCCTGCTCTCTTGCGGAAAGAGGGGTCGCGCATACTCTTGCGCTGCCATGCATGGGCTACGGTCTGCGCACCGCCGAGATTTCCGACGCGGACGCGCTTTACGCCGAAGCCGCGGGGGTTTCCAGAAGCATAAAGGAGCTTGAATGGACAAGCAGTATCGCCTATATTATTGAAATTTCCGACAGCGCCTATATTATCAACAGCGGCTTTTCAAGGGTTATAGCTGTTTCTGAGCGTGACGGCGGAGCCTATGCGGACGAGCTTTCCTCCGTCTGCGGAGAAGCCCGCCTGACCGTGATATGCACCTCTCCCCGCTCCCTTGACGAGGAGACGGACAAGGAGTCCTCCGAAACGGAATTTATCTACGCCGACGCTGAAAAGCTCAGCTCGGACGACTTCGGCTACCTTGGCGGTACCGACGCCGCGCAGTAGCAGTCCCGCATAAAATACCAAAAGAAAGGAGCGCAGTCATGAAAGCGGAACGCCGTCCCTCAGCCGTGATATCGGCAAGCATACACGCGGACAAAAAGCTTGGCGGAACAAAATTTGCCGTCCTCTCGGACTTCGCTCCGATCGTTATAAAATTCATACTGGCATTATGCGGCTGTATCGGCTCGGCTATGACGTTCCTTTCCTGTCTCAATCCGGGAATGAGCCTGTCCCTTACCGCGGCGGCGGCAACAGTGCTGTGTCTGGTATTCACATTTATTTTCAGCCTTAAGGAAAAGCTTTTCCGCATAGTATCGCTGCTTGCGGCGGCTGCGCTGATAATTGGCACTTATATTTTCAGGTACGACATCTGCGCGGGCTTTGCTTCTTATATCAACCTGTTTTTCTCGACGATACGGGAGGAATTCCACTCCAAACCGTTTATAACGATAATCGAGCCTGAGCTTGCGGAATATCATATCCGCGCGTTTTCGCTTTTTGCGGACTGCGTTATGTGCGCGTTTGCCTGCCATTCGACGGTGCGAAGCAACTCGGCTTCGGGGGTATGCATTTCTACCTGTATGCCCGTGTTTGCCGTGCTTGTGTACGGTCTCGAACCGAACTTAGCCGCGTTCTTTGCGGTGGTTGTCTGCTGGACGGCTATGTTCGCTCTGGAATCCAACGCGGCTGAAGCTATCTCCGACCCGCGCTGCAAGAAATATTCCACCTACTGCGGCTTCTGTACGGCGGTGATAGCCGCGCTGTGCATAGCGGCGCTGCCGGGATTATCCAAAAAGCTGGGCTATGAGCGTCCCGAAAAGCTGAATATCATGTACGACGAGGCTGTGGACTACATCAGCGGCGGAGGCGTACAGCAGATCATCGACGAGATCGTTATCGTTGCCACCAGAAACGTCGCCCCCACGGGAGCGATAAACCACGGAAAGCTGGGCGAATTTGACGAGATATCCTTTGACGGAAAAACCGTGCTGGAGGTAACTATTCCCAAATCCGAGGAGACCGTCTATCTGCGCGGATTTGTGGGCTCGGTCTATACGGGCAGAAGCTGGGAGCAGTTCCCCTCCGCAAAGCAGAGACAGCTGGACAGCATAACCGAATCCTTTTCCACGGACGGACTTTCCCCTCTGCTTCTGGACGGCTACAATCTCAAATACACCCGCACCGAAATACCGCGGTATAATTTTTCCGTGAAAAACGTCGCCGCAAACACCAACTATCTTTATATGCCCTACAATCTTGTTCCCGAAAGCGTTTCAAGATACAAGAAAAACTCAAGCGGCTTCGGCGGCTCCTCCAAGTCGTATATCGGACAGTTTTACGACCCGGGAGACTATTACGGATATCAGAATATTTTCCGTATGAAATGGTCCACGCCCACCGTTCTTTCCGAGGACGAGGCTGCCTACAGAAACTTTGTGTACGCAAACTATCTGGACATTCCCGAAAGCTTTTCGCCCGCAGAAATTTTTGACGAGAGCTACTACAGCTACATCACAGCCGAGGAGATAAAAACAGGCAAAAGCACTCTTGACGAAATGACCGTCCTCAGCCGAAAGCTGTACTTTATAAAAAAGTGGCTCAGAGACAACTGCGAATACAGCCTTACTGCGGGAAAGCTTCCTGCGGGAAAGGATTTTGTTCAGCATTTCCTTGATACCCGCGAGGGAAGCTGTTCACATTTTGCTACGACGGCGGTCATAATGTGCCGCTACGCGGGAATACCCGCAAGATACGCGGAGGGCTACGTAATAAAGCCCGCGGACTTCCCCCGCGGAACGGCGGTGGGGACTTCCGCGTCGGTAAATGTTTCCGACCTGCGGGGTCACGCATGGGCGGAGATATATCTTGACGGCTTCGGCTGGTATCCCGTTGAGTTCACCTCGGGATACGGAAACGTCCGCACGGCTATACCTACGGAGACCACCGTCTCCGAGCCGGAGACGGAAACCGAGTCCGAGACCGAGCTTTCCGAAAATACGGAAGAGACCCAGCCCGACGAGACAGGCGAAGAAGTCGCACCGTCGCCGAACGAGGCTGCCCAGACCACGGCTGTCACTGTTACGGCTGTGCCGGAAACTTCGGTACAGGAAACCGAAGCCGCGGAGACCACCGTTACCCAAAAGCCCGCTCCCCCTCCTCCCGCCGGCACGGAGGATAACCGCAGACCCACCGTCGGCTTTGCCGTTTTCGGAATAAAGGGCGAAGAAAAGGTGGACGTTCTGTACGACCTTACATGGCTTGTTATTCTGGCGGCGGTCGTTATTATTGTACCCGCGGCGTTTATCCTCCGCAGGAACGCCGCTGCCGCAAAACGCCGCAGGACGGCTCTGAACAGCGCAAGGGCTGCGGCTATCGACGACTACAGACGTTTCGGAAAGCTGCTGCGGCTTATGGAGCTTCCCGAACAGGGCGACATGGATTTCGGGGAGTATGCGAAATTTCTTTCGGAGCGTTCGGAAATGCTTGCGGACGGCACTGCGGAATTTATTATCGGCTGCGCCCTGAAAGCGTCCTTCGGCGGAGAAAGCCTTACCCGAAACGAAGCCAACGAAATGCGGCTTGCAGTGAACAGTCTGGCGAAGCGTTTCTGCGCAAAGCTTTCAAGGCTCGGCAAATTCAGGCTGAAATTTATTTACTGTATTTTATGACCTATGATGTCCCCTGCTCTCAAGGCGGGGGACATTTTTTGTTTTCAATGCAACCTTTTGGCTCTCTGCGGTGTGTTTCTTTAAAGGAACATTAAAAGGAGCGATAAGTATGCGGAGATACATAAAAATAATTATTTCGGCGGCGGTATGTTTTGCGGCGGCAATGCTGTCCTCCTGCGGAAAGCAGCCGCAAAGAGAGCTTGACGAGGACGGCAGGACTATCCTCTACATAGCCCGTCCCGCCGACGAGGGGGACACCTACTATGCGGGCGTCCTAAAAGGCGAGATGAACAGGCTTATTGTCGAATTTAACAAACAAAGCGAAAAATATGTAATCAAGGACAAGTACTACGAAAGCGGCGAAAATCTTCTGCTGGAGATAATGAGCGGCAGACAGCCCGACCTGCTCTACAAAAGCGAGGTCTGCAACTGGGTGGACTCCTCGCCTCTGTACGGAAAGGGTCTGCTGTGCGACCTGAACGAATTTATCGACGGAAACGGCTTGCGGGACAGGTATGTACAGTCTGTACTTGAAGCTATGGAGGTGGACGGAAAGCTGTACGAAATGCCTTACGATTTTATGTTTGTGGCTTCGATGGTAAGGGCGAAGGACTGGGGAGACGACAAGGACACCTCCTTTGAGCATATCATTGAAAAAAGCAGGGAGCTTGGCTATTCCGTGCCTGTGGACATTTCCATCCATTTCTATGATGCGGAAAGTTTTACGCCTTATGTGTGCGACAACTTTATTGACTACGGCAGCGGAACGTGCAGTTTTGAAAGCGAGGAATTCAAGGAATATATGACATTCAGGAAGCAGTGCATTGACGCTGCGCTGAGGATCGCTCCCGACGGAAATTTCTACGATATGTTCCATAACGGCGACGCGCTGGTGATGCCGACCTCATACACCGGCTTATGGAATTTTGAGTATCTTACGACAGAATATGTTGGAGAAGAAGTAAAATTCGTGGGTCTGCCCTCCGGCAAAGAAAATTCCGTAACCGTCCTGCCTGTGCTGAGTTTTTCGGTTTTCAAGGGTTCGGAAGAAGCGTATGATTTCATAGACTACGCCACGTCCTATGAAGCCTACAAGGACGAGAATACTTTTACGACGAAAGGAGTATGTCTGCCGACGAACGAGGAGGTACTCCGCTATATGGCGGAGCAGTACTACGACGGTACGTTTTCGATGTACGACAGCTTTGACGAAAATGCACGGGAGGCTTTCATCAGGGAGACCTACCGAGTGATACGCTCAATAAACGGTGCGGAAAACCGTTTTGACAGCGCGGTTAACGACATTCTGAACGAGGAGATCTCCGATTATTTCGACGGGTCAAAAACCCTTGAGGAGGTCTGCGGGAACATTCAGAACAGGGTGTCGCTCTATCTTTCGGAGCAGTACAGGTAGTACAGATACAGAATATTATTAATAAAAAGAAAATGATTTGTGCATTTATCGGTGCTATAATTTTATACAGCAATTTCCTATAGGGGCGGACTTGTTCCGCCCCTACGGATTTTTTACACCGAAAATAAAAGGAGCTGTAAAAATGATAATGCTCGGCACTGTTGTGAACGCTGCCGCCGTAGTCATAGGCGGAGGAGCGGGTATGATCATAAAGAAAGGACTTAAAGAGGACTTCCGCGATTCGCTTATGAAAACGCTTGGCGTCGCGGTGATTTTTCTCGGCGCGGCTGGTGCAATGCCCGGCTTGCTGGAGCTAAAGGACGGAGCTCTCCAGACCCGCGGGACAATGCTTATGATACTGTCCCTGACGCTTGGTATTATTGCGGGAGAGCTTCTTAAAATCGAGGACAGAATGGAGACCCTCGGCGAGAAGCTGAAAAAGCTTGTCCGCGCGGAGGGGGATAATCTTTTCGTGCAGGGCTTCGTCACGAACGCGCTGGTGATATGCGTCGGGGCAATGGCTGTGGTGGGCGCGCTTCAGGACGGCATAAATCACGATCCCTCCACCCTTTTTGCAAAGGCTGTTCTGGACGCTATGATATCCATGGTTTTTGCCGCATCTCTCGGCGTGGGTGTGCTTTTTGCGGCTGTACCGCTTTTTCTGTATCAGGGTGCGATAACCCTGCTTGCGGGATTTGCCGCGCCATTTTTCACCGACGAGGTAATCGGAAATCTCTCCTACATAGGAAACATTCTGATAGCCGTGGTGGGGGTAAATCTGCTTTTCGGAAAGACCGTTAAAGTGGGAAATATGCTTCCCGCGCTGATATTTGCGGTTATATTGGGGTACTTTATGTAACCGGCTAAATTTGTTTAACATTGTTATGTTTACATATTGTTAATGATATAGTAAAAAAATAGCGGATATTTTCCAGTATACTTTTATATGACTGTAAAATCAAAGTGAAAGGATAGTTTTAATGCTTGAACTTAACAACATAGTGAAAAATTACTCCGTGGGCGGCACGGATATCCGCGCGCTCAGAGGAGTTTCCGTGAAGTTCCGCGAGAACGAATTTGTGTCGGTGCTGGGTCCCTCGGGCTGCGGAAAGACCACCCTGCTCAACATTATAGGCGGTCTTGACCAGTACACAAGCGGCGACCTTATTATCAACGGAAGATCAACCAAGCAGTACAAGGACAGAGACTGGGATACATACCGCAATCATTCTGTGGGATTTGTTTTCCAGAGCTACAACCTTATTCCCCACCAGACGGTTTTGTCCAACGTGGAGCTTGCGCTTACCCTGTCGGGCGTATCCAAAGCGGAACGCCGCAAGCGCGCTACTGAGGCTCTCGAAAAGGTGGGACTTGGCGATCAGCTTACTAAAAAGCCGAACCAGATGTCCGGCGGACAGATGCAGCGTGTTGCTATCGCGAGAGCGCTTGTGAACGAACCCGATATCATTCTTGCAGACGAGCCTACGGGCGCGCTGGACTCCGAGACAAGCGTCCAGATAATGGAGCTTCTCAAGGAGATCGCAAAGGATAAGCTTATCATTATGGTAACCCACAACCCCGACCTTGCGGAGCAGTATTCCACAAGGATAATCCGTCTTTTGGACGGCGAGGTAAAAAGCGATTCCAACCCCTTTGACGGTGCTGCCGAGGCGGAGGAAAAATCCGCGGGAAGAAAGACCTCCATGTCGTTTTTTACGGCGATGGCTTTGTCCCTCAACAACCTTATGACCAAAAAGGGACGCACCTTTATGACAGCCTTTGCGGGCTCTATCGGCATAATCGGAATCGCGCTGATAATGTCCCTTTCGAGCGGCGCGCAGGACTACATTGACCGCGTTCAGGAGGACACTCTTTCAAGCTATCCGCTGACGATAGAAAGCACGTCCATAGACATGACAACAATGATGACAACAATGATGAATATGGCTCAGGCAAACGGCGAGGACTTCGAGGAAGGCAAGATCTACCCGCAGAACGTTATGACCACAATGATGGAAGCCATGTTCGCGGAGATCGCCGCAAACGATCTGAAAACTTTCAAGACGTTCCTTGAAAGCGGCGAAAGCGATATACAAAATCTTGTCAGCGATATCAAGTACAGCTACAGCACTCCGCTGACCATCTACAAGGCGGACACCTCCGACGGTCCGTACCGCGTAAACCCTACCGCTGTTTACGACAGCATGGGCTTGACCCATATGACCCAAATGACTCAGATGTACGAAAACACCATGATGTCGGGTATGTTCACCATCTGGAGGGAGCTTATCTCCAAGCAGGAAATTCTGGACTCCCAGTACGAAATTCTTGCGGGACATATGCCCGAAAGCTCAAACGAAGTGGTGCTTATCGTAAACAAATACAATCAGGTAACGGACTACACTCTCTACAGTCTGGGAATACTTGACAACAGCGAGCTTACCGACGCGGTACAGCGCACTATAGAGGGCGAGACCGTGGAAAATATAAACACGCTGGAATCCATTGACTTTGAGCAGCTTCTTGGACTTAAATTCAAGCTGTTTGTAAACACCGACTACTACGCCGAGGAGGACGGCATTTGGGTTGACAAAAGCAGCGATGACAACTTTATGACAAAGCAGATAGACAATGCCGAGGATATCGAAATAGTGGGAATTATCCGTCCCGCGGACAGCACTGCGGCGGCAAACGAGATAGGCTCTATTGGCTACAAGTCCGAGCTTATGACACACCTTATCAATAAGGTGAACGACAGCGATATCGTCAAGGCACAAAAGGACGATCCCGACACCGACGTGTTCACGGGACTTCCCTTTGCAAACACTGTTGACGCTGACGAAACGGAAGAACCGGAAGCGGAGAGCGAAGCTCCTGCCATGACTATGGAGGATTTGCAGGCATATCTTGCAACACTCGATCCCGAAACTCAGGTAATGATGATGGAACAGATCATGGGCGCACAGCAGATGGGTATGCCCGACGATCAGATAGCGGCTTCCTTCGGTGAACAGCTTGGTTTGACTGCTGCCGCAGAGACCGAGGAAAGCAGCGCTCCAACCGTTTCAAGGTCTACCTATGAGGAGAACCTTTCGATCATGGGCGTGTCCGATCTGGACAATCCAAGCTCAATAAATATTTACCCCATTGACTTCGAGTCCAAGGAATTTATCACCGACATAATCGACGACTACAATCAGCGCAAGACCGACGCGGGCGAGGACGACCTGTGCATTCAGTACACCGACATTATGGGAATTATGATGAGCAGTGTTACCACCATCATCAACGCCATAAGCTATATCCTGATAGCATTTGTGGCGATATCCCTTGTGGTGTCCTCCATAATGATAGGAATAATCACCTACATTTCGGTACTGGAGCGTACAAAGGAGATCGGTATACTTCGCGCGATAGGAGCGTCCAAAAAGGATATTTCCCGCGTGTTCAACGCCGAGACCCTTATTATCGGCTTTACGTCGGGAGCGTTGGGAATAATCGTAACGCTTCTGCTGAACATTCCGATAAATATTATTATCGAATATCTGACGGACGTTAAAAATCTTTGCAGTCTGCCCGCCGTGGGAGGAACGGCTCTTGTGGTGATAAGCATGATACTCACCCTTATTGCGGGACTTATCCCGTCGGGCGTTGCGGCTAAGAAAGACCCTGTTGCCGCGCTCAGAACTGAATAAATAAACGAATAAAACTGCCACCGTCCGATACCGTAAAAGATTCGGACGGCGGCAGGGTTTTTTAAAAAACATATTCGGTAAAAATCATGACCACTCCCAATGTCAGCAGGACAACACCCACCGCCCTGTTGAGCGTTTTGGGAGAAGCCTTGTTCGCAAATTTTGAAGCGACCGCCGCTCCCGCAAGAGTGAAGATAACGCACAGCGCAAGTATAAAAATATCGGGCATCGCGCCGTCTATGACAAAGTGTGAAGCCGCTCCCGTAAAGGCAGTGAAGCTCATAATGAACACGCTCGTTCCCACCGCGGTTTTAAGCTCGTAACCCAGCACGCTTGTCAGCACGAACAGCATCATCATGCCTCCGCCCGCGCCTACAAATCCGCATATAAAGCCTATCATCATTCCGCACAGCACTGACTGCACCGCCGCGGTTTTTTTGTCCTTTTTCATCATCTTGCTTTCCGTGGCGGTAACGGGCTTTACGATAAACCTTACGCCCAGCAGTGTTGTCATCACCACCGAAAAGCCGCCTATCGCCGTCCCCGGAAGAAGCGAGGCGACGAAGCTTCCCACGAGAGTGAAGCACAGCACGGAGATCATCATTATCACGCCGTTGCGGATATCAAGATTTTTATTTTTTCCGTATGTGTACGCCGAAGCAGCCGAGGCAAGAACGTCCGAAGCAAGGGCAATTCCCACAGCCTGATAGGGTTCAACGTCAAGAAAGGTTATGAGCATGGGCGATATTACAGCCGCGGCGGAAAGTCCCGCTATTCCCGTACCAAGACCCGCGCCCAGTCCTGCGATAAGCGCAACTATAATTTTAGTCAGCATTTTTGCCGTCTCCTTCCGCTGAAGTAAATTCCGCAAGCTCACGCTTCAGTCTGGCGGCGGGAAGTCCCATTACCGTAAAGAAATCTCCCTCACTGCCCTTTATAAGTACGCAGCCCTCGCCCTGTATGCCGTATGCTCCCGCCTTGTCCATGGGGTCGCCAGTGGCAATGTAGTCATGTATCTCCTCCTCGGACAGCGGATAAAACTCCACCCGCGTCGCCTCGGAAAAGCTTTTCTTTTTTTCGCCTTGGGAAATGCACACTCCCGTAACAACGGTGTGGGTCTTTCCCGACAGCTTTTTCAGCATTCGGTACGCGTCCGCTTCATCGGCGGGCTTGCCGAGAATTTCTCCGTCAACTATAACCACTGTGTCGCTGCCTATTACAATGCTTTCGGGGTACTGAGCGGAGATATGCTCAGCCTTTTTTACGGCAAGAAATTCCGCGCTTTTTTCGGAGGAAATTTCCTCAGGCAGGGTCTCGTCCACGTCGGCGGGAATTATCTCAAAGCGGGGTACGATATAGCCCAGCAGCTCCTTTCGTCTGGGAGATGCGGAGGCAAGGATCACGTTCATTGTATCAGCTCGTTTCTTTGAATTGTTGTCGGAGCGCAAAGTCCGACAGAAAATATTATACCACGGCGCAGGAATTTTTTCAAGACGTATTCGCGCATAGCCGCCGAGATCAAAATTCAATAATGCCGCTATAAATTATTTTCCGCAAGAAAATCATTCAGTACCCTGCAATTCTCCGCCAGATCCGCCGCGCCGTTATGACTGCCCTTGTACAGTTCAATAATGAGATTTCCCCCAAAGCCGCATTTTTTCAATTCGGTAAAAAGCGCAAGATTGTCGTACTCTCCGAAGCCGAACTTAAGACAGTCCCCCGCCTTGCCGAAGTCGGAAAAGTGGACGTGCTTGATGTTTTTACCCAAAGCCCGAACCATATCCAAAGGCGTCGTATCCGAACGGTGAGCTTGCTTTGTGTCAAGCACAAACGCCGCTCTGTCACCGAGAGCGTTTTTCATTTTAACCAGAAATTCAAGACTTTTGCTTGTACAGCGCGAAACGTTCTCCTGCAAAACGCACACCCCGAACTCTTCCGCCGTTTCCTGCAAACGCAGATACCGCTCGAAATATTTTTCATCGGGAAAAGGGTTCTGATTTTTATTGCCGTGGAGAATGAAAAATTTTGCGCCGAAAAGATTCATATAGTCAAAAAAACGCTTATAGTAGTCCAGCATATCCGTGACCCTGCGCTCGTAAGCGGTAAAAAGCATCATCGGCTCAATGCCGCAGGTGTAGGGGTGTACCGAAACAACTTCCATGCCGTACTCCTTTTGCACAGCCAGCATTTCCGCGCGATAAGGGTCGGACAGCTCGCAGTGAGAGTTGACGAAAATTTCCGCGGTCTTTACACCGTTTTCCGCAAGCTGCCGAAAAGAATTTTCAACCTCCATCGGGTACAGACACGCTGTTGACAAGCCCGCTTTCATTTCAATCATCTCCAATTTCTTTGCTGTGGTTAAGATGTATCCCTATATGTCCTATTCCGAGAATTACAACCGAAATTATCATAAAAATATTTCTGCCGTACACACCAAGCAACAGGAAAGCCGCCACAGGCAGGGTCGCCCCCGCAACGGGGATACCCAAAAGACTGCGGTAAAAATCCGCCATTGTTTTTTCGCTTTTGAAATAACGTATCCAGTAGATTTCATAAAGTATCATAAGCACGCAAGCCGCCAAAAGCCAAAGCGACCAAAGTGAAATTTTCCCGATATTAAAGCCCTGAAAAATCAGCGCACAGCAGGCAACGAGAGCCTCCCCGATACGCTCGAAAATTTGCAGGACTTTGTTTTCATTCACCGCATATTTTTCGTAACCTCGCGGCTGATTTTTCGTCCAGATAATGTTAGGTATTATCAGCATTGCCATAAAAATAAGTCCTATGTAGGAAAATCCGAAATTCATAAATTGCTCCTTTTTAAATTAATTGCGTACTATCTATGCAGCTTTTTTTCTCATTTTTGTACCGTTCATCAGCAGTACCCAGCCCACTGCGGCGGCAATAAGTCCTGCAATCATTCTGACGGCAATATTTTTTGTGACCTGCATTGACTGATAATCTTCGGTCGCGCCCTCAAGATCCTTCATACTGAGATAAGCAACACCGTCGCCGTTTCGGTACAGATTGAATTCCATGTCCTTGTTTTTTTCAAGCTGCTCGTACTCCTTGTACAGCATTGCGGATACGACATTCTCCATGCTGTAGCCGCCGTCGTCCGACACGAAAAATTCCACATAATAGTTATAGGTAACATTTTTGTCGGCATAGCTTCTGCCGCCTTTAGTTCTGAAATCTCCCACGCCTGTCTTAACAGTACGCATATCGGTTATTCGCGCCTGCACGGTTTTTTCAAAGACGAGGGAATTTTCCTCGCTGTTCTGACTTGCAAAGCCCGTGTATATAGCGAACACTCCCGCCGCAAAAAATATCACTCCGATAACAATTAACACTATTGACGCTTTTTTCATTTTATTAACTCCTTAATAAGGACGGAAATTGTCCGCCCTTTAGTATCAGCTTTTCAGCAAAAATTTAACGGACTTTACAGCAAAGCAAAAGCCCTGCTTAAAAGCGTCGTTAAAGGTATAGTAAACCAGATCATCACATTCCCGCTTGATTTTTTCTACAGTCTTTTCGCCGTCTGTGTTTTCCTTGACAGTTTTCAAAAAATCGTCCATGGCATATTTTGCCTCGACGCTTTCATAGCGCACAAAAGCGTCGCAGTCAAGCAGCGCGTCAAGATCAAATTCGTTATTATCCATATAAATTTTCCTTTCGTGTCTTGACAAGAAAGGCTTTCCGATGTATAATAATTTCGGAATGGACTTTCTTGTCTGTTTGTGGATAACGTAAGCTGTGCTTTTGGTCGAGAGCAGTTTACGTTATTTTTTTATTTCAGACTTTAATTTGCCAATTCCTCTCCGTACCGCTTCTGCCTTTTCAATGTTTTCCTGTTCGCAGTATTCTTTCAGAGTGTTGGAAGTTTCACTGTCAAGCCGTACTGTTATTCGTTCACTCTTGGAATTGTCGCTTTTAGGTCTGCCTGTTCTGGGAGACATTTTCTCACCTCACTTTTTGTCTGCCATTAATTATATTATAATTCTTGTCTGCCAATAAGTCAATATGTAAAATTATCTAAAATTTTATGCGTTTTTTGTACACTTACAGCACCATTAACAACGTCCCCAACCCAATGAGAATACAGCCGACCACGGATTTCGGCGTAAACTTTTCATGCAGGAAAACAAACGCTAAAATAAGCGTGAGAACGGTACTCATTTTATCAATGGGAACCACCTTTGAAGCCTCCCCCATTTGCAGAGCCTTGTAGTAGCAAAGCCACGAAGCACCCGTGGCAAGTCCCGACAGGATAAGAAAAATCCAGCTTTTTCTGCCTATGTCGGCAAGACCCGTGTGGGCGTTCGTGAGGAAAACCATTCCCCATGCCATGACCAGAACAACCGCTGTCCGCAGAGCCGTTGCAAGGTTTGAGTTTACTCCGTCAATTCCTATTTTGGCGAGAATAGACGTAAGCGCCGCGAACACCGATGATAATACCGCAAATAAAAGCCACACTCAGATCCCTCCCAAAAACAACGGCGGACAGTAAACTCTGTCCGCCGAAATAATTTTAAGCCTTAGCTTTTTTCCTCTTTGTCTTTATGCCAAGCTTGTCTTCAAGAGTAAGCCACAGCGGACAGGTGAAGCATACCGAGGAGTACGCGCCCGCGATCATACCGATCATCATAGGCAGAGAGAACGAAATTATCGAAGTTACACCGTAAACCGCCGCAACGATAGTTACCGCAAGCATTGCCACAATAGTCGTTATAGACGTATTTATCGAACGTGTCAGCGACTGATTAATGCTCATGTTGACAATTTCGATCTTGGTTTTCTTCTTTCTGAAAAGTATCTCGTTTTCACGGATACGGTCGTAAATTACGATGGTGTTGTTAATAGAGTAACCTAAGATCGTCAGAACAACCGCCATAAAGTTTGCGTTGATGGACATATGGCAGATGATAAACGTTCCGTAAACGATGATACAGTCGTGAAGAAGCGCAGTTACCGCACAAACGCCTGCGAGCCAGCCTCCGATATTTTTAAAGCGCAGCGCAATATAGACGATAAGAACGATAAAGGAAAGCAGTACCGCAACGATACACTTCAGGAAAAATTCGCGTCCCGATGACGGAGAAACGTCGGAGGATTCCAGAAGCTCGATGTTGTTGCCCGCGTACTTTTCCGCAATGGCGTTGGAAAGGTCTATCTGCTTGTCCGAGGTCAGACCTGTGTTTGAAATAAGCGAAAGCTGGATATTGTTCCTGCCCGAGGAGAAATCCTCGCCCACCGTTGAGGTAACGCCTATTCCTCCCAGAGCCGCCGTAGCGTCCGATTCAAACTGAGACTGGTCTATCGTGCCGTCGTAGATGTAGGTCAGGATAGTACCGCCCTTGAACTGAATGTCAAGATTTGCGCCGAAAACGAATGATGAAAGTATCGAGACCGCAATTGCAACAGCCGAAATTATAAAGAACAGCTTTTTGCGGGCGACAAAATCAATATTAAACTTATTGTTCATGTCTGACACCTCCGTAAAGCTTGGGATTTCTCAGCGCCTTGAATTTTGAAAGCGAGGCGAGCATGAGTCTGGAGCAGAGTACGCCGAAGAAAAGGTTCAGCGCAACGCCGGTCAGAAGTGTGAAGCCGAAAGAGTAGATCGTTCCCGCCGTGGAGGGTCCGAACATAAAGAACACGAAATGCAGCAGCTTGGAGAAGATGCTGTCGGGAGTACCGAACGCACCCATGAGGATTATAGCTACCAGAATCATTGTAACGTTACCGTCCAGAATAGCGGAGAACGCTCTCTTGAAGCCCGACTCAATAGAGCCGTCAAGGGTCTTGCCGTTTGCAAGCTCCTCTCTGATACGCTCGGAAGTAATGATATTTGCGTCAACGCCCATACCTACCGCAAGGATAATACCTGCGATACCGGGGATAGTCAGTATCGAGCCGTTCATAAAGCCGAAATAGCCAGAAATAAACGCCAGCGTACCCGCAACCTGTCCAACAAGAGCAACGACCGCAACCGCTCCGGGGAGGCGGTACAGAACTATCATGAACAGCGCAATAAACACAAATGCAATAATTCCCGCAACCACCATAGCTTCAAGCGCGCCTGCGCCCAGGCTCGGCGAAATTGTGGAAAAGCTTGCCGTAACAAGCTTGAAGGGCAGCGCGCCCGAATTGATCTTATCTGCAAGAGCCTTTGCCTCGTCGGCGTCAAAATTACCTGTAATGGAAGCCCTGCCGTTTGTGATAGAGGAATTTACCTGCGGATAGGAGATACAGGTCTCGTCCATCCAGATGGAGATAACTCCGCGGGTCTGGCTGAGCCTTGTGGTGGCGTCGGCAAATTTTCCCGTGCCCGAGCTTGTAAGCTCAAGGCTTACCTGCCACTCCAGATTTCCCGCACTGTCCTTGGTGTAGACGGCATTAGCCTCCTGTATGTCAGAACCCACAAGGATAACGTTTTCCGCGGTAATGCCTGTGTACATACCTGCGTCGTCAATCTCGTAGCCCTCGCGGAAGGTCAGCTCGGCAGTCTCGCCCAGCTCCTTAACGGCAGCCTCGGGGTCGAAGTTAGCTTCGCCCTCTTTCCACGGAAATCTTACGATTATACGGTCGTTTCCGTAGTCGATAAAGCTTTCATAGTCGGTGATGCCCAGGTTTATCATACGCTGCACGATAACTTCTTTTGCCGCGTCAAGCTGCGCGTCGGTAGCGTCGATATCTCCGGGAGAAGTAAAGGTAACGTCAACGCCGCCCCTGATATCTATACCGAAGCGGATATTGTTCACGCCCTTGAGGTAAACTGTATTCATGTCGCCGTAATACGTAGTTACTCCGAAAAGTACGGAAGCCGCAAACAGCAGTATAAGCGCAAAAACGACGAAGAAAACAGGCTTTTTTATTTTTCTCACGATTTAACCTCCTGTTTTGTTACATTCTGCAACACAAATTATCGTTTTATTATAGCATTTTTTTTCAAATATGTCAATACCTGTTTTACCTAAAAATAAAAAAGCGGGACGCAATTAGGCGAATAGTGATACGGAAGCTTTTTCTCGTCTCGGAAACAAAATTATGCCGCCGTTACTACAGACGGCGGCAAGCATAAAGGCTCAGCCTTTCGTGCAAGCTTTTTGTCAAAACTAAATTTCCGTCTCGGGAATAAAATTATGCCGCCATCACCATAGACGGCGGCAAGCAAAAAGGCTCAGCCTTTTCAGAAGTCCCGCATTTGTTACATATTACCCGTGAGGTTCATTATTATCGCCGTTACCGCCACGGGACAGGTCTCGCAGCGCAGTATGCGTTCTCCGAGCCATATTTTCACCGCTCCCGCCTCCTCGGCGAGATCCGCTTCGGCGCGCTCAAAGCCGCCCTCGGAGCCTATCATTACTCCTATTGTACCGCTTTTCGGCAGCGTGACGTCCGAGAGCCGCTCTCCTCCGTTTTCGTAACAGAACAGCTTAACATCGCAGTTTTCCATATCTTTTATCGCACCCCGCATATCGGTCAGCGGCGCAATTTCGGGGATTATCCCTCTGCCCGACTGCTTTGCCGCCTCTTCGGCAATACGGCGCAGACGCTCCAGCTTTTTCTCCGCGGACTTCCCGTCCGGTCTGGAAACGCACCTTGCCGAAATAAACGGCACAATCCTTGTCACACCAAGCTCGGTGGTTTTCTGTACGATATAGTCAAGCTTGTCCTGTTTCGGGAAAGCCTGATATAGGGTAAGTGAAACCGTCGGCTCGGAACGGCTCGCCGCAGAGCTTTCCACGCGGCAGACCACCTGACTGCCGTCCATGCTTTCGATACGGCAGAAATAATCCGTCCCCGCATGACAGAATGTAACGGGGTCGCCTATCTTCATTCTCAGGGAGTATCCCATATGCGCCGCGTCGCTTCCCGTAACGGTTATAAAGTCCCCGGCGGGCTTGTCGGTAAAAAATCTCGGCATTCGGGTACTCCTTTCGGGCTATTTGACGACTTGGTTTTTGCCGCTGTTTTTGCCGATATAGAGATTCTGGTCTGCGGCGGTGATAGCCTTGTCTATCGTTGAGGACGGGTCGAACTCCGAAACGCCAAGGGTCATGGTTATCCTGATACTGACTCCGTTGAAAACCAGATGGCAGCTTTCCACGGCGGAGCGTATTTTTTCAGCGGTATCTGCGGCGTCCTCAAGGGAACGGTTCGTAAGTATAAGAAATTCCTCACCGCCCCAGCGGCATATTCTGTCGCCGTCCGAAACGCAGCTTCTGCACGCGTCGGAAACGGCTTTGAGCGCTTCGTCTCCGCAGTCGTGACCATAGGTGTCGTTAAGCCTTTTGAAGTTGTCGATATCGCTCATTATCAGAGAAAAAGCCCTCTTGCCCGCGGCTGCGTTCACAAGGTATTCGTGCATTTTGCGGCGGTTGTAAAAACCCGTAAGGGTATCCTTTGCCGCAAGGTTTGCAAGCTCGGTATTTTTCTTTTTGAGGACGGTCTGGGCGGTGTTTATTTCCGAAGCAAAAATAAACGAGTACACGAGAAGCAGGATAAAAGTACCAAACATATTGAAAAAATATACGATCTGCACAAAAAATTCGCTGTCAACGCGGTAAAGCGGCGCATTGTAGTAAGAAAACATTCTGCATGAAATAAACATGACAAAGCTAAGCAGTCCGAACACAACAGAGATCTTTATTCCCCTCACGGGATTTTTCAGCGCAAAGGACATATCGAAGCCCACGGGGACTATCGCTATAAGGTACATTGCAAAGCCGAAATCCCAGCCGGCGGTGTATATCGCAAGAAATGAATGGAGCGGCACCTCCACGCATATGTATGCGAACACCCAGTTGAGGGCGTTGCGCCTGATAAGCGGCAGGCACATCAGATAACCCGCCACGCTGCACATATTATAAATTGTCATAGGGACAGAGCCTATTGCCCTGAAAATAAAAACCAAAAGAATATGAACGCAGGCGATCGCAACGGTGATCGCGCTGTATTTATTTCGGTCGCTGATCTTAACAGTACCGTTGATTACTCCGCTAACAGCAGAAAAAAGATTCACACGTTCTCCTCCGATCGAAATGTTTTGACCGCGTCTCCCCGCGGTATCGGCATTCGGGGAATAGTAAAGTTTTTATTTATTATACACCAATTTCATAAAAATGTCAACATTTGCTTACAGAAAAAACCTGGAAATCGGTTTTGGCGGGGAGCCCCCGCGGGCACTTACACGCAGTGCAAGAAAGTCACGCCCCTGCGTAAAATGTTCGGACTATTAATTTTGCTGTGCCCCCTCAAGGGGGCGGGCAGATTTGCTGGTTACCTGATTTACTTGATTTTTGTATGTCTAGCTTATTCCTTCTATATAACTGCTCCCCGCTCAAAATTTACTGTACCAAATTTGCTTTTTTGCCCAAAACTATTGAAATCTGTATCAAAATATTGTATAATATATTCATTAATTATGTCTCAAATCCAACTTATGAAAGGAAGCTGTTACATATGGGTCTTATTAAAGCGGCAATCAATTCTGCAAGCGGCGTTCTTGCCGACCAGTGGAAAGAATTCTTTTACTGCGAGGCTATGAGTACCGATATTCTCGTATGCAAGGGTCGGAAAAAAGTAAGCGGCAAATCCTCAAACACCAAGGGGGACGACAACGTTATCACACAGGGCTCGGGTATCGCTGTTGCCGACGGTCAGTGCATGATAATCGTCGAGCAGGGCAAGATACTCGACGTATGCGCAGAACCCGGCGAGTATACCTTTAATATTTCGGGCGAACCCTCCATCTTCGCGGGAGATCTGGGTACAAGCATAAAGGAGACCTTCGGCAGCATTGTTGACCGTTTCGCTCACGGCGGACAGGCTTCTACCGACACCCGCGTTTACTACTTCAACACCAAGGAAATTTTAGGAAACAAATACGGTACTCCCACCCCCGTTCCTTTCAGGGTTGTGGACAGAAATATCGGTCTTGATATCGACGTTTCTATCCGCTGCAACGGCGAGTACTCCTACCGTATCGTTGACCCGATCCTGTTCTACACAAACGTGTGCGGAAACGTCCATGACATTTACCGCAGAAGCGAAATAGACAGCACTCTCAAAACCGAGCTGATGACCGCTCTCCAGCCTGCGTTTGCGAAGATTTCCGACATGGGTATCCGCTACAGCGCGCTTCCCGGTCACACTATGGAGATCGCCGACGCGCTCAACGAGGTGCTTTCCAAGAAGTGGACGGAGCTTCGCGGCATCAAGATCGCTTCATTCGGCGTGAACTCCGTTACCTGCTCCCCCGAGGACGAAAAGATGATCAAGGAGCTTCAGCGCACTGCGGTAATGCGCGATCCCTCAATGGCGGCGGCAACGCTTGTCGGCGCACAGGGTGACGCTATGAAAGCCGCTGCTTCAAACAGCTCCGGAGCTATGACAGGCTTTATGGGCATGGGTATGGCTCAGCAGGCGGGCGGAATGAACGCTCAGGCTCTTTTCGGTATGGCGGCTCAGCAGCAACAGCAGGCGGCGCAGACTGCACAGGCACAGCAGCCCGCACAAGCCGCTCCCGCTAACAGCTGGACTTGTTCCTGCGGCACGGTGAACACGGCGAAGTTCTGCTCCGAATGCGGAAATCCTAAACCCGCCGACGGCTGGACCTGCTCCTGCGGTGCGGTAAACAAGGGAAAATTCTGCGCGGAGTGCGGAAAAGCAAAGCCTGCGGGCGAACCCCTCTACCGCTGCGACAAGTGCGGATGGGAACCCGAAGACCCGAAAAATCCGCCGAAATTCTGTCCCGAATGCGGTGACAAATTCGACGAAAACGATATTAAGTAAAGAATAAAAATAAAACAGAGGATAGACGCAAAGCGGCAGACCCGTCCCGGACAGAAAACCGGGTCACAGTATATCCGTATGCAAGGTCTATCCTCCGGTTTTATCTTCCGAAAGGTGGATATTTATGTCTGCTCTGGTTGAGTACAAATGCCCGTGCTGCGGCGGCGCAATTGAATTTAACAGCAATTCTCAGAAAATGAAGTGTCCCTACTGCGACACCGAATTTGAAATAGAGGCTCTGAAAGAATTTACCGAAGCTTCCCAAAGCGCGGGGGACAGCCTTGACTGGGACTGCCCCGATTCACAGTGGGGCGCGTCGGAGACCGCGGGAATGAACGTCTACACCTGCAAAAGCTGCGGCGGTCAGATCGTTACCGACAAGACCACGGCTGCCTCGGCTTGTCCTTACTGCGACAATCCCATAGTGATGACGGGACAGTTTGAGGGCGGTCTCAGACCCGATATGATAATTCCCTTCAAGATAGACAAGGAGGCCGCCAAAAATGCTCTTTCAAACTATCTTAAAGGCAAGTTCCTGCTCCCGAGAAGCTTTAAGGCCGAACACCGTATCGACGAGATAAAGGGCGTTTACGTTCCGTTCTGGCTGTTCGACTGCGACGCGGACGCCAATATCCGCTACCGCGCCACACGCGTAAGGTCGTGGACTTCCGGCAATTACCGCTATACGGAAACCTCCCACTACCTTATAGTGCGGGACGGTTCCATACAGTTTGAAAAAGTCCCCGTGGACGGCTCACAAAAAATGCCCGACGAGCTTTCCGAGGCTATAGAACCGTACAACTACGGCGACTGCGTGAATTTCAACACGGCGTATCTTGCGGGCTATCTTGCGGACAAATACGACGTAAGCGCCGAGCAGAGCCGAAACCGCGCCAATGAAAGGATACGGAACAGTACCCAGCAGGAGTTCCGCAATACCGTTAAAGGTTATGCCACCGTCGTACCCGAAACCGTTAACATCAGACTGAACAGCGGCAAGATACGCTATGCGCTTCTCCCCGTGTGGATGCTTAGCACCACCTACAAGGGAAAGGTCTACCGCTTTGCAATGAACGGTCAGACAGGCAAATTCGTGGGAAATCTCCCTGCCGACTACGGAAGATTATTCGGTTTGTTCGCGGGAGTGACTGCGGCTGTAACGGTATTGACGTTTCTCGTTCAGCTGTTCATGTAAAGCATTCGGGGAGGTACGCAAATGAAATTACTGAAAAAAATTGCCGCTGTCCTTGCGGCGGCGGTCATGTGTGCGGCTTCGGCTTATCCCGTTTGTGCGGAAAATGCAGATAAAGTTGTTGACAATGCCGACCTGCTCTCCGACAGCGAGGAGCGGTCTCTTGAAAAGCATATTCTGGAAATAATCGAAAAGCACGACCGCAAGTACGATATAGTCGTGGTAATGGTCAATTCCACGGACGGAAAATCCGCCGAGGCTTATGCGGACGATTACTACGATTACAACTATTACGGCTATGACAGCGAGGACAGCGGACTTCTGCTGCTTGTTGACATGGGCGGCAGGAACTGGCACATTTCCACCAAAGGCAAGGGCATAAAGGCTTTCACCGATTACGGCATATCCCAGATAGGCAACAAGGTGGCGGACTATCTCGGCGACGGAGATTATTACGACGCCTTTGAAAAATTTGCCGATCAGGCGGACTCCTACATAGGCAAATACGAAAGCAGCGGAAGTGCTTATGATGTTGGAAACAAGCCTAAGGATTACGGTCAGATGCTTGGGACTTCCTTTTTGGGCGCACTTGTGATTGCAATAATCGTCTGCCTGTGCATGATGGGACAGCTCAAAACCGCTGTAAAGCAGACTGCTGCGCGTGTATACGTCAAAAACGGCAGCATGAGGGTAAATCATTCGAGAGACATTTTCCTCTACAACACCGTTTCCAAAACAAAGATAGAGACCGATTCGGGCAGCGGCGGCGGAGGCGGAGGAAGCAGCACTCACGTCAGCTCCAGCGGAAGCACCCACGGCGGAGGCGGAGGAAAGTTCTGATATTGTCACATAAAAAGAGGACAGAAAGCGTATCACACGGTACGGTTTCTATCCTCTTTTTTAGTCCGACAGATTTCCCCGCAGAAGCATGAGCAGCTTTTTTTCTCTGCGGGACACCTGTACCTGCGACATTCCCAGAGCTTCGGCGGTGCGGGTCTGGGTCATGTCCTTGAAGTAGCGGCAGTATATGAGACGGCGGTCGGTCTCGTCAAGGGCGGCAAGAGCCTGCCGCAGGGAGAGTATGTCCACAAGCTCCGCGTCTGGAGCAGGCTCGGCTATGTCTATCTGTCCCTCGTCGCCGTTTTCGGGATTTGCCGTAAGGGACACCGCAGGAAGATTTACCGCGATAGCTTCGGCGACGTCCTCGACGGAAGAACCCGTCATCTCAGCAAGCTCGGAAACGGCAGGCTCTCTGCCGTGAAGAAGCATGAACTGCTCCCGCGAACGGGAAATTTTCATGCCAAGCTCCCGCACGGAACGGCTTACTTTTACCGAGCCTCCGTCGCGGAAAAGACGCTTTATTTCGCCGAGAATAACGGGTACGGCGTAGGTGGAGAACTTCACTCCCCTGTCACGGTCGAAAGCGGAGGCGGCTTTGACAAGTCCCACACAGCCCGCGCCGTACAGGTCGTCGTACTCTATACCCTTGCCTTTGAAACGGTTTGCGCACAGGTGAACAAGTCCCAGATTTTCTTCCGCAAGCTTATTTTCTTTCAGAGAGTTCACGGCGGTTTACAGTCCTTTCAGAAGATAGAAGATGAAATTTTTCTTTATGTATTTTCTTTGCCCGAAAGGATCTTCCGCTTCATGACTACCGTTGTGCCCTTATCGGGCGTACTTCTCACCGTGACCGAATCCATAAAGCTTTCCATTACCGCGAAGCCAAGTCCCGCGCGCTCCTCCTCGGGAGCGGAGGTGTACAGGGGCTCCATTGCTTTTTTTACATCGGGGATACCGCAGCCGCTGTCCCGTATCTTTATATAGAGGGTGTTGTCCTCAAGAGCGCGGACGGTCATTTCTATTTTGCTTTTATCCGAAGCCGTACCCCTGTAGGCGTGGACTATGCAGTTTGTCACCGCCTCGGAAACGGCGGTCTTTATCTCCCCCACCTCGCTTACCGACGGGTCCAGCTGCGCCGCAAAGGACGACACCACTGAGCGCGAAAGTCCCTCGTTGCGGCTGTCGGCGGGAAAAACCAATTTTATTTCGTTCAATATTTTCATTTCCTGACCCTCTTTCTCGCTATCTTATGACGGCAAGCCTGTCCAGCCCCGCAAGGCGCATGACCTTTTTTATCTGGTTTCCCGTGTTCTCGATAATTACGCTGCCGCCGTAGGGCTTGACTATTTTGTACCGCCCCATAACAAGACCTATTCCCGAGCTGTCCATAAAGGTAACGCCGTCGAAATCCAGTATAAGCTGTTTCGGGTGATGCTTGTCTATGGCAAGGTCGATATCCTCACGAATGGCTTTTGCGGTATGGTGGTCAACCTCGCCGGAAAGTCTGGCGATAACGGTGTTTTCCTCAACATCTATGATAACAGGCATTTTTTCACTTCCTTGAAGATGATTTTTGTACTGTCTATTTTACGCCGCAACCAGTGCGAATTTTGTCGCAGCGCGGAACAAGACGCAGTTTTACATATAATTTTTTTAGATGCGCAAGCAAGTCCGTGCAAAACCGTACTTATTAAGTGAAAGGGGGTCGGCATTATGGACGACAGCGGCATAATCTCTCTGTTTTTGGAACGTTCCGAGGAGGCTGTCCGCGAGACAAAAATAAAATACGGACGGATAGTTTTCTCCGTTGCAATGCGTATTTTAGGCTGCGAAGCCGACGCGGAGGAATGCGAAAACGACGCTTACATGGCGGCATGGAACACTATCCCTCCCGAAAAGCCGAGGAATTTCAGAGCGTTCCTGCTGAAGCTGGCGCGCAATCAGGCTCTGAAAAAATACGAGTACATAAACGCGGAAAAGCGCAATCCCAACACGGCGGTGTCCCTTGAAGAATTGGGCGAGTGCGCCTCCGACGAGGGCGCGGAGATACGGTACACGGACGGAGAGCTTGCGGATACCATAAACCGTTTTCTTGCCGATATAGGCGAGGAGAACCGCAGGGTCTTTATGTTAAGGTACTGGTACTTCATGCCCGTCAAGGACATCTGCGAAAGGTGCGGCATAAGCAAGAGCAAGGCGGAATCAATGCTGTTCCGCATGAGAAAAAAGCTGAAAAAATTTTTAGAGGAGGAAGGGCTTTGAACAAAAATGAGATCGGGAAAATGATTTCCCTTGCGGACGACAGCTACATCGAGGAAATGTTCACCACAAGGCTGTACGAGCGTAAGCACCGCGGCGCGGCTTGGATAGCGGCTGCGGCGGCTGTTGCCATAGCAGTCGGGGCGGCGGGCATCGCCCTTAACTCGTCGGACAGCGACAAGATCATCACAGATATACAGGACATACTTACCGAGACCGAGACGGACACCTCCGCTCTTGAAAGCGTAGTGACAACGCAGGAGTGGAGCTACCGCACAAACAACAGAGGCTATTTTAAAAACAAACCCGACGACATGGTTGAATTCTATTATCACCTGCTTGAAAGAAATATGGACTTTACGTCGGACGGTCCCGTGTATCGCTTTACGCCCGAATATCTGGACGGGATACTCCTCTTTGAAAGGAAAGATTTCCTCAATATAGAGGGCGGCTTGCAGTGCGACGAAAACGGCGTTCCCCTGTATGCGGGCATAAGGCTGTTTAATGACGACACGGAAAACCTGCCTATGGTACACATGGTATTTTATAAGGACAACAGCCATTTTGCGGATTTTGACAAAAGCCTGTACACCCCCGACGTGTACGGTGACACCACGATTTACGGATTCGATCTTTCCGAGAAAAAGGACGGCAGCAAGCTTATGGCGTGCTGGAGATACGGAGACACCAACTATATGTTTACCTCCAGAGGTCTTGACTTCGATAAGTTTATTGAGATCATTTCAACCTATATCGAATTCTACCGCCAGGGCGATCTTAACCTTATGTACCGCGACTACTTTACCCTTGACAGCTTCGACCTGAACAGCAAGGGCGTTGTCAAATCGGCTTCCTATGACAAGGGCACCTCGGAGATGAACCGCAGCAGTGTGTTTGCGGGATACGTTCCCGACTATACTCCGCTTGCCGGACTGCATTATATGGAATCCTCGGATAATTATAAAGAGGTAAGCATTAACGGCGAGGTTATATATCGGCTGTATAATATAAGCTATTACGAATACGGAAGTTATGACGGCAAAGAAAAAAGCGATATTTACTTGACTTATGAATGGGGAGAAAATCCTATTGGGGGTGTGACAAACGATTATCCTGTTATTCCGTTAGATGAGATAACTCCCGAAAAGCTTGACGAGATAATGATTGACGGAGGAGAGCGGGAACACCACAGTTTTGTTATTCCCGTGAATAATTTCACCATTACCGTAATGGCTTTCAGTGAGCACGGGCAGCTTTTTGATGTGATCGATGCGATCAGGTCCGGCGGTAAAAATGTCACTGTCATTGACTGCACTGCCGTTGATTTTACCGATCCCGAAATAATACAGGAGCTGATGGATCTGTCATTTGGTGCGGCTTTTGCGGGATATGTTCCTCAGTCTTCGTCGATAGGCGGACTGAAATTAGTGAGAGCAATAAAGGAAAAAGAAACGCCCATACGGCTTCAATTACAGTACCGCGGCGAGGAAAACGACTTTGATAAAGCTTATACGGAATATGTTCACCTTTATTACTATAATGAGCGCGAGATCGGGGACAGAGCGGTCAGACCCGTTGTGCGGCTTGAAGATATTACCACCGAAAAGCTTGAAGAGATAAAGTACTTCGGAGACAGCCATGAAACCAAGCACAGCTTTTATGTGACGGTATCGGATTTCTTTATCCGTGTGGAGGCTCTTTGTTCAAGCGAACAGCTTATGAAGTTTTTCGAGAATATGCCAAACTATAAAGCTTTGCGGAATTCCGATGAAATAAACAGCCAGACAGTAAATGTAAGCACGGAACCTATGGGCAGTGATGACGACATAGTTATTTACGACGGCAGGGTGTATTATCGTTCAATGCTGTCAAAGGAGACCCTCGAATGGCTCGACTGGTACAACTCGGCGACCAAGGAGGAGCAGGATTCTGTAAGCTATGTTCCGTCCGAGCTGCTGACCTTTCTTGAATATTCGTTCTGAAACAAAAAATACCCGATACGGAGTTTACCGTATCGGGTATCGTTTTAGTATCGTTTTAGTATTATTTCATCTTTTCAAGAAGCTCAATCAACTCGTCAATGTCGGCTTCCTTGTATTCCTCAGGGATCTGGAATTCCGAATCATCGACAGTGTAGGAGAGGCTCATGCAGTAAAAACCATCGGCAACGCCTATCGCAAGGGGCGTGCCCTTCTCACTGAATAGGTATCTCATCGGACCGAATTCTGAGTTTTCAAACTCTTCATAATAGTAAATCTTGTCTTCGCTTTTAAATTTAAAAAGCTTGCCCGTTGCATCGTCTTTAACGTCGGGGTCGAGAACCTCTGCTAAAGCCAGATAGCTGTACTCGGGCGTGTAGTCGTAGGTCGCTTTATTGCTTAACTTGATCTTGTCCTCGACCACAAGCATTGTCTCATTGGTCTTATCGGCATAGATAGCGGTATTAAAGGATATATCCTTGGTAAACGTAACGACCTTGAACTTGTCGTCCTTACGCGCCGCAGCAAGTATTGATTCCTTGTCTATCAGGTAGAAAGAATATTCTGCACCGTCCTTGCTCAGCTTTGTGTCGATCTTGTCAATAAGCTTCTTTGTTCTTGATTTGCTGTATGTTACGGTATTCTTGACTTCCTTTTCACCGTACTTTTTCAGCCAGTTGATGTATTTGGACGAGTACTTTGCACTTGTCAGAGCCTTAGCCTCGCTCCATGCGGATTTTTGTTCCGCCGCGGAAACGGAGATGCCGAAAGCCATTGTAACACACATTGCCGCAGCCAGAACAGCAGCCGCAGCTTTTTTCAGTTTTCTGAAATTCATACTCCAATACTCCTTATTTCGTTATATGCCGACCTCAGCACACCCCCGTGGCATATCGGACACGGAATCATCAGCCGAACTAAGCGCCGAGCCTGCACGGCAGATCATTAAACGCGTGGTCGGGTCATCAATCAAGCGGTATATCCTTATACTCCTTGGGAATATTGAACTCCGAATCCTTTACGCTGAAGGAAATGCTGACGCACACTGCTGTTCCTTCACCGTTCACGGTTGCAAGAGTATTGCCCTTGGAGTCAAACAGGTAGCCGAATCTGCCTGCCTTGCTGCCCTCAAATTCCTCATAGTAATAAGTCTTTTCGTTGCTCGTGAATTTGAACAGCTTGCCCTTGGTCTTATCGGTAACGCCCAGCACATCGGTCATGTATTTGTTGTTGTCAAAGGCCAGAACTTCTCCCATCATTTCGTTGAGTTCATCGTAAGCGAACTCCTTTGTCAGCGGCATAGTTATCCTTACCTTATCTCCGACGGAAAGCAGCGTCATATTCTTGTTGTCTATATAGATACCTGTTCCCTCGCCGTTTATATATTCGACCGTCTTGATTTTCTTGCCTTTGCAGGCGATCGACAAAATGTTTTCCTTATCAATGATGTTAACGACAAACTTGGGATCCTTTGCGTCGAAGCTCTCAAGCTGGCTTTCGTAGAACTTCTTGGTTCTGGACTTGCCGAAAGCAATGGTATTTTTAGCTTCCTTTGCGCTGTATTTCTCCGCCCATTTAATGTAGTTGGAGTTATACTTTGCGCTTGTCAGAGCCTTTGTTTCGCTCCAGACCGATTTCTTTTCCGCAGCCGAAGCAGGAACGCTGAGAACCATTGCAATGCAGAGCACTGCCGACACAACAGAAAACAGCACTTTTTTAAACTTAGTAAATTTCATCTGCTTTATCCTCCTTAAAAATCTTTATCCTCCTTAAAAATATGGAAATGGTGACTGTGTATGATTTTATTGTAACACCTTATAATTATATTGTCAATATTTTTTATTTCAAAATCACATAATTTGTTAACACAGTAAAAATCTCCTCCGAATATTGTTTATAGGCGGTATTCTTAGGAGCGTGTCAATCCTGTCAGCAGAAAAATGTCAATATATTTTCATAATTATTAAAATCCTGTCCCGCTAATTGTAAACTTTTTATGAACTCACCCCCAAAGCTTAAACTTATCACGAAAGCTGACGATATATACAATAAGGAAAATTATCTCACAACGTGATCAAGACAAGCGCAATGAGCATAAGGGGGCAGTACTATGATGGATTTCATGTGTTCGGGTTCAGTGAACAATTATATAAAAACTATGGATATGCAGGTGAAGTGGCAGAATAAAAAGAAAAGCGGAAATTATTCCGCGGACGGAATAAAAACCGCTTCACAGTGGGCAGAGGAACAGCAGAATAAGCTGCGTGAACAAATCGATAAAGCCCTAAGCAAAAAAGACGACGATGATGAATACGACAAGTCCAAGGACAAGGTGCTGAAAAGCATTACCGAAAAGCTTAACCGCGGCGACAGACTGACCTTCGCGGAAAAGCAGTATTTGCAGAAAAGAGACCCGCAGGCGTACCAGGAGGTCTGCGACTTGGAAAAGGAACAAGCTTTTTACGAAAGCCAGCTTAAGAAGTGCAGGACAAAGGACGAGGTCCACAAGCTGAAAATGATGCGTACTATGTCCTCTGCAAGTACCGTGAGATCGGTGCAGAGCAATCCGCACATCACGCAGGAAAGAAAGCTTAAAGTCATTGTTGACGAACAGAAGAAAAACGCCGCTATGGAAAAAACCGAAAAGGAATTTATCAGGCAGGGCGGAATGTCAAGTCTTCCCACTCAGGCGGAATGCATAGCCGCTGCGAAAAAGCTTGCGGAGGCAAGACGCGCGGAGAAAAAGCCCAAGGACACTATCGTCAAAAAGGAAGTCGCCAAAAAGCCTCACCGCGTTAAGGACAAGGACGGCACAAAGTCCGAAAAGACCCAAAAGACCGAGACAAAGACTGTAACCGTAAGGAAAAAGAATTACAGTCTGAAGCGCAAAATAACCACTGCGGAAGCGGAGCAGTCCTACGTTGTGAAAAAGGTCAAGAAAGCCATGAAGCGCGGCGGCATTGTCGTCGGCGAAACGGCGTTTGCCTCGGCGCAGCATACTGTAAAAGCTCTTAACGTAAGGGCATAAAGAAAGTGAAGTAAAAACGTACAATGACAAAAAAACCTTCTATGGTATGATATAAACCATAGGAGGTTTTTGCTCTGTGTTTTTTATGATATATCTTGTTTTTTTCGCCGTTACATGGTATAATATTATAAATTATCTCAAAAACAGATCTGTATTTTATTTACAGCAAGCAGGGGGATTTTTATGCTCACAAAGGATATTGAGGAAAAATTAAACAGACTTAATGATTTTAACGAAGAAATGATCAGGGATAATGCTCCGCCGGAGCTTCATGTTCTGATAAACAAATACATATCCGATAGAAAAATGACTAAAGCGAACGTTATCCGAAAACTCAATATCGACCGCAATTACGGCTATCTGATCCTCAACGGGACGCGCACGCCTACGCGGAACTGCCTGATACAAATTTCGATAATGCTTGGTCTGAACGTGGAGCAGATAGACTACCTGCTTCGTCTGGCAGGAAAAGCTCCTCTGTACGTCCGAAATGTCATTGACGCAAGAGTTTTTTACGCGGTGAAGCATCATATGGAGTATTTTGATGCGGTAGATTTTATCTGGGACGGTGCGCTGTGACAAAAAAGCGCCAACAATAAAAGACCTCTCCGAAACGTGTAGGAGGAGGTCTTTTTCTTTTTTGCGGTATCATTACGACATGACGATAACAAATTCATCGGGGTAATATTTTATCTCAAACTCGGAGGGAGTTATTCCGTATTTTTCTTCAAGATCGGAAAGAAATTGACCGTCCAGCCTTTTGTACAATCCTTCCGCTTCCAAAGGCATTACATAGCAGGAGGTATTATCAGTCCCCTCGTTATAATTCTTTGCCGATTCTTCAAGGAGAAAATCATATGCGCCGTCGGGGTCAATGTAAAAAGCATTTTGACCGTCCCGCTGGAGATAGTAGTTGCTTTCGGGCGAATTTGCCGCGTATTCTTCATCGAAGATAAACTCGTAATCCTCATCGGGAACGTACCCGTATTTTCTTATGAAATCGTCGTTTACAAGGAAAAAAGTGCGGAAGCGGCGGTGCTTGCCGTTGTTCACTTCAAGCTCCGTAATGGCTGACTTTATGGTCATGTCAGCGTAAAGATCCACGTTATACCATGTTTCGTCAAGCTTTATTCTGCACCAGGCGCGGGGCTCTCCGTTGACTGTTCCCGAAACAACATAACTTGGAAAATCCAATGCCTGCGCGGCATAACAGAATGTCTGGGCACAGGCGATATCATCGGCGAGCCAGGCATCAATAAAGCCGAATGCGGTGCTGAACGTGTACGGGGAAGAATCTCTTCCAACAAGTGTTGCGTAAAGAGACATTTTATCGTGGATCAGAGCAAAATTATCCGCTTGGCTGACCTCAGGGTCGTAGACTGATGTAAATCCTACGAACAACGCATATTCAATATAAGAATCATCGACATCATCGTATTGAGGCAGGATATCGGTAACATATTCATCAGGGTCACCTACTGCATTAAGGTTGTGATCAATATATCGGCATTTGATGGTGTTTACATAGCAAAGCTGCGGATTGTCGAAGATAATTTTGTTGTATATTTTTTCCGTATATTCCTTATTATATTTACTGGCGGGCAAATCGAAGTTTATCTCAGTTTTTTCCAGGTTGCTGTATATTATATCGAAAAGCTCTTTTTCTTCATCATCAAGAGTGTTATAGAGCACCTTTGATTTATAGTCATGAATGGAAGGCGCGGCATACTGCGGTACATACCCAGTATCGGAGCTGCCATCTTCAGCAGGCTGTGCGGACGATGCTTCGGTATTTTCCGTACTTTCCGAAGTATCCGAACTTTCTGCTCCGGGAGCGTAAGCGTTTATGGCGTCATTTGGGCCGTCCCTGTTCAGGGAGAGCGGTACTATGACCGCTGCCGAAACAGCGACCAGCGCGCACGCTGCGATTATCACGGACTTATGCCTGCCGAAAAAGCTCTTGTTGTTCTGCTCTGCCGAAAAGCTGATGTTCTGCTTGTAAGTTTGAGAAACGGTGTTTTTAGCTGATTTTTGTTCGGCAGATTTCTTTGCTGAAATAACTATCGGTTCGGGCTTTAATTCTATCTTGTTCAAGTCTGCCTGCATTTCATGAGCGTCCTTGTATCTGTTTTCCGCTTTCATATCTGTCGCTTTGGAAATAACAGTCCACAGACCCGGCTCTATCCCGAACCGATTTTCCTTGAAGGTATCGTCATTGTCAAAGCGTATCATAGAGTCCTCCGGAACATCTCCCGTAAGCGCATAATACAGCGTTGCGCCCAGCGAATAAATATCCGTCCAGGGACCCTGATTTCCCTTTGAGTTATACTGCTCAAGCGGAGCAAACCCGTGCTTCAGGATAACCGAAAAGCTTTGTGAATATTCGGCGATCACCTGTCTTGCCGCGCCGAAATCTATCAGCTTAACGTCTCCGCTGCTGCAAAGGACTATATTGTCGGGCGAAATGTCCCTGTGCAGAACGGACGCGCCGTGCGCCTCTGCAAGAGCATTCGATACGCCGTTTGCAATATACAGAGCCTGAGGCGCGCTTATCACTCCGTGGTCGCGTATATATTCTTTAAGAGTACAGCCTTGCAGATACTCCATTGCAAGATACACCGTGTCGTTTTCGTAGAAAAACTCGTAGACCTCTACAATATTGGGATTGCCGTTAAATTTTGAAACGAGCTGCGCTTCCTCGTAGAATTTTTCCGCGCCAAGCTCAAAGGTTTCTTTATTGTTCTCGGAGGTAACGGACACAACGGTACTTCCCGCAGAGCGGTGAGCGATACTGTACGGAAAATATTCCTTTACGGCAACCTTTTTATTTGCTTTAGTATCGTAGGCAAGATATGTGATACCAAAACCGCCTTTGCCGATAATGCCGCCGACAATGTACTTTTTGAAAAGAATACTTCCCGGCGCAAGCATTGTAGGATCGTTTGCGCTGTTTTCCGCATCGTAGCCGCAGCAGGGACATTTAGATGATTCTGTTTTTTCAAAGCAGTTTTCGCAGACAGTCCTGCCTTTGATCCTGATCATTGTTTTACCTCTTTTTATTTTGTGATTATGCCGCTGCCAAGTCAAACACGTAAACAGCGGCTGTATTCATTGAAAAGTATATCATAGAATATTACGCGTTGTCAATCTATAAATGAAATATTCGTAGGAAGTAACAAAGTTGCCTTTTGTCATACAAATTTGTATACCAAAAGGCTTTTTTTATGTGATATAATGATTTTTGTAGCGACTTTTGTCGTACCATATTATGTTAAAAGCGTTAAGAAAGGAAAATGTAAAATGAAAAAATTTTCAGCAATCATCGCAGCCGCAGCAATGGCGGCAACCATGACAGCCTGTAACGGAGACGGCGAAGCCCGGCAGGCAAACGGAACCGCCGCGGAGGCGGAATCGGCGGTACACAGTTATACATATGTTACAACATCAGGGGACGCATATTCGGGAACCTATACCGGCGGCTGGGAAAACGGTCAGCCAAACGGCGAGGGAACTTTTGAGGGTGAGGGAGAAAAAGGTAAAGAGACTGTTATGGGCAGCTGGTCAAACGGACAGCCTCATGGACAATGCAAAGCAGTTCGTCGGACGGATACGGGCGTTAGCACTTGGAACGGAGAATTCTTTTACGGTGAATTGCAGGGAAACGGCAGCTGGAAATCAGAGGATTTAAACGGTAATCTTTTATCAACATATTCCGGTGAATGGAAAAACAGCAAGCTCAACGGAATCGGAGAAAGAAACTATTATTATAATGATAAAGAAGCTGCGGAGTACGGCTTTACCCGCAGAGTGTACAAAGGAGGCTTTTCTGACAGCAAATGGAACGGCGAGGGAGAATTAACGATTTACAACACTACAGAATATGCGGAACAAGTCAACGCTGACTACTTTGTGTATACCGGACAAGTAAAAGACGGCAACTTTGTTGAACCGTACAGATATGCAAGTTATAAAAACAATCAGATCGTTGAAGAGGGCAGAGTAAAGGACGGAAGACGTGTCAGCGATACGGAAAAAGCACTTAAAGACTTTGCGTACGACGTAGCTGATGATGCGTTAGGCGACGGCATATGGGGCAGTTTGTTTGACGCTATCGCTCCCGAATTTTACGACAGAAACGCCGAATAAACAATATAACGTTTACTAAAATATTAAGGAGGTATAAACATGAAATTTTTAAGACAAACAGCTTTTGTCCTTGCCGCCGCTGTCACGCTGACAACGCTGACATCATGCCGGGACAATTATTCAGACGCTTCCGTTACGCAGGTAACGGACAAGTCGTATAGTGTGGACGGCATTAAAGGTAAATATACCGGCGACTGGAAAGGCGACCGTCCCGAGGGCTACGGCGAGCTTATCGTAAGCGCCGACGAGTACTACAAGGGTGAATGGGTACACGGCGTACTTTACGGACAGGGCGAGATAAGAAAAGTTTCCGACGACGGCGTATGGAAGCATTACAAGGGCGAGTGCGCAAGCAACTATCCGGCGGGCGAGGGTCAGATGCTCATGGGTGTGGAGGGCGACCCGTACCTCATTGAGGTGGACGGCGATTTCGGCGACGAAAGCTCTCTGATGTATTTCGCAACAGACGAAAAAGGCAAGCTCATTGAGGTGGGCGGCGTACGCGGCGGCGGGTTCGTAAATTATCTTGAAGATGATGCGGACGTTCCGTGGATAAGCTATTCGGAGGACGAAAAAAATTATCAGGAAAGCTATGAGAGGGACGCCGCGTCACAGGCGGAAAGGGAAACGGAAAGCTATCTGGGCACGGAAGAGTATGAAGCAAGATATGCCGAAAGATATGCGGAAATATATGACGAATTGTACTCGGCGCATCTGGAATCGCAATCAAACAGTAAATTTCCGAACAGCGGCAAATATATCGGACAGACAGATGAAAACGGCATTCCCAACGGCTACGGCTACTATGAGACAAACACCATATATAACGATATAGCGATCGGACCTGTGTTTATGAGCAAGCTCGGCAAATGGAAGGACGGACATATCGAGGGATATTACACAGAGCGGCAAAGCTTTGATTCAAGAAGCTACAGAGAGGATGGCTGCATACAGGACGGCCAGGGAGTTGGTGATTTTGTTTCCAGCGACGATCAGACCTTTTCCGACGGTACAAACAAGGTCACTGTGGTCACAATGAATCTGGACGAGGTCAACAGCTATCAGCTTTGTGATGACGGAGCCTACAGAACAGGCTACAGAAGAACGGATTACTATTTTGACGACGGCAGCTACGGCTTTCAGGAGGTCAGATACCGCAAGGACAGCAACGCTTCGGGCTATATGACATATCTGGGCGAGCCTTGCGTGCGCGAGGGCTCATACTGCAATTACGATAAAAACGGAAACGTTATCGACTACGGCATACCTGAAAATAATGGCACTACCGAGGGCTGGCAATCGCTTGCTCCAAACTATAAGGATTTGTGGGACACAGTGCTGATCATCGGCGGCATAATGCTGGGAGGCTATGCGGCATATAAGGTCTATTCATGGGCAAGCGCCCCCATTTTCAGTGAGGACGCAGGAGCTGCGAGAATGATCGAAAACGCAAGAGAATACCGCATAAAATCAACGGCGGACTACTTTGAAAGCAATGCGAAGCGTGAAGAGCTTCTGGATCAGGCCCGCAACAAACGGGAGCTTGCAGAGCGCGAATCCGGTTACAGGCGGAACGATCTTCTGGACGATGCTGAAAAGCTCGAACGCGAGGCGGAGACCTACCACAGAGGTATTTTTACTTAAGATTTGTGCATAGTTAAATTCTACAGAACGCAGGGTCTGTACTAAATCGGAAAAGAATAAAAATTTCAAGAAAATCGTTTCACTTATTCTTGCGGAGGCAATGTCCATTCAAAGCTATGATAAAAGCAGGCTCACGTCATTGACAAGAGCCTGCTCTTTTTATGCCTTTGTAAATACTGCCGTAACGCACATAACCCCGTCTTTGATCTCAGCAAAAATTTCTCCGTTCATTTTCCGCATAAGCTTGCGGCTGATGTAAAGACCCAAGCCGCTGCCCGTTATGTTTTCGGCGTTCGCACCGCGCCAGAAGCTTTCAAAAACGTGGGGCAGATCCGTGTCCGCAAGGGTACAGCCGCTGTTGCGTACGGTTATAAGAATACAGCCGTCCTCCTCGGAAAAATTTAACGCTATACTCTTTCCGTCGCCGTATTTTACGGCGTTTTCCATGATGTTCTGCAAGACCTCAACGCTGCGGTCAAAATCGC
>JAIEDQ010000020.1 GCA_029067895.1 Oscillospiraceae bacterium | reverse complement strand
AAGGGCGAATTTGACGGAAGCTTGTGGCATTACAGCGCAGGCGAATGGGATATGAATATTATTCTTTACAGAAAAAGTATAATGCAAACCGTTTCGGGAAAATATATCAGCATTTATTACGCTGATAATTCTCTTGACGAAGCAGCCGAGTTCTCGAAAAATGTTTTTGAGGACGTTCTGGACTACTATACAAAAGAGCTTTTCCAAAGGGAATACAGCGGCGGGCATATAGAAATGGCGTGCCTGTACCCTGCTTTGACAAGCGGCGGAGCATACAAGCGGGACGGTCTTATCGTCTGCATTACGCCCGGTACTGACGAAAAGGAAGCTGTCGGGGTAAACGCTCACGAAATGGCGCATACATGGTGTAAAGGCGCAGACGTTGGAAGCTGGGAGGACTGGCTCAACGAGACCACCGCGGAATGGTCAATGCTGCTCTACTGTCTTGACAGGAACAAGACGGAAATATTCGACGCAATGATAGCCGAGCATAAGGAAAAATACCCCGAATTTCCGCCTATAAAAACGGAAGACGGAAGTCACCCCGAGGGTGTGCATACCAAGGGTACGGTGCTGTTTTACGAGCTGTACAAGGCTTTCGGAGCGGAGACAATAAAGTCGGCAATAAGAATTTTCGTGGGACTTGAAGTCAAGACTACGGAAAAGCTTCTTGCCGAAATGAAAAAGCAGGGCTTATCCGAAGCCGCGGACGTTATCGAAAAAGGACTTGTGCAAAAATGAGGAACATAATTTCCCGTATTTATTAATGCGGGACTAAACATAAAAGCAACGCAAAAATCCACTACCAATTTTGTAAAGGGGACTTCTAAAAATGAATCTTCACGGCAAGGATATTAAAATCTTTACAGCAAACTCCAATCCCAAGGTAGCAGAGGAGATCGCAAAAAATCTGGGTATGCCTCTCGGACAGTCGGAGGTTGTGACCTTCTCCGACGGCGAGATAAGCGTTTCCATCAAGGAGAGCGTCCGCGGCTCGGACGTTTTCGTGGTACAGTCCACAAGCTCTCCCGTAAACGATCACCTCATGGAGCTGCTCATTATGATCGACGCTTTCAAGAGAGCCTCTGCGGGACGCATCACCGCGGTAATACCCTACATGGGCTACGCACGTCAGGACAGAAAGGCAAAGGCGAGAGATCCGATCTCCGCAAAGCTTGTTGCCGACCTTATTTCCGTTGCGGGCGCGGACAGAGTGCTTTCCATGGATCTGCACTGCTCCCAGATACAGGGCTTCTTTAATATCCCCGTTGATCATCTTCTCGGCGTGCCAATCCTTGCCCCCTACTATGTGGAAAAATTCAAGGACTGCAAAGAGAACGTTATGGTGGTTTCCCCCGACCTTGGCTCGGTAACGAGAGCGCGCAACTTTGCGCAGCGTCTGGGCGTACCCTTTGCAATTGTTGACAAACGCCGCCAGAGAGCAAACGTGTGCGAGGTAATGAATATCATCGGCGACGTAAAGGGCAAAAGCGTTATCCTTGTGGACGACATGATCGACACGGCGGGTACTCTCTGCAACGCAGCGAAAGCAATTCTTGACATCGGCGGCGCAAAGGAAGTTTACGCCTGCGCAACTCACGGCGTACTGTCTGGACCGGCTATAGACCGTATCCGCGACAGTGTTATCAAGGAGCTTGTCCTGCTTGACACTATCGCGCTTCCCGAAGAAAAGAAGCTTGACAAGATCACCGTGCTGCCTGTAGCTCCCGTGTTTGCACAGGCTATACAGCGCATTTATGCGGATAAGCCCGTATCCCCGCTGTTCAACACATAAGTCCGTAAAACAGCTTTTCAACAAAATAAAACCATTTACCTGCCCGGTATGTTCCGGGCAGGTTATTGCGGTTTACAGCAATTAATGTCCCATACGTCAGCCGCAGAAAATTATCCCGAAAGGAAAACCAAAATGAGCATTTTCGACATCTTCAACCAACTGAACAAGGAAAAAAACGAACCCGTGGGTCAGCCCGACTACATCATAGCGGGACTTGGAAATCCCGGCGAAAAATATGAAAACACACGCCACAACGCGGGCTTTATGGCTCTTGACAGACTTGCGGAGAAATGCGGCGTACAGCTTAAAAAAATACGCTTCAAATCCCTGACCGCGGTTGCCGCCGTGAACGGCGTGAACTGTCTGCTGATGAAGCCCACCACCTTTATGAACAACAGCGGCGAAGCGATCGTGGAAGCCATGAATTTCTATAAAATCCCCCCGGAAAGGGTTATAATATGTTTTGACGATATCAGCCTTGAGCCGTCCCATATCCGCATTCGGCGCAAGGGCTCGGACGGCGGTCATAACGGCATGAAGTCTATTATCTATCTGACCGGCTTCGACACGTTTCCCCGCATAAAGATAGGCGTGGGAGCAAAGCCTCACAAGGACTACAATCTTGCCGACTGGGTATTGTCTCACTTTAACGACGAGGAAAAAAAGCTTATGGCGGAGGGTACTGAGAAAGCGGTTTCCTCTCTGGAGCTTATGGTCAGGGACAAGACGAGCGAGGCTATGAATAAGTATAATTCCTGAGGTTTGCATTGCATTTGTCAGCGTTCAAACATTGATTGGCTTGTCCCCTGTGTCTTACCTTTTACTTCTAACTTCTTATCTCTAACAGGAGTTTACTATGGCAAATATTTTTAAAAAGGCAATTGAAAATTTTACTCCATATAACGATATGCTCGATGCTCTGAAAAAGGGTCAGACCCCTGTTTCGGTATCGGGCGTTTCGGCTGTTCACAAGGCGCATTTCGCTCTCGGTTTGCGGGAAAATTCTCCCGTGCTGATGATATGCGACAGCGAAGCTTCGGCGACAAAGCTTGCCGAGGACATCAACACTCTGGCGGGAGAGGTCTGCGCCTTTGTATATCCCGCAAAGGATTTTTCCTTTACCCCTGCGGAGACCGTTTCCCGCGAATACGAACACATCAGGCTTGGTGTTCTGAGCCGTCTTGCTTCGGACGCTCCGAACATTTTCGTCTGCGCTTCGGCAGAGGCGGCAATGCAGAGAACTGTCCCCAAAAGCGCACTCCTGCCAAGGACGATAACAATTGAAGCGGGCGGGACTGTTGACCTTGCCGAGCTTACCGCGGGACTTATTGCGGCAGGCTACACCCGCTGCGAAAAGGCGGAGGGAGCAAGCCAGTTTTCCGTGCGCGGTTCTATCGCGGACATTTTCCCCGTTGGAAGTCCCATGCCTGTCCGCATGGAGCTTTGGGGAGACGAGATAGACACCCTTTCATACTTCGACCCCGAAAGTCAGCGCCGCACTGACCCCGTTGAAAAGATACGCATAACCCCCGCTATGGAGGTGCTTTTTGACAGTCCCGAGGTGTTGGCGGAAGCTATCGACAAGCTGTCGGTTTCGCTTCGGGGCAAGCGTGCTGACGCGGCAAAAACCGCTCTTACAAGGGATTCCGACCGTGTTAAGAACGGTCTTTCTCTTGGCAATATCGACAAGTATCTTCCCCTTGCCTATGAGACCCCCGCGCTTATTTTCGACTATCTTGCGGAGGACAGCCCCGTGGTTTTCTGCGAGTACAGGAACTGTCTGGAAAAGGCGAAAAGCGTTTCCTCACAGCACGCGGAGGATTTAAAAATACTCCTTGAAGCGGGTGAGCTTTGCAAGGGTCTGGAGGGCTATCTTGCCGACTTCGGCGAGGTCTGCTCAAAGGCGGGACAGTTTCCTCTTCTGCACTTCGACACATTTCTCCGCGGCGGGGACGACCTGCGGTTCAAGCGGCTGGTATCCGTTACCGCAAACCAGACAGCCCCATGGGGCGGCGAGATACGTCAGCTTATAGAGGATCTGCACAACGCCCGCGAGAACGGCTACTCTGCCATAGTTCTGGCAGGGTCGGAAAAAACTTTGCCCATTATCGCAAAGGATTTAAGTGACGAGGGAATTTCCTGCGGAATAATGACCGAAAGCTCCGTGCCGACAGCAGGAACGGTACTGCTTGCAACAGGCTCGGTAAGCGCGGGCTACGATTATCCCGACGTCAAGACTATGCTCATAACACAGGCGAAAGCAATGTCCTCGAAAAAGAAATTCCGCAAAGCCAAAAAGGGCGAGGAGATAAAGTCCCTTTCGGACATTACCGCGGGGGATTTAGTGGTACACGCGCTCCACGGCATAGGCAAATTTGTGGGCATACGCAAGCTTGAAATGGAGGGCATTGCAAAGGACTACATCACCATTCAGTACGCGGGTACGGACGTTTTGTACGTCCCCGTAAACCAGCTTGACATGGTGTCGAAATATATCGGACCGCGGGACAACGGCGCGGTGAAGCTTAACAAGCTGTCCTCAATGGAGTGGCAGAAAACCCGCAGCCGCGTGAAAAAAGCGGTCAAGGATATGGCTGACGAGCTTATAAAGCTTTACGCAAAGCGCAGTCAGACTCCCGGCTTTGCCTTTTCCGAGGACGACGACTGGCAGCACGATTTCGAGACCCGTTTCCCTTACACCGAGACCGACGATCAGCTTCGCTCGGTGCAGGAGATCAAGGAGGATATGCAGAAGCCCATACCCATGGACAGACTTCTCTGCGGCGACGTTGGCTTCGGAAAGACCGAGGTTGCATTTCGCGCGGCGTTCAAGTGTATGGAGGACGGCAAGCAGTGCGCTATTCTTGCTCCGACCACTGTTCTGGCTTGGCAGCACTACCAGACTGCCCTGAAACGTTTCGAGCATTTTCCCATGAACATAGAACTGCTGTCCCGATTCAGAACTCCCAAGCAGCAGGAGGAAATACTGAAAAAGCTTAAAAACGGCGATATCGACATGATAATCGGTACCCACCGTATTGTCCAGAAGGACGTTAAATTCAAGAGCCTTGGGCTTGCCATAATCGACGAGGAGCAGCGTTTCGGTGTCGCCCACAAGGAGCGCTTCAAGGAGACCTTTTCGGGCGTGGACGTTCTGACGCTTTCCGCAACGCCTATCCCCCGAACCCTTAATATGGCAATGAGCGGCATACGGGACATGAGCGTTATCGAAGAGCCTCCCGTAGACCGTCACCCTGTCCAGACATATGTTATCGAGCATAACAAGGGTGTGATTGCACAGGCAATTACAAAGGAGCTTCGCCGCGGCGGACAGGTGTACTATATCCACAACCGAATAGACAGCATAGACCTTTGCGCCGCAAAGCTTCAGGAGATGATACCCGACGCGCGGATAGGCGTTGCGCACGGTCAGACGGGAGAGGAAAGACTGTCGGAAATATGGCGGCAGCTTATTGAGCACGAGATAGACATTCTTGTCTGCACCACCATTATCGAGACGGGCGTGGACGTCCCCAACGTGAATACTCTTATTATTGAGGACGCGGACAGACTGGGACTTTCACAGCTTTATCAGCTCCGCGGCAGAGTGGGACGCTCCAGCAGGAGAGCGTTTGCATACTTTACTTTCAGGCGTGGCAAGGCTCTGACCGAGATTGCAACGCGCCGTCTTGACGCTATAAGGGAATTCACACAGTTCGGCAGCGGCTTCCGCATTGCAATGCGCGACCTTGAAATACGGGGCGCGGGTTCAATTTTGGGAGGAAAGCAGCACGGTCACATGGAGGCGGTGGGATACGATATGTACTTGCAGCTTCTCAACGAAGCCATTGCCGAAGAAAAGGGAGAAGCCCCTCCCCCCAAGCCCGAGGATTGCCTTATCGACATTCAGATAGAAGCGCACATTCCCGACGACTATATAGAAAGCCTTGCGGGCAGACTTGATATGTACCGCAAGATAGCCGCCCTGCGTACCGACGAGGACAGCCTCGACCTTACCGACGAGCTTATCGACCGTTACGGCGATCCTCCGAAAGCGATACAGGGACTTATTACCGTTGCATTGACAAGGAATATGGCGTCCGAGCTGACCATTACGGAAATAACCCAGCGGAACGGGATAATGTTCTTTTATCTGAAGTCCGCGGAGCTTGAACAGATACAGGCTCTTACGGCAGCGTATAAGGGACGGGTAACGGTCAACGGCGGGGATAAAGCCTATATCGCCGTGAAGATGAAAAACGAGAAGCCGCTTGACCTTATGCGGGAAGTCATTGACGTTATGAGAAAGGCTCAGAAGCGGTAAATTTTGATTTCCCTGCAAAAGCATAAATTCGCCTTGACAAAGCTTTGAAAATAGTGTATCATTATTGTAGAAAAATATATCCGCAAAGCGCTGCGCTTTTGCGGGGATCGGAGTTATATTATGGCTGATGTGACGCTTACCGACTTAATTGATGTCAATACTCTTCAGGAAATACAGGACGGATTTGCACGGCTTACAGGCATGGCTGCACTCACTACCGACGAATACGGAAACGCGGTCACTCAGGGAAGCAATTTTACCGACTTCTGTATGAACTATACAAGACGCTCCTCCATCGGCTGCGCCCGCTGCGGAAGATGCGACAAGGAGGGCGGCGAACAGACTATGCGTACAGGACGCGCCGCCGCATATTTCTGTCACGCAGGTCTTGTGGACTTTGCCGCGCCCATAATGCTCAACGGAACGTTTATCGGTTCCTTTATCGGCGGTCAGGTGCTTACCGAAAAGCCCGACATTTTGAAATTCCGTAAAATTGCCGAGGAAATAGGCGTCAATCCGGACGAATATGTAGCGGCTTTAAAAAAGATCAAGATCATCGACAAGCAGCAGGTGGACGCTGCCGCAGATTTTCTCTGTACTATTGCAAAGGTGCTGTCCCAGACGGCTTATAATACATACCTTGCGAATATGTCCAATTCCGGTCTTTCCACACTCAACCATTCTATTCTGATGAAAGCGGAGGAGGCGGAGAACACTCTTAAGGAAAGCGAAAGTCGCATACGCGCGCTTACCAGCGCTTTTGACGAGGTGGACAAAATCGCGAAAAAATCCGCTAAGGAAGTATCGGATACTGCCGATACGGTAAAGAAAATTCAGAATATTGCACGGAATACAAAAATTCTCGGCTTCAACGCTTCTATTGAAGCCTCCCGCTCAAAGGAAAGCGGCAAGGGCTTCGGGGTTATCGCTCAGGAGGTAAGAACTCTTGCCGAGACCAGCAAGGTCTCCGCTGACAAGATCGAGGCGGCGATAAAGCGTATCGGCGATTATTCGTCGGAAATGAACAGCGAGGTTGTCCGCACCAAGGACGCGGTGAATCAGTGTCTTGAGGAGCTTTCCGTTTTCTCGGCGCTTCTCAGCGAGCTGAAAGCCATGTCCGCGGAATAAAATATTTTATTTATTATTCACGCATCCGTGCGGCAGCACGGAAACCGCAGATGCTGCGGAGACCGCGCTCCGTCAGGGACGCTGAAAGGAGGCTTGCATATGAATCTGGTAAATTCTATCGCCGATATGTCAATGGCTATGAGTGCTGCTAAGTTTCAGCAGGATCTCGGTCTGACTATGATGAAAAAGACTATGGAAACAAGCGTCGATATGATGAACGGCGTGCTTGACATGGTTGATTCGGTTCCCCATTTCCCCGGCGCTAACGGAAGTATTCTCGACGTAAGAGCGTAAGAGCTTGAACCGTAAGGAAGTTTTCCCGTACCGCGTATCGCGTACGCGCCGATATCCGAGCTGCGGACTGATATCCGTTTGAAGATTATGCGCAGATTTTCAAGCCGGAATGCGGACAACACTGTCTGCGTCGGATAGAAAAACAAACTGCCGCGCAAAGGTCATCTTTGTGCGGCAGTTTTATTTGCGGAAAATCGGTTTATTTTTCTTTGGACATACTGTCGGGCAGGTCGTTTTCGTCGATATTTTCGAGGGCATACTCAAGGCACTGGATAACCAGTCTGTTCAGAGACAGCCCGTTTTTTCCTGCAATAGCGTCAAGCTTTTCAACAATTTCTTCAGGCAAACGGAAGGTCTTGTTCACCATGCCGTCGTAGCCACGCTGCACTTTAAACATACTATCACCTTATTATAAAAACATTTACTTTATAATAAGTATATGTTATTTTTAGACAAATTAATACACTGATTTTGCAAGATTTTTGTATTGCATTTTACTTGCAATACAAACCAAAATGTAGTATAATAATTATATTATTATTTTGGGAGGAAAAATCATGTTAGAAAAAATGAGCGTTCCCAGACTTATGGCACTTCGCATTGAAAACAAGCTTTACCAGCGCCACCTTGCAAAATATCTGGGCTGCAAGCAGCAGACCTATTCAAGATATGAGACCGGCGAGCTTCAGCTTCCGCTGCCGTTTCTTGTAAAGCTTACATATTTTTACGACGTCAGCGCGGACTTTATTCTCGGTCTTACCGACGACAGAAAACGTCCCGTACCGCGTGAATCCGAATGAAATCAGACCCCCGCTTTTTTAGACGAGCAGCGATACAGAAGTATCTTTCGTCTCGGCAGAACATTACCCTTACTTACAAATTGTGGCGGCAAGGGTAAAGGCTCAGCCTTTAGCGAGGGTCTTTATGCTGTTCGGTATCGGTCAGGACTTTGCTTTTCTCGACGAGCTTAATGCAATGCAGATTGTCGATAATACTGCGGAGACAACCGCAAGATCCGCAGACGTTCCGTTTCCCGTGGGAGGATTGGCGGAAACGCTCTCCTGTCTGCGGGAACGGATATCATCTCTGACAAAGTCAAGGAACTCTTGGGGAGTAAGATTGTAGTCGTCATAGAAATAAACATAAACGTCAAAGTCGTAGTCGTCGGGATTTTTGCCGATCGCCTCATACTGGACTTTTACGCTCTCGGTCATTTCCTCTTTAACGGACTCTCTTGTTTCGCCCTCTTGGAGTTTGCCGCTCATTCCGCCTATCAGAGCATATTCTTCACCGTTGTCGTCATAAACTACGTCGCTTCCGTTGCGGTAGACAACCTCGCATTCGTAGCGTCCCTCTCCCCTGAGTATCCCGTCGGTTATGGGGACTTCCTCTTCTGCTATGATATCGTCGTCTATTGGAACGTCGTCCTCGGCAAAAGCCGTGCCTACCGAAGCGGACAGGCATACTGCCGCACATATTGGTATCGTCAGAAAAAGCTTTTTGATATTCATAAAAAATCATTCCTTTTGCATTTTTATAGGACTTCCGTAAATATTATATCACCGCGCTTGTTAGCAGTCAAGCCGCATATTGATTTTTCCACAGAAATACAGTATAATTACTTTAATAAGGAAAGGTGATAGTTATGGATATATCAAAGCTCGAAAACCAGCTTGCGTTCCTTATGGAGGCGGACAGGCTGAAAAACATTTACCGTCAGACCTACACAAGTACAGACGACCTCCCTCCCATGCCCGACGGAAGCAATGTCGGAAAACCGTATCCAAGGCGGGAAAACGACGCGGAGCACAGCTTTTCTCTTGCGCTTTTCACGGCGGTGCTGGCGGAGTATTCGGACGAGCCCGTTGACGTGCCGAAAACTATGAAGATGGTTCTGGTACACGACATCGTGGAGATCGACGCGGGGGACACCTACTGCTACGACGCGGCGGGAAACACCACAAAAGAGGAGCGGGAAAAAGCCGCCGCGGACAGGCTCTTCGCCCTGCTTCCTCCCGAACAGGAAAAGGAGTTCCGCGGTCTGTGGGAGGAGTTTGAAGCGGGAGAAACTCCCGAAGCGAAATTTGCCGCCGCTATGGACAGCATACAGCCGCTGCTTCTCAATCTGCACAGGAACGGCATTTCATGGCAGGAGCACGGCATTAAATTCGGACAGGTGGAGAAAAGGGTCTCACGCATAGAAAAAGGCTCGGAGGAATTGTACAAGTACATTTACGGCAAGCTTGAGGACGCCCGCGAACGGGGGATACTTCCCGACTGAAAATTGCGCAGTCTGCGCAACTCACGCAGTCCGCGCAGCTTGTGCAGGGAACTCTGCCGAGGCGGTCTGCATATAATATAAAGCACGGCTTTTACAAATAAGACCGCCGTGCTTGTTTTGCACCTTAGTGCGAAATTCGCAATGCGAAAGGACTGAATATTATGTGCAGCAACTGCAATAACAGCAACTCCGAAAACAACTGCAGATTAGCCGTTACTGTTGATGATAACTTTGGAAACTGTACCTTTCCCGAAAGATTCTTTGACGTAATGGTCAGCAGCAGGGACGGATGCATCACCCTGACAGGCAGAGTAGCAGGAGGCAGTTCAGCGGTGTTCAGCGTTCCGTGCGACAAGGAGTATGCCGTTACCGTTACGGGAAGCGTGCATACCTCTCCCCGCGCCCAGACGAAACGCGTCCACTGCTGCTGCGGTCAGACCTCGGGAGTTACATTTATTTTCATGACATTTGAGCCGGAGGAACATCATCAGAAGTTC
>JAIEDQ010000002.1 GCA_029067895.1 Oscillospiraceae bacterium | reverse complement strand
TTATTGTATTGAAATTATAACTGAAAGGAGTACAGTATCAGTGAAGAAGCAAACCAAATGCTACATTTATACAAGAGTATCAACCTCAATGCAAGTGGACGGTTACAGTCTTGACGCTCAGCGGGAAAAGCTGCGCCGATATGCTGAATATGAGGGAATGACTGTTTCAGCCGAGTACTCAGACGAGGGATTTTCAGGCAAAAATATTCAAGGCAGGCTGGAATTTCAGCGTATGCTTAACGATATTCAAAATGAAAAAGACGGAGTGGAATATGTACTTGTATTTAAGCTGTCCCGCTTTGGCAGAAACGCCGCTGATGTTCTGAACTCCTTACAGTTGATGCAGGATTTTGGTGTTAATCTGATTTGCGTTGAGGACGGTATCGACAGTTCAAAGGATTCGGGAAAACTTATGATTTCTGTACTTTCCGCTGTTGCTGAGATTGAACGTGAAAATATTCGTACTCAGACAATGGCAGGGCGTGAACAGAAAGCTCGTGAGGGTAAATGGAACGGTGGTTTTGCACCATATGGCTATCGTCTCGAAAACGGACAGCTTTTGATTGCAGATGATGAAGTGGAAGTAATAAAAGCTATCTATGACCGTTATATTCATACCAATGACGGTGTAAATGGTGTAGCCAAATATCTGAATGATCACGGGTATGTAAAAAAGCTTCGTCAAAACGGCACTATTCCCGGATTTTCCGCAAATTTTGTTAAAGACATTCTTGATAATCCTGTTTATATGGGCAAAATCGCATACGGCAGAAGAAAAATTGAAAAGAAGCTGGGTACACGAAATGAAATGCACGTTGTTGAACAATCTGAATTTCCCGTTTATGACGGTCAACATAAGGCTATTATTTCGGAGGAAGACTGGAAACTTGCTCAAGAAAAAAGGAAGTCCAATATTAATAAGCGAGAGAAAATAAATAACCCTGAACACGCACATATTTTATCGGGTATTCTGAAATGTCCTTGCTGCGGTAAAAGTCTGTACGGAAATATATCAAAGGCTCACAGCAAAGACAATAAAACCAGATACTATTACTACTGCAAGAATACGGTCACACCGACAGGACATAGCTGCAATTTCCGCACTAATATTGAACAGACGGAACTCAACCGAATGGTAGCGGATATTATTTCGGCTATGGTCAAAGAACCTCGTTTCTCGGAGGCAATCAAAGAGAAAATTGGTACTGCCGTTGATACCGCAGAAATGGAAAAACATCTTGAAGCATTACAGACTAAGCTCCGCAAAACATTTGGAGTTAAATCACGGTTGGAGCACCAGATGGACGACCTTGATATTGACGATCTGTATTATGACAGAAAATTATTAGACTTGCAGCGTCGCTATGATGAACAGTACAGTAAAATTGAAGAAATTGAAATTCAAATTCTCAATGTTCAGGAACAAATCAACAGCATACGGCAGGAAAAAATTTCGGGCGACAGTATTTATCAGCTTTTACTGGCATTCGACGAGATATATAGCTCTGCGACCGAAATAGAACAAAAGGAATTTATGAAAGCCTTTATAGAAAAAATCGAACTGTTTCCACAAAAACGGGAAGACGGCTGCTGGATAAAGAATATCGTCTTTAACTTCCCTGTTCCTGTAGGCGGTAAAGAAGTGAAAGAACTGCCCTTGGAAAATATTACAACTCTTGAGACGGTTGTCCTTCTTTCAAAATAATAACTCTGTCCGAAAAATCTTCGGGCAGAGTTATTTTCTATTCGGAAACATTAAAACGCTCCCGCGCAAACCTCAGCAGAGCCTCACGCTCGTTGGGAAGCTTTTCGTCAATTACCGCTTCAAGAACGGACTTTAAAATATCCCCGACGGCTTTGCCCGAATAACCAAGCTCCAGCATATCGTTTCCGTCCACCGCCAGATCGGATATTTTCAGACACTGATTTTCCCCGATAATTTTCTGCGCCTTTGCCTGCATGGCTTCGATCACGCGCACGCGCTCATAGCAAAAGTTTTGCTTCGCTCTGTTGTCGCCTTTCATGACCTCCGTAAGCAGAAAGAAGTCCTCGTTCCCAAGGGTCGAAAGCAGCCGCCTGACCACCTTGTCGTCGTCCACGGGAGTAATGTAGTGATATCTTATAAGCTTTGAGGCGAGTTCAATTTTGTCGGAGGAAAAGCGCAGTCTGTGCAGAACGTTTTCGGCAATGTCCGCGCTGAGCTTTTCGTGTCCGTAAAAATGTCCGTTTCCCTCGTCGTCCTTTTTGAAGCAAAACGGCTTTCCAATATCGTGGAGCATAAGCGCGAGCCGTACGTCCGGGTCGGGAACGGAACGCGCCACCGCAGCCGCGATGTGTGTCCACACGTCGTACATATGATACCTGTTGTGCTGGTCAAAATCTATGCAAGGCGCTATTTCGGGGACAATAACAGCTATAACGTCCGAAAATTCCGTAAGCGTTTCAAACGGTTCCTTGCCGCATAAAAGCAGGGACAGTTCCTTTGAGATGCGCTCGGCGGAAATTTCTTTCAGCAGGTCTTTCATATGGTGTACCGCCTCCGCCGTATCGTCGTCAAGCTTAAAGCCAAGCTCCGAGGAAAAACGCAGAGCGCGCATTATCCTGAGCGCGTCCTCACCGAAGCGTTTTTCGGGATCTCCCACACAGGAAATTTTCCTGCGGAACAGATCGCTCTGACCGTCGTACGGGTCAGCCAGACCCTCGCGGGGATTGTACGCCATTGCGTTTATCGTAAAATCCCGTCTGGCAAGGTCGTCCGTCAGGCTTGAGGAAAAAATAACGCTGTCGGGACGGCGGCGGTCGGAATACGCGCCGTCCTTTCTGTATGTGGTTACCTCGAAGCTTTCGCCGTTTACAAGGACGGTGACCGTGCCGTGGCGTATTCCCGTGTCTATGACCTTGTAGTCATGAAAGACCTTTTTTACCTGTTCGGGAATCGCGGAGGTGGTTATATCGTAATCCTTGGGAGTCCTGCCGAGAAGCTCGTCCCGAACGCAGCCGCCCACGATGTACGCTTCGTATCCGTTTTTTTCAAGATTTTCAATAACCGTTTTAACATTTTGCGGCAGATACAGTACCATTGAATATCCTCCTTTGCTTCGGTTTCGTGCAATGTTCTTTTTTCGTCTCGGCAGAGTACTGCCCGTACAGTCAAAGTGCGGCGGCAAGGGTAAAGGCTCAGCCTTTTCGCCGTTATTTTTCGGCAGTGCTGCGCATAATAAAATCCAGAACCCTTTGGTTGAAATCCTTTGCTTCCTCGTAAGCCGCGTGTCCAAGCCCGTCGTACATGAATATTTCGCATTTGTCATGTCCCAGCTTTTTCGCGATCTCCTCCGAGGCTTTGCCCGTTACTACCTTGTCGCATTTCCCTCCGATAACAAAAACGGGACAGCTTATTTTTTCAAGGTCTCCGTAAATATCGCAGGTAAGACAGGCTTTGGCAAGCGTGATAAATCTTTTCGGGTCTTCAAGCTTTGTAAATTTGGAAAGAACGGGCAGAAGCCGTTCATATTTTTTTATATAGTTATCCGAATACATTTTGGGCAGCATATCCATGACAACGGCTTCAAATTCTTTGTTCTCGGTCATTTTTATCCAGCCGTCCACAACATTTGTGACCGTATCGTTCAGCCGCGAATAAGTAACTCCGAGAGTAAGCGTGCGCACAAGCTGCGGGTTTCGTACGGCAAGATACTGCGCCGCCGCGCCGCCTTGGGACACGCCGAAAACGTCCGCGTTTTTCAGACCGAGCGTTTTCAGTGCGGCGGCAATATCCTCCGCAATATTTTCCACCGTAAAACCCTCGGGAACGTGGTCTCGCTTGTCGAAAACATACACCTTGAAGTCCCGCACGAAAATGCGGTACATATACGCCAGAGGGACAGCCATACCCTTTATGCTTCTGAGACTCAGCCCCGGAATTATCACAAGCGGTCTTTCGCCTTTTCCGAAGCTTACGCAGCGCATTTCCGCGCCGTCTGTTTTCAGCGTAAACTCTTTAGCGCCGTATATCATACTGCCTCCCGAATTTAAATTTTAATTTGAATTTTTTTCCGTTTCCGCCGTCAAAAATTACAGCGGATTTGTCCGAACGTTCCGCATATAATAATTGTGCCGAAAGACAAACGGCGAAACAAAAAGGAAAGCTGCGAACCATGAAAAACGGATAATACCGAGCTTCGATAAGAAACAAATCGGATATCGGTATTGACCGATGGGTTTCGGATTTCCCCAAAAGGAGATTTTTAAAATGAAAAACCCTTCTATTAAATGTGATGTAACAAGCTGCAAGCACAACATGGATACCGAGCACTACTGTACTCTTGACTGCATTCAGGTGGGGACTCACGAGGCAAATCCCTCTGTTCCCGAATGCACCGACTGTCTCTCTTTCACAAAGAAGAACTGCTGCGGCTAAAATCCAAAAAGCCCGAAAGGGACGCTTTAAAAGCGTCCCTTGATTTTTGCATATTAGTCCTGAATAAGTTCAAATCTGGGCTTAACGTTTCCGTGGTCGTCAACGTTTTCGAGGAACATATCCAGCGGACGAACCCATATGATCGGCTTGTCGTGTATCTGCATATAGACCGCCTGTTCCGCGCAGGTCTCGTGATCCTTTGCAACGTTAAGCACAACGTATTCGCCGCCCTTGAAGTGCTTGTAGTGACCGCCTATCACGATCTTTCTTCCCTCGGGAACGCCCAGTCCTCTTATGCCGTTGTTTTTGGCAGGGACTTCAACTGCCGCAGGTTCTGCCTTGGGAGCGGTTTCCACAGGTGCGGGAGCGGCTTCGGGCTTAACTTCGGGAGCGGGTTCTTGCTTCTTGGGAGCGGTCACGATCTCTTCCTGTTCGGGAACAGGCTGTACCGCGGAGCCGTCCACCAGTATCATGGACTTGTTTTTCGGAACGGTTATCTCGGCATTTCCGCCGTTTACGGCAAACTGTCTGCCGCTGAGACGGTCGGCAAGCTTTCCGTAGTGAGTGTTGAAGCGGAACGTGTAGTCTCCGTCGCTGATGTTGAGGGCGATATAGACGGTTTCCCCGTTAAGCTCGCGCTTGAAAAGGAAAGTCTGGTTTTTCAGGTCTATCTTGGAATATGAACCCGACTGGAGCGCGGGAATGGAAAGACGTATCGCGCCCAGCTCGGCGATATGAAGCATGAGCCTGTCGTTTCTGTTGGGGATATTGTCAAGGTCGAGACGGGGTCTGATAGCAAGGTCTGCGTCAGCGCCCTTGCCTTTTTCGCCGTGTATGCCGAACTCGCTTCCGTAGTATACCGACGGAACGCCGTACATACCGTACATCATGGTATAGCAGCACTCCGCATGGTCGGGATTTTTCAGCACCGACATAAGGCGGGCAACGTCATGGTTGTCAAGGAAATTGTACATATAAAGGTTTCCGTACTGACCGTGCTGATACTCGATGGAGTGGGCGATCTCGAAATAGTTGCGGTCGTTGTGGGAGGAGTAAATGCCCTTATAGCACTGATAGTTGGTTACGCAGTCGAACATTTCGCCGTTCGCCCAGCGGTTGTACTGACCGTGGATTATTTCGCCCATAAGCCAGAAATCGGGGCGAAGCTCGCGGGTAAAACGGTGTATCCTCTTGATGAAGTCATCGGAAAGACAGTCCGCAGCGTCAAAGCGTATGCCGTCGATACCCCATTCTTCTATCCACATTTTTACCGCGCCGAAAAGGTGGTCAACCACTTCGTTGTTGTAAAGATTCAGCTTTACAAGATTGTAGTGACCGCTCCAGCCCTCGTAGGAGAAATTATCGCCGTAAGGGGAGCGTCCGCCGAAGTTCACGCCCGCGAACCAGTCCTTGTAGCGTGAGCCCTGACCGTTCTGCTGCAAGTCCTTGAAAGCTGCGTGGTCTCTGCCCACGTGGTTGAAAACGCCGTCCAGAATAACGCGGATACCGTTTTTGTGCAGCTCGTCGCAGACCTTTTTGAAATCCGCGTTCGTACCCAGACGTCTGTCTATGGTATAGTAATCGGTGGTATCGTAGCCGTGCTCAAAGGACTCAAACACAGGTCCGAAATAAACGGCGTTAAAGTTCATTTTTTTCAGGTGGGGTATCCATTCAACGACTTTAAGTATCCTGCCGTCTCCGCTTGTTTCGGAGAATTCGGAGCGAAATTTTTCGCAGCCGCAGAAGCCCAGCGGGTAAATATGGTAAATATTTGTTTTTTCGATCCAGTGTGACATTTTAAAATACCTCGTTTCATAAAGTATAGAATAAATTTATTATATCACATTTTTTTCCTTATTGCAAGTAAAAAACGTGCAAAGATTCAAAGTCAGCTTTAAGTGCAAAATCAAAAATTGATTTCCATGTGAAAAACATAATATTGCCAAGCTTCGGGATATATGATATAATTATTTCACAGTATTATTTTTACGGTTCAGATCGGGGGCGGAAAAATGTTCAGCGTTCTTGTGTGTGAGGACGACAAAAATATCAGGCGGCTTATGTCGGAATATCTTGTCCGCAGCGGCTATACCGTTACGGAGTGTGAAAACGGCGCGGAGGCTCTCGAAAGCTTTGGGCAAAGCCACGTAGACCTGCTTATCACCGACGTTATGATGCCCGGCATGGACGGCTTTGAGCTTGTCCGTGAGCTGAGAGAAGCGGGTTACGATACCCCCGTGCTGATGATAACCGCCCGCGGTACTATGGAGGACAAAAAAACAGGCTTCGGCTGCGGTGCGGACGACTACATCGTCAAGCCCTTTGATATGGAGGAAATGCTTCTGCGCGCCGCCGCTCTTTTAAGACGGGCGGGTACGGCAAGCGAAAAGCGCCTTACTGTTGGGAACACGGTGCTGGATTACAACGATTTTTCCGTCAGCACCGCGGGAAATACGGTATCCCTGCCGAATAAGGAATTTCTGATACTTTTCAAGCTTCTTTCTCAGCCTAACAGGATATTCACCCGTACACAGCTTATGGACGAGATATGGGGCTACGACAGCGACAGCTCGGAACGGACTGTTGACGTTCACATAAGGCGGCTTCGGGAAAAGTTTGAAAGCTCCCCGGATTTTGAAATTATTACCGTTAAAGGACTTGGCTATAAGGCGGTGAAAAAGGACAAAAACATCACAACTTAAATCAAGACTTTCTCCCCCGATATGTGGTATGGTTTTTACAGGGAGGTGAACCGCTTGTACGAATGGAACGAGGCAATACAGAAAATGATCGACTGGATCGAGGACAATCTGTGCGAAAATCCGTCGCTGCTGCAAATGTCGGAGCAGATAGGATATTCGCCCTATTACTGCTCGGTTCGGTTTCACGAGATCACGGGTATGACCATAAAAAGCTATGTGGCGGGCAGACGGCTCAGGCTTGCGGCTCTGGCTATCCGCGACACAGATGAGCGTATCATTGATATTGCCGTAAGGTGCGGTTATTCTTCGCAGGAGGCTCTGACGAGAGCTTTTCAGGCGGCGTTCGGGTGCACACCTGCGTCCTATCGGAGAGAACCCGTTCCTATCCCGCTTTCTGTACGGCAGGTAGTTCTCAGTCCCGAATATTACCAAAATCTGAGAGGAGAAAAAACTATGAGCAAAACTGTTCTTACCGACGCACACGTAAAGGTCGAATTTATTCCCGCACACAAGTACCTCGGCATCTGGAGCGACAACGCGAAAGGCTACGGCGATTTTTGGCAGGGACGCGACTGCGATTCCATCTGCGGAACTATCGACAGCCTCAGCAACGTAAGCGATATTATCGTTACGGGTCACACCGCAGGCTGGAAAAAAGTAAACGGAGA
>JAIEDQ010000199.1 GCA_029067895.1 Oscillospiraceae bacterium | reverse complement strand
CTTTTTCTGTAAAGAATAATATTCATATCCCATTCGCCTGCGCTGTAATGCCACAAGCTTCCGTCAAATTCGCCCTTTACGAGGAAATAATCCTCACAGCCGCTTACGGTCAAAAAGCTTTGCGCTTCGCAGGACATCTCACAGGGAAGCCATACGCCGTATCGGTTAAGCTCGATAATATCGTCGGTTACGATGTTGTGCCAGCCGCTTATTTTGCCGCTGTAGCAAATTCTGACCGTGCCGAAATCGGAGCCGCATTTTACGGAATACTTTTTTACCTCCGCGCAGAAAAGCGGTTCGTACACCGCTTCTATTATCGGGTCGGCGGACTTTTCATCACAGGAAACTCCGCTTATTTCAAGTCCGCTGTTAAGTATAAAGTTAAGCTCCGAAATATTTCTGTCAAGGGAAATTTCCGTCTCTGCAAAAAGCTTTTCGCCCTCAAAGCGCAAGGCAATATTCATTTTGGACATCCTGCTCACCGACCCTTGACATTACTTTTTATTATTCCTGCTTTTTAGACGTTTATCGCCGAAGCCCGCCTTGAAATGCAGTTCCCCTCTTTCAATGGCAAGCGCGCCGTCGGGAACGTCCTTTGTAACGGTAGTGCCCGCCGCAGTGTAGGCGCTCTTGCCTACCTTTACGGGGGAAATAAGATTTGTATTGCAGCCGATAAATGCGTTGTCGTCTATAGTAATGCGGTGCTTGTTCTCGCCGTCGTAGTTGACGGTAACAACTCCGCAGCCGAAGTTTACGTTTGAGCCTACGTCGCTGTCTCCGATGTAAGTAAGGTGAGCAACGGAAGTCCTTTCGCCCACCGTGGAATTCTTGACCTCCACGAAATCGCCTATCTTGACCTTTGCCATGATATGGCTGTTAGGTCTTATGTGAACAAACGGACCTATCTTCGCTCCGTCGTCAATGCGGGACTGATATGCCTGAACGCTGTTCAGCGTCACGCCGTTTCCCACCGCGCAGTCCTCTATAAGACAGTTGGGACCCACAGTGCAGTTCTCGCCGATAACGGTGTCGCCCTTTATAATAGTACCTTGCAAAATTTTTGTACCCGCGCCTATAACAACGTTCCTGCCGATAGTCACGCCGTCGGTGCAGAGGAATTCAACGCCGTTGTCCATAAGCCTGTCGATAACGGCGGCTCTTGCCATGTCGTTCAGTTTAAGCAGACCCTTGCGGTCGTTTGCGCCCATTACCACGCTGGGGTTGGGGGAAATGTAAGCGTCCGCGCGGAAACCGTGATTTATAAGGATATAGACCGAATCGGTAAGGTAATATTCTCCCTGCGAATTGTTGGGCTTTATCTCGTTTAACGCTTCAAGGAGACGCTCGGTCTTGAACCAGTACGCGCCCGAATTTATTTCGCGGATAGCTTTCTGCTCGGCAGTCGCGTCCTTGTCCTCGACAATTCCCGTAACGCCGTTTGCGCCGCGGAGTATGCGTCCGTAGCCCGTGGGGTCTTCCGCCTCGGAAGTGATAATGGTAACGGCGTTGTCCTGTTTAATGTGCTGCTCCAGAGAAGCGGTGATGGTATCGCTGTCGATAAAGGGAGCGTCCCCGCAGAGGATAAGCACGTTCCCGTCAAGACGTTCCTTTAACCAGTCCACAGCCATCATGACCGCGTGACCCGTACCCATGCGCTGAGACTGCAAAACAGTAGCGCAGCGGCTGCCCACGTAGTTCTCGATTACCTCCGCGTTATAGCCCTTTACAATGCACATATCTTTAACGTCCGCTTTTTCGCAGGCTGACATTACCCACTCCAGCATAGGCTCGCCCAACACCTCGAACATAGGCTTGGGAAGCTCCGACTTCATTCTTTTTCCCTGTCCTCCCGCCAGAATGACGGCGCAGTTTGCGCAGGAAGATGTGTTGCTCATAAAAAAACTCCCTCTAACTAATGAATAATTAACTCCCTTTTCGGGAAAGTGTTCTCATTTTTTGTCTTAAAACAATGCAGGCAACCGCCCGATAAATCAGGGCTTGCATTCCATTAACCAATGGGTTTTTGTCTCATCATATTTCCTGAATCCTACTCTTTGATAAAGATTTCTTGCAGGATTTTCTTTATATGTTCTTAAATAAATTCTAACATTTTTATTTTCTTCCAAAACATTTGTCAGAATTTGTGTTCCTATTCCTTTTCCCTGATACTCAGGCAATATCGCAAACATTCCGACGCACGCATCGCCGGTATCATCGTAATAAAAAGTAAATACACCTATATCAGTACCTTCATGCTGAATGATACTCATATCAGCCATATGCTTATCCATTTCTTTTTGTGTTAATTCGAGCTGTATTTGTTCATTCCAGCCGTATATTTTTTCTACAAACCATTTAAAGCACTTTTCTTTTAGCTCGTATATAAATTTAATATCTGTCTCATTGCATTTTCTGAAAGCATAGTCCATATTCTCTATCCTCATAACATCGGTTTGTCAATGTATTTGATTTGTTTTTGACAGATACACAACTCCGAAAATGTAGATAATTATTAAATAAATTCTATTTTCTATTATCGCACATTTCCTCGGAAATTTCAAGAGAATTTGATTTGTTTCCGTTTCTTTTGGGTGAATTGTGCAAATTGCACAAAAAATGGCTCTTAAATTTCCTGCCAATCAGTATGGAAAATGGAAAGAATATCTGTTATAATATATTTATGGTCGTGCATAGGAATATTTCCTTATTTTGGTAATATTCCGCGCGCGAAGTAAATTTTATTTTTGGAGGTAATACCAATGGCAAAAAAATACTGTTATCTCTTCTCCGAGGGAAATGCTGACATGAGAGAGCTTCTCGGCGGTAAGGGCGCTAACCTCGCCGAAATGACCAACATCGGTCTCCCCGTTCCTCAGGGCTTCACTATCACTACCGAGGCTTGTACTCAGTACTACGAGGACGGAAGAAAAATCAATGATGAAATTTTTGCCGAGATCAACGAATACATCGGCAAAATGGAAGGAATTACAGGCAAGAAATTCGGCGACAAGGAGAACCCCCTCCTCGTTTCCGTTCGTTCCGGCGCAAGAGCTTCAATGCCCGGTATGATGGACACCATCCTTAACCTGGGTCTTAACGAGGACGTTGTTGAGGTTATGGCTAAACAGTCCAACAACCCCCGCTGGGCTTGGGACTGCTACAGAAGATTTATCCAGATGTATTCCGACGTTGTTATGGAAGTCGGCAAGAAATACTTCGAGCAGCTTATCGACGCTATGAAGGAAAAGAAGGGCGTTAAGCAGGACGTTGACCTTACTGCCGACGACCTGAAGGAGCTTGCAAATCAGTTCAAGGCTGAGTACAAATCCAAGATCGGTCAGGACTTCCCCTCCGATCCTAAGGAGCAGCTCATGGGCGCTGTAAAGGCTGTTTTCCGTTCATG
>JAIEDQ010000198.1 GCA_029067895.1 Oscillospiraceae bacterium | reverse complement strand
AAAGAGTGTCCTTGGCAGCGATCATTGCGGAGAGGGTCTTTGCATCGGATAGGGTTTTGCTGTTGGTGAGATTTATGCGGGATATCAAGTCCTCAAGCTGCTTTGTGAGACGGTCAAGCTCTTCAAGCAGCTCCGAGGGGTCTTCCGCGGGACTGTCGCCCTCCTGCACCTTGGCGTTTGCGGCAAGGCGTTCGCTCAACTGGGAGAGGCGTTTTGCGATATCCGCACGGAGATTTAAGGCTTCCGCAAGCTTCATGGTAATGCACTCCTTTTCGGGTCTTGTTGATTTAATGTAAATAGTATAACATTGCAAAATGGAAAAGTCAACATTTTGGTTAAGCGATAAATTTTGATTTAGCGGGGAACTGGTTCTATATGGGAAGTAAGTCCCCGCCATACAAAAACGAAATAGATTAGGTAGTCGACAAATCTACCTGCCCCCTTGAGGGGGCAAAACATAATTAATAGTTTGAACATTCTACGCAGGGGTGTGACTTTCTTGCACGGTGTGCAAGTGCCCGCGGGGGCTCCCCGCTAAATTTATCTGCCGTTTACCGTTTGACGTAATCAGTATTTTGTGGTATAATTAATAGTATTTTAACGGAAAGAGCTGATACAAATGCTTAAAGAATATGCGGAAAAATTACAGTCCCTTGCGGTTTTCAGAGGGATACTCAGGGAAAAGACCGCGGCGAAGCTTCTGGCGTTCCTTGCTGACCCAACGCCCGAAAGCTACGGCAGTTTCGTTTCGGGACTTTACGAGCACGGCGACTCCCTGACCGATTTCCTCATCGAGACGGTCGCCGAGGACGAAAATCCCTATATAAAAAGGATATCCGAGCGCAGGGAAGTCCCTGCCGAAATAGACGCGGCGGCACGGCGGGAGCTTGCTTTTTTGCAGGAGCTTTCACAGCTTACCTCCGACGAGGCTTGGTCTGCCGTCGGAACGGGAGAACCCTTTTCCCGCTGGAGCGTCCACGAAGCGGATTTTATGGAAATTTACCGCGAGAGAGTTTCCGCTCTGCACACCCGCGGATTTGGAATTTTTGCAAAATACCACGCGTTCTGCTTCAAGGACGGAAATATTGTCCCAATAAAAAATCCCGACCCGCAAAGGCTTTCACAGCTGTCGGGATACGAGCTTGAACGGGAAAATGTCATCGCCAACACAATGTCCCTGCTTCGGGACAAGCCTGCCCAAAACGTGCTTCTGTACGGCGACGCGGGCACGGGAAAGTCCTCAACGGTAAAGGCTATTGTGAACGAGTACCGCGATATGGGTCTGCGGCTTATCGAGCTTACAAAAGCGCAGCTTGGGGAGCTTCCCGCGGTGATAGATAAAATTGCCGCAAATCCCCTTAAATTCATTATTTTTATCGACGACATTTCTTTCTCCGCGGACGACGACAATTTCAGCGCGCTGAAAGCTGTTCTGGAGGGCGGCGCGGCGGCTAAGACCTCAAACACGGCTATCTACTGTACAAGCAACCGCCGCCATCTTGTCAGGGAGACCTTTTCAAGCCGTCAGGGGGACGAGGTTCACGCTTCCGATACCCGCGAGGAACAGATCTCACTGTCGGAGCGGTTCGGGTTAAAGGTGGCTTTCCTTAAACCGAATAAGGATACTTATTTACAGATAGTGGAAAAGCTTGCCGACGAGTACGGCGTTGAAGTCACTCCCGACCTGCTGATCCGCGCGGAAGCCTATGCTCTAAGGAGAAGCGGGCGTTCGGGCAGGGCGGCACGGCACTTTATCGAGCTTGAAGCGGGAAAAACGGACGGCAATGAATAGACCTGTACCGATCGGCTTTTCTCAGAAAAATTTATGAAAATTTTCCCTAAGCTATTGACGTATTCGGGGAAAAATGTTAAAATAAGAAAAAATGTTCGATTTTTTGATTTCTGGAGGTAAATTATGGCAGAGAAGAAAAAAGCTGAGAAAAAAGAATCGGTTGTCAAGCTCACAGGCTCGGACGAAAAGAAAAAGGCTCTCGAAGCCGCAATAGCGCACATTGAAAAGCAGTACGGCAAGGGCGCGGTAATGAAGCTGGGTCAGGCTGCCGACTTTAACGTTGACGCGATACCCACAGGCTCAATGACCCTTGACATGGCTCTCGGAATCGGCGGCGTTCCACGCGGAAGAATTGTGGAAGTGTACGGTCCCGAAAGCTCGGGTAAGACTACCGTTGCTTTGCAGATAGTTGCGGAAGCCCAGAAAATGGGCGGAGAGGTCGCTTTCATCGACGTTGAGCACGCTCTCGACCCCGTTTACGCAAAGGCTCTGGGCGTGGACATAGACAATATGCTGGTCTCACAGCCCGACAGCGGCGAGCAGGCTCTCGAAATTGCCGAAGCGCTTGTGCGTTCGGGCGCGCTGGACGTTATCGTTCTGGACTCGGTTGCGGCTATGGTCACCAAAGCCGAGATAGACGGCGAAATGGGCGATACCCACGTAGGACAGCTTGCGCGGCTTATGTCTCAGGCGATGAGAAAGCTTACGTCGGTAATTTCCAAATCCAACTGCGTGGCAATCTTCATCAATCAGGTACGTGAAAAGATAGGCGTTATCTACGGAAATCCCGAGACCACTCCCGGCGGACGCGCGCTGAAATTCTACAGCTCGGTACGAATCGAAGTCCGCAAGGGCGAGGCTATCAAAAACGGCTCGGACGTTATCGGCAGCCGCACCAAGTGCAAGGTGGTAAAGAACAAGGTGTCCCCGCCGTTTAAGGAGTGCGAGTTCGACCTGTACTTCGGCAAGGGAATTTCCCGCGAGGGCGAAGTGGTTGACCTTGCTGTCGATCTGAACATCATCAACAAGAGCGGCGCGTGGTTCTCCTACGAGGGAAACAAGATCGGTCAGGGACGCGATAATACCAAAGAATGGCTTAAAAACAATCCCGAAGCTATGAAGGAGATCGAGGCTAAGATAAGGGAGAAATCCAACGAGATCGTTATGACCTCCAAGAAGAGCAAGAAAGCCGCTGCCCTTGAAGAAGCAGCCGCGGCAGCTGCGGGAGAAACCGCGGCGGAAGCTGTTTCCGAAGCTTCGGCAGCTCCCGAAAAGCCGCCTGTCAACGTCATTATCGACGCGGACGACGACTTCGAGGAATTCACTCCCGTTAAATAATTATGAGGATCACGGAAATTTCCGCCTATAAGGGCAGCACGATGTGCGTGATCTTTGATACGGACGAGCGCATCTACATACACGAGAAAATTCTTGCTGAGTACAATCTGAAAGAGGGCATGAACA
>JAIEDQ010000197.1 GCA_029067895.1 Oscillospiraceae bacterium | reverse complement strand
TTGCCTGCAAGGTTTCTTACCTCGTCGGCAACAACTGCGAAGCCCTTGCCTGCCGCACCCGCTCTTGCAGCCTCAACGGCGGCGTTAAGAGCAAGGATATTTGTCTGGAATGCGATATCTTCGATAGTTTTGATGATCTTCTGAGTCTCGTCGGAGGAAGCGCTGATCTCGTCCATAGCTCCAACAAGCTCTTTCATCTTGTCGTTAGCCTGGTTCATCTCGTTAACAACGACATCTGTTCTGCCGCTTGCTTCCTGAGCGTTTGAAGCGTTATCGTTGATCTGCTCGGAAATTATATGGATAGTAGCTGCAAGCTCTTCAATAGAGGAAGCCTGCTCGGTAGCACCCTGTGAAAGCGCCTGTGCGCCGCCGGATACCTGCTCGGAACCGGAGGATACCTGATCTGCGGACACGTTGATCCTGCCGAGGATCTCATTTAACTTTTCGGTAAGGCTGGTCAGAGAAGTATTGATCGTAGCGAACGAACCAACATATGCATCCGGACAATGGCTCTGTACGGTGAGATTGCCGTCTGCAAGCTCGCCGGTAATATTGTCGATATCCTCAATAATTTTGTTCATGTCGCCGGCAAATTTCTTAATACTTTTACAAAGAACGCCGATCTCGTCTCCGGATTCATATGTAATATCAATGTTAAAGTCGCCTGCCGTCATCTTTTCAGCAGCTACTTCAGCCTCAGCGACACCCTTACTGATCACCTTTGTGATGTAGGTAGCCATTGCAAGTCCGATGATGACCGCTACAACGGAAACAACTATAACGATTATCATTGTTGACACGCCGGTAGTGTGCATAATATTGTACTCATTGGTGCTGCGTTGGTCTACAAAGTCAACCATATTGTCGGAATGGGAAATAGCAGTTCTGATTGCCATCATCATATGTTCTTCATATACTGCGAAGGCTTCGTCCACCTGATTTGCGTATGCACATTCAGTGAAGTCGTCAAAATATTCCTTTATTGTAGTAAACTGGTTAGAAACTCCGTCAACGTCAGACATATCGCCTTTGTAATTTTCCCTGAGGTATGCAATACCCGCACCGGCAGCCTCAAAGTCTGCTGTTGCATCTTCAATCCTGCTTTTGATGTCAGCATCCTCGCTGTCGAGAATTGCGCCGAGCATATTCTTTGCCGCACTGTGAAGATGCTTTGAGATACTTTCGGCTTGCTGTGTGTTAAGGTAACATACTTTGTAGAATGTATCAGCGCTTTCGTTGATACGGCTGACAGAAACGGTAGTCAGCACGGTCGTTATGATCATAAGCAGCAGTACCAGACCAAATGATATAAGAAGTTTGGCTGATATTTTTAAGTTTTTCATAAAAAACTCCCTCCAATTTTTTGTGTGCGGATCTGAGTTCGGACAATATCCGACACATTATATAATTAATTATATTACTAAAAAAGGAATTTGTCAATATCTAAATAAACCTTATTCATAAAAAATAGCATTTATTTTTTATGCGATATGCCTATAGAAACGTCTTTTATTCCGTCTCAGCGTTCAGGCTCAGCCTTTTTCGGGGACAAGCTTTTCCTTGCCGCCCATGTAGGGTCTGAGGACTTCGGGTATCTTAACCGAGCCGTCGGCGCAGAGGTTGTTTTCCAGAAACGCGATAAGCATTCTCGGCGGAGCCGCCACCGTGTTGTTGAGGGTATGGGCAAAGTATTTTCTGCCGTCCTCGCCGTTTACGCGTATCTTGAGACGTCTTGCCTGAGCGTCACCCAAATTGGAGCAGCTTCCCACCTCGAAGTATTTCTTCTGGCGGGGCGACCAAGCTTCCACGTCGTAGGACTTGACCTTAAGGTCGGCAAGGTCTCCCGAACAGCACTCGATGGTGCGGACGGGTATATCCATCGAACGGAACAGATCCACGGTGTTTCTCCAAAGCTTATGAAACCACTCGGGACTGTCCTCGGGCTTGCAGACAACGATCATTTCCTGCTTCTCGAACTGGTGGATACGGTAAACGCCTCTCTCCTCAATGCCGTGAGCGCCTTTCTCCTTGCGGAAGCAGGGGGAATAGCTGGTCAGCGTGTGGGGCAGGGTCTTTTCCTGAACAATGGTGTCGATGTACTTGCCTATCATGGAATGCTCGGAAGTACCTATAAGGTACAGATCCTCGCCCTCAATCTTGTACATCATGGCGTCCATTTCGGCAAAGCTCATAACTCCCGTAACAACGCCGCTCCTGATCATAAAGGGAGGCACGCAGTAGGTGAAACCTCTGTTTATCATGAAGTCTCTGGCGTAGGAGATTACCGCGCTGTGAAGTCTGGCGATGTCTCCCATAAGATAGTAGAAGCCGTTTCCCGCAACCTTTCTTGCGCTGTCAAGGTCGATACCGTTAAGGCTTTCCATAATGTCGGTGTGGTAGGGCACTTCAAAATCGGGAACAACAGGCTCGCCGAAGCGTTCAAGCTCCACGTTTTCGGAGTCGTCCTTTCCTATGGGAACAGAGGGGTCGATAATATTGGGAATGACCATCATGTCCTTGGTAAGCTTTTCGCTCAGCTCCGTCTCCTTGGCTTCGAGAGCGGCAAGGCGGTCGGCAAATTCCGTTACCCGCTTTTTGGCAGCCTCGGCTTCGTCCTTTTTGCCCTGAGCCATGAGCGCGCCTATTTCCTTGGAAGCCTTGTTGCGGTTTGCTCTCAGCTCGTCAGCCTCGGTCTTGGCGGCTCTCAGTTCTGCGTCGATAGCTACGACCTCGTCCACCAGCGGCAGCTTTGAATCCTGATATTTTTTCTTGATATTTTCCTTTACCGCGTCGGGATTTTCGCGGACAAATTTAATATCCAGCATAAGTTCAACTTCCTTTGCATTATTAAAGTATTATATAATTATATCACACCGCGGTAAAAAAATCAATATTTTCCTGAAATTTTTCCGTGACGCAAATTACATTTTTTAGGACTTACACCACAATGGTGACTTTCTGCTCGGAGTATGGGGTGGTCGCCATGGTTTTCTTGGGTTCGGTCTCTCTCGGAACGGTGGTCTCCGCGGGAACGTCCTTTTCCTTGTCCTCGTCCCAAGGACCGCGCATTTTCGTCGCCTTTCCGTTTTCGTCCACCCAGCCCTGCTGCTCGTAGTATTCCTCCAGACACAGACCGCTTTTCTTTATCTCGTTTGCGTAGTACACTCCCACAAAGCGGTAGTGCCACGGCTCGTAGATTATTCCCGTGATTTCCTGCTTGCCCTTTGGGTAACGGAGGATAAAGCCGTACTCGGCGGCGTGCTTGTCAAGCCACGCGAACGCCTCTGTATCCTCGAAGCCGTCGTCGTCCATGCTCTGGTACTCCTCCACCATTATGTCCAGAGCCAGACCCGCGTTATGCTCGCTTTCGCCTGGTAGCGCCACCTCCGCAAGGGTATCGGCGTAAGCGTCGTCGTAGCTCATTCCCCTGTCTACCCTGTCCTGAACGCTGTTGTCGAAGTTCTGCTGCTGGTATTCAATGGTGCGGTACGCCGATACAACGTACAGGTCGATACCGTCCTTTTCGGCAGCCTCGATCATTTTTTCCAGATATTCCGCCGCCCTCACGTCAAGGAAATATTCCCGCCAGCTTTCAAAGACCACCTTGGTCTCGATCCTGCTGTCATAATCGGCGGGAAGCGGATTTTTCTTGTTCACAAGGAACATAGCCCACTTGTTGTCGATATTCTCGTCCTCCTTTGGCGGGGGCGTTGTCTCCGTCACCGAGACTGTAACTGTCTCGCTTTCGGCGCTTTCCGCGTCCTTATCGCCCTTGAACACGAATTTGGTAAGTACAAAAGCCAGCGCCAGAAGCAGCGCCGTTATTATCAATAAATATTTTATTCCGCGCAAAATTATTACTCTCCTTTGGTTTTTGTATCTTTTCACCTTTCTCACTTGCAGACCTCCATGTGAAACGTCTTGAATCGGCATATAAAAGTATTATAGCATTGTCGAGCAAATTTTTCAACATAATTTGCAAAATTCTCGGGAAAATCAAGCGGGGAGCCCCCGCGGGCTGAGTCACCCCCTACGTAAAATGTTCGGACTATTAATTTGGCTATGCCCCCTCAAGGGGGCGGGTAGATTTTCCGGTTACCTGATTTATTTGATTTGTATGGCGAGACTTGCACGGTATGCAAGTGCCCGCGGGGGCTCCCCGCTCAAAATTTACTTAAAACCCTATTTTTATCCAAAAATCTTGACAAAATCATATCTAATATGTTATAATTATTAAACATTTATTAAGCTGAGAGGAGCGTCCGTTATGAGATGTCCGTTTTGCGGTTTTGAAGATACAAAGGTCGTGGACTCCCGCCCCGTTGACGGGAAAAAACGCCGCAGACGCGAGTGTACAAACTGCGGAAAAAGATTTACCACCTATGAATCCGTGGAAATGCCGGTACTGCTGGTTCTTAAAAAGGACGACTCGATCGAGCTTTTCGACAGAAACAAGCTGATAAAGGGTCTTTCGACCGCGGTAAAAAAGCGTCCCGTGTCGGCTGAAGATCTGAACAGGATCGTGGATACCGTGGAAAGCTATTACGCAAATACCATGCAGACCCAGATCACTTCCGCGGAGATCGGCGATATCGTCCTGCGGGAGCTTAAAGAGATAGATCAGGTGGCATATGTGCGCTTTGCCTCGGTAAACAAGGACTTCAACGATGTGGAAAGCTTTATAAACGTTATCTCCGAGCTGAAAAAAGGCTGACCCTTTTTACTATATTTTAATAAGGTTTTTGTGCAGGATACACAAAGCTTTAAAATAAATATTGATATTTTTATGGAAATAATGTATAATCAATAAAATAGACTTACTTTGAGAGGAGCCATATTCATATGAAAAACGAAAAAAAGCAGCGTATCCTTTTTATACGGATCGCATTCATATGTATGACCCTTACGTTTGCCTCTTTGGCGGCGATCGTTTTTCTGCCTTCGGTCAAAAGCGTTTTTCTGACCGTTGCCGCTGTTTCATCATTGATCGCGACTGCTGCGTCGGCTGTCGTTTTCAACTCTATGATGAAACGCATAAACAGTACGGAAAGTCTTGTCGAAAAGATCGACGGATACGCTGAAATAAGGTACGACAAGAAAAACGAGGTAGCTTATATTTCGGGAAAGGTTTCGGAGATAACGGGTCTTGAAATCCCCGGCAGTGTTCTGGACGACACCGACTACAAGAAGCTTGTGCTGGATATGATAGCATATCCCTCCTCTGCGGGCGCGGACGTCTACATGGCTGCACGTCCCGAAAGCTGGATAAAAATAAACACATATGAAAACGCGGATTACGAGTATACTATGATCTCCGACATATCGGAGCTTATCTCCTGCCGCAATATCATAAAAAGCCTTAAATATTACGACGGAGAAACCGGCTTGCTCTGCCGCGACGCATTTATTTCAAAGGTACAGTCCGTTTCCGGCTCACGGACGGGAAACGTGGGTCTGATAAATCTTCTGATAAGCGGCGTGGATAAGCTTTCCTCGTTTAAGGGCGCTGCCGCCGCAGACAGGGTGGTTGCAAAATCAGCGGCTTTTATTAAAAAATTTGAAAATCCCCACAATATTTTTGCGGGCAGAAACGCTACGAACGAGTTCTGCGTACTTATTACGGACACCTACGAGGAGGGCTGCCGAAAATATGCGGATAAGCTGTTTACGGGACTTAAAGAGGCGCTTTCCGAAACGGACGGAAGCGAATATATACAGGTATACTGCGGCTACGCCGTTTTCGGCGAAGAGGAAAACGACGCGGGTACAATGATCTCCGCGGTGGACTATGCGGCGTTTGAGGCGAAATCCTCTGCGGCTCAGGCTCCGGTTGAATTCGACAGAGCGAATTACGTTCTCCGCGCATACGATTTCAAAAAGATACAGGTGTTCAAAAAAATCATCACCGAGAGTCTTGTCAGCTATTATTTCCAGCCTATAGTCGACGCGCATACCGGTGCCGTATACGCCTACGAAGCTCTTATGAGACCGCAGGAAATAGACGGCATAAAGCTTTCTCCCCTTGATGTGGTGGAGATCGCAGGCGAACAGGGACTTTCCCCTGCTGTGGAATATATGACCCTTTCAAAGACCATCTCATACCTGTTTGATAACCGCGAGCTTTTCGGCAGCAAAAAGCTGTTCGTGAATACTATCCCTAACTGCTGTATCACCGACGAGGAGTACGACGAAATTTACGGCGCTTACAGCGAGGTATTCGGAAATCTGGTAATAGAGATCACCGAGGGAATGCAGATTACTCCGAAAAGTCTGGAGCTTATACGCGAAAGATACGGCAGCAAGGGCGCTCTCGTGGCTATGGACGACTACGGAACAGGCTATGCCAACGAATCCACGCTTATTTCAATGAAGCCCGAGCTCATCAAGATAGACCGCTCGCTCATTATGAACATAAATGATGATGTGCAGAAGCAGCACCTTGTTTCCAACATGATCGACTTTGCGCACAATCACGATATAAAGGCTCTTGCCGAGGGCGTTGAGACCAAGGAAGAGCTCGAAGTGCTTATTACATTTGGCATTGACCTTATTCAGGGTTACTACACAAGCAAGCCGAATCCCTCGGTGCTGTCGGAGATCCCGCCCGAAATAAAGGAAGAAATACTTGGCATAAATCTTAAAAATGTAGGTTACACGAAAAAAACCTACGTTCTCAGTTCCGAAGACCCGCAGGATCTTGCAGCCCTTGCGGTAGAAGGCTACACGGACATAGTTATCGATGCGGAAAATGTTTACCTTACGGGAAATACCACTCACTCGGTAAGCATGAGAATAAGCTGTCCCGACGACTATAAGGGTACGATAAATATTATCGGCGTGAACGTTTTCGGACTTGAAGCTCCCGCGATCACGCTCGGAAAAAACTGCGACGTTACGCTTTGTGTGTGCGGGAAAAACTCCCTGTCATACGAGGGCATACGCGTTCCCGCTTCAAGCAGCCTGCTCATAACAGGCGGAGGTCAGCTTAATGTTGACATTAACAACACAAACGGCGTTATCATAGGCGGCGACCATTTACAGGATTTCGGCTCGATAACCGTCGATATCAGCGGCAGTCTGAACATCACCTCCCAGTCGGGAAATTTTGCTGCCATAGGCGGCGGCTTCGGCGGAGAAAATTCCGCGGTAACTATTGCGGGAGGACTTGTCACCGCGGAGCTTAAGGGCACGACCGTTATAGGTATCGGCGCGTTCACGGGAAGCGTTGATATCAAACTGAAGGACTGCAATATCGACATAGACTCGCAGGGACAGAACGTTGTGTCTATCGGTTCAAAGAACGGAAAGGTAAACCTCGAAAGCAATTCTGTCATCGCAATCGCCAGTTCGGGAGACAACTGCTGCTGCATAGGTACTCTTGAAAACGGCAGCGGCTCTCTGGTATTCGGCAGCGGAAGCTATGATCTGTCTGCACGGTCTAAGAACAGCGTTGCCATAGGAGCCGTAAACGGAAACGTTGATATTAAGATCGACTCGGGCAAGTACAATATCTTCTCCGAGGGAAACAGCGCAACAGGCGTTGGCGACTGCTTCGGTACGGGAAATGTTACGGTTGCGGGAGGTGCTTTCAAAATGCACATCGCCGCTTCCGCGGAGGTTTCCGTAGGCTCTGCAAAGGGCGAGACCGTTATCAGCGGCGGCAGCATAGTCAGCGACAGCCGCGAAAAGATAAGCGCGGTAAGTCCGTACGGAGCGCCGCTTGAGGAAGTCCGCAAAGAGTGCCATGACAGCTTCTCCGAGGAAATTTCTTTCGGCGGCAACGAGTATACTTACACAGCCTCTCCGTTCAGGGACGACAGCTTTGTAAGCGTGTATCTGCCTGTAGGCTATGAATCGAAATAGCTTGATGTCATAAAGTAAAACCCGCGGGAAAAAGGCTGAGCCTTTACCCTTGCCGCCGTAGTTTGACGGTAAAGGTAATTGCTCTGCCGAGACGAAAGGATACTTCTGTATCGTTATTCGTCTGATTTTCCCGCGGGTTTCTTATGCCCTGACCTTGGGCAGAAATTACATATCGTATACCTCGGCGGCGGTGAGTACCGCAAAGCCGCTTTCTTTCAGGGCTTCCAAAGCCTTGTCGTTGTTGTCCACACGGATAATAACGTAAGCCTCGCCCGCCTTTTTGGTGATGAACGCGTACATATACTCCACCGAGATGTTGGACGCGTACAGGCATTCCATTATGCCCGTAAGTCCGCCGGGCTTATCCTCTGCGCCGATAGCGATAACGTTTGTCATCGAGACTGTGCAGTCCGCGTTTTTAAGGGTCTCGCACGCCTTGTCGGGATCGTTTACGATAAGCCTGAGGATACCGAAATCCTTTGTGTCAGCGATGGAAAGGGCGCGGATATCAATATCATTGTCGCTGAGAAGCTTTGTTACTGCGCTGAGTTTTCCGGGTTTGTTTTCCACAAAAATAGATAACTGCTTAATAAACATACTGTTTCCTCCTTTAATGGTTTGTACCGAACGGACAGCCTTTTAGTCGTGCAGCTTGCGCTTGTCGATAACGCGGACAGCCTTGCCCTCGCTTCTGGCGATAGTTTTGGGGGATACAAGATGAACCTTGGGAGTAATTCCCAGAATGGTCTTGATAGCGTCCACAAGCTCCTTCTCCTTCTGCTGGATATCCTTTACGGTGTCGGAGAACTGCTCTGCGGACATCTCAACGTTGATGTCCAGAGTATCGGTATTGTTCACTCTGTCAACCTCGATCTGGTAGTTAGGCGCGTAGCCCTGCTCGATGAGAACGGTCTCGATCTGGGACGGGAACACGTTTACGCCCCTGATGATAAGCATATCGTCGCTTCTGCCCATGGGCTTGGTCATTTTTACCAAGGTTCTGCCGCAGGAGCATTTCTTTCTCGTCAGCACGCAGATATCACGGGTTCTGTAGCGGAGCAGCGGGAAAGCTTCCTTTGTAATGCTGGTGAAAACAAGCTCGCCCTTTGAGCCTTCGGGGAGGACTTCACCCGTGTCGGGGTCGATTATCTCAGCAATGAAATGATCCTCATTGATGTGCATACCCGTCTGCTCGGAGCATTCAAAGGACACGCCCGGACCGCTGGTCTCGGTAAGTCCGTAGATATCGTAAGCCTTTATGCCGAGGGATTTTTCGATCTCGCGGCGCATTTCTTCAGTCCATGGTTCAGCTCCGAAGATACCCGCTTTAAGCTTGATATCGTCGGTGGTGTAGCCCATGTCGTGGAGAGTTTCGCCGATATAGGCAGCGTAGGAGGGCGTACAGCAAAGGATAGTGGAGCCAAGATCAAGCATGAACTGTATCTGTCTTTCGGTGTTTCCGGAGGACATAGGCAGGGTCAGACAGCCTACCTTGTGAGAACCGCCGTTAAGTCCCGGACCTCCCGTGAACAGACCGTATCCGTAGCAGACCTGGCAAACGTCCTCGTTTGTGCCGCCCGCGGCAACTACCGCTCTTGCGCAGCAGTCCTCCCAGAGGTCAACGTCGTTCTGAGTGTAGAAAGCCACAACGCGCTTTCCTGTAGTTCCGCTTGTGGACTGTATTCTTACGCAGTCAGCCAGAGGCTTTGCAAGCAGTCCGTAGGGGTAAGCGTCACGCAGGTCAGCCTTGGTAAGAAAAGGCAGCTTCCAGAGATCGTCCGTAGACTTGATGTCGTCTGGGGTAACGCCCTTTTCCTCCATTTTTTTGCGGTAGTAAGGCACGTTGTCCCATACGTGCTTTACCTGCTTCACAAGACGTTCGTCCTGAAGCTTCTTCATGTCCTCGCGGGACATACACTCGATTTCCTTGTTCCAGTAGTTTTCCATTGGATCGTCCTCCTGTAGTTTATTTTGTCGGCATAGCCGATATTGCGCTTTGTTCAATAATGGGTTATACAGTTCCTGCCAAAATACCTCTGTCAGAGGTAAAGAGCCGCTCAATTTTCAGCATGGAGCAGGTGCCGTCGTTGTTATTGCGGACGGTATATCTGACAGTCCGCGACTTTACAAGATAAAAGTCGTCCTCGTAGTAGTCTATGGTAACAACGCGTGTGCCGTCCTCGTCTCCGTCGGTGTCCTCCGCAAGCCAGCCGCATATCCAGCTTGTGCCGCGACCTGGAATTTCTATAGTGTCCTCGTCCGGGTTGTAGTACAGATTGTTTTTCGCGCCTATCGCGTCCGCGGAAAAGCCGAGTATCTTTTCCAGCGTTTCGTTAAACTCGTCGTAGGGGATAATGCCGTTGTCGGTATCGCTGAAGCCGCCTGCGCGACGTGCCGCAACATAAGCGCAGAAAACAGCGCTCTCCACACTGTTGGCAGCATTCGGCGCGGAAAGATCGTCTATCGTATCGCCGCTGAAAAAGTTTCTGAAATAAGCCGTGTAGTAGGTGCAGAGGTCAACGTAAGCTTTAGGGTCGCCGTATGACGGCAGCAGACGGCTTTCGTCCAGCTCGCCCACCTTGCGCAGCGGCAGGAAGCTGCTGTCCTCGTCGGGGCAGTATATCATAAGATAGTCTCCCCTGCCCTCGGTCACAAATTCGCTGCTGCTTTCGGCAACGTCCATCGTCACCGTGACCTCGTAGCGTATATTTCCGTCCGTGACAAGCTTTTCGTCGGCGATCTCCCAGCCGTTCAGCCTTATTCCCGCAAGCTGCTGCGGACTCTGCCATACATAGCCGCTCGACTTATAGGCTGGAACTTCGCCGCTTACGGCGCATTCGAGGATAGACTTTATCCGCAGTCTGGCGCGTGAAACGTCACGACTGTCATATTCGGACAGACCGTCCGTGGACAGCGTAAATTCAGGCATATCGGGAATATTGTCGCTGTCCATATCGTAAAGCTTCGCGTTTGTGGGAAGTCCCTGCATAAGCTTCGCGTAGTCAACAGGCTCTTCCACAGGCTCGTCAACGGGCTCGGCATAGGCTTCTTCGTCATCTTCGGCAATGTCGTCCTCTACTTCGTCAACGGCTTCTTCAGCGTATTCCTCGGTCTCGGAGGATTTCTCCGTATCGGAAGCCTCATTCGTTTCGGGAGCTTCTCCCGCGGACTGCAAAGACGTCTCCCCAACGGTGCTGACCGTTTCCGATACGTTCTCCGTACAGCCCGACAGCGCAGCGATTATCGCCGCGGCAGCAATGATACTCAACAGCTTTTTCATACAATGTCCTCCCGAACCAAAATCAGTTTATGCACTTGCCTTTCCAAGCTCAAATGCCTTTTTGTTAAGCTCTAAAAATTTCGGGGGAACGCACTGCTCCAAAGCGTCCTGCCAGAGCTTGTCGTCAAAGTCGGTCTTAGCCGCAACAACGCCCATCAGCGCAACGTTTGAAGCCTTTGCGATACCCGCCTGCTCCGCAAGAGCGAGAGCGTCCACAGCAGTTACCTCAACGCCCGCCGCAGTCAGCTTTTCGATGATATCGTCGGGATACTCAGCCGCTCCCGTGATAACGGGCATGGGGTCAAGCTTCTGGGTGGAGGTGATAAGCTTTCCGCCCTTTTTCAGGTAGGGAAGCCATCTTGCCGCTTCAAGCTGCTCAAAGGATATTATAACGTCAGCCTCGCCCTTTTCTATAACGGGAGACCATACCTCGTCGCCGTACTTAACATAGGTAACAACCGAGCCTCCGCGCTGGGACATTCCGTGTACCTCGGACACCTTAACGTCGTGTCCCTGAGCAAGCAGAACGTTGCCCAGAAGCCTTGAAGCGAGCAGAGAACCCTGTCCTCCCACGCCTACTATCATAATTGATCTTGTATTCATAAATCATTCCTCCGATTTTTTTGCAGATGTGACCGCCCTTGACAGGCAGGACAAATTTTATTTGTTAAAGACCGCTTTGCCTAAAGCTGTTCCCGCCCATACTCCGAGCAGACAGCCCGAAAGACTCAGCACAACATAGACCGAACCTGTAAGTGTTTTCCCGCTTTCAAATAGCTGAAAGCATTCCAGCGAAAACGTTGAAAACGTTGTAAAGCCGCCGCACACTCCTGTTTTAAGAAACAGCACGGCGTTTTTGTCAGCCGTACCGGACGCGGCAAATCCCGATATAAAACCGATTACAAGTGCACCGAGAATGTTTGCGACAAGCGTTGCTATCGGGAAATTCCCATTAAACGGTATCAGGCTTATCAGATACCGAAGCACCGCCCCGACTGCTCCTCCTGCCGCAACGGCTAAAATTGACGGAAGTGTCATAAATTCCTCCAATCGAATTGGTTGCGTTACTGCTGAAACTTCAGCGCTCTGAAAGAGCTTGTCGCAGCTCCGATCGCGGCGAAGATGTAGCTCCTGAAAAGTGCCGAATCGAAATCCGCGCTTATCTCCGTGCCTGTGATAAGCTTCTCAAAATGCACAAAGCAGAATCCCACAGACGGACATTCCGGAGCGAGAGCATAGTACAGATCGTACGACCAGACCGCTCTTTCGCAGAGGTACACCATAATGATCGTGACCACGATACAAACGACAATTGCCGTTTCAATGTTCATGTCCTTTTCGTTTTTTGTAAGGAGACTGCACAGATACATCTCACCGAATATCATAAAAAATCCGCACACCGAAGCGATATAGCCGACCCTGCCGAGACTTATCCACAGTATAGAAGCGGGAATAGAACCGATAAACGCGCCGACAACAGCCTTTGCCACAATGAACGCGCTTGAATTTCCCTCGTCTGCGGCTTCGCTGTCAGGCGGTGGAGTATGCTCCTCGTCAAATGCACCCTTTGGCATAATGTCACCCCTTAATCCTCTATCGCACCGAACTTGCAGACCTCGGTACAGATACCGCAGCCGACGCACTGTGTATGGTCGATAACAGCCTTTCCGTCTCTTACCGAAATGGCGGGACAGCCAAGCTTCAGGCACATTTTGCAGCCCTTGCACTTGTCGCTGACCACTTTAAGAGCGGGCTTGTGCTTAACATATTTAAGCAGCGCGCAGGGACGGCGTGAGATTATTACCGAAGCTTCGGGAACTGCAAGCTCCTCCTTGATGGCGGCTTCCGTTTCCGCAAGGTTGTAGGGGTCTACAACGCGGACGCGCTTTATTCCGATCGCCTTGCAAAGCTCCTCCAGATTTACCGCGGCGGCAGGATCGCCCTTGAGATTTTTTCCCGTGGTGGGGTTCTGCTGGTGACCTGTCATTCCCGTAATGGAGTTGTCAAGGATTATTACCGTGGAGTTGGTGGAGTTATAGGCAATGTTTACCAGTCCCGTCATACCGCTGTGCATAAAGGTGGAGTCGCCTATTACCGCAACTGTGGACTTCTCCGCTTCCTCGCCGCGTGCCTTGTTGAAGCCGTGGAGAGCGGATATTGACGCGCCCATGCAGATTGTGGTATCCATAGCCGCCAATGGAGCGCTTGCTCCGAGAGTGTAGCATCCGATGTCGCCCGAAACCGTGATCTTGTTTTTGGACAGGCAGTAGAAAAGTCCTCTGTGGGGACATCCTGCGCACATAACGGGAGGACGTACAGGCACGTTTCCGTCAAAGGAAACCGTCTCGTTCTTGACGCCTAAAAGCTTCTCCGCAACTATAGCCTGTGAAAATTCTCCTATGTAGCCGAACAGCTCCTTGCCGACAACGTCAAGTCCCAGCTTTTTGCAGTGGGTCTCAATGATGTCGTCAAGCTCCTCGATAACGTACACCTTTTTGTACTTGGAACAGAAATTCTTGATAAGCTCCACGGGCAGAGGATTTATAATTCCCAGCTTCAGGTAGGAAGCCTTGTCTCCCATTGCCTCGCGGGCGTACTGGTAAGAAATTCCGCTTGTGATGATGCCGATTTCCCCGCCGTTGTCTATAACCTTATTAAGGGGAGACTTCTCGGCGTACTCGGTCAGCTTTTTGGTACGTTCCTCAACAAAGACGTGTCTGCCGCGTGCAAATGCGGGCATCATAACGTACTTCTGGGGATTTTTAGTGTATTCCTTCTGAGGGGGTACTACCCTGTCGCATATCTCCACAGCCGACTGAGAGTGGGCAACTCTTGTACACATACGGACGATAACAGGTACGTCGTATTCTTCCGAAAGCTCAAAGGAGGTCTTGACGAAATCCTTGCACTCCGCAGAGTCGGAGGGTTCTACCATAAGCACCTTTGAAGCAATGGCGTGATGTCTGGAATCCTGCTCATTCTGAGATGAGTGCATACCGGGGTCGTCGGCAACGGCAATAACCATGCCGCCGTTTACTCCCGTGTAGGACGCGGTGTAGAGCGGGTCAGCTGCAACGTTGAGACCAACGTGCTTCATTCCGCAGAAAGAACGTGAACCTGCAATAGACGCGCCGAGAGCGACTTCCATAGCGACCTTTTCGTTGGGAGCCCATTCGGCGTAAATTTCATCATATTCCGCCGCGTATTCGGTAATTTCCGTGGAGGGTGTGCCGGGGTAGCTTGAAACCACCGTTACGCCCGCCTCGTAAAGACCTCTTGCAAACGCGGCATTTCCGAGCATAAGCTTTTTCATAGTAAAAATTCCTTTCTGATACGCAATATATATTTCGATTATAACACAATCTTAATCAAAATGAAAGTGTTTTCGCGAAAAAAGTTATTTGAAAATTCATAAAATTTATCCTTAGGAAACAAAAACAGACAAAAAAACGACCTGTCCCGCAGGACAAGCCGTTTTCATTGCAGACTTCTGCTTTAGTTCATTGTTTTTCCCTCGAACTCAACTCTGCGCTTGATGTCTTTCATAAGCATGTCAAACTGCTCGGGGTTGAGAGACTGCGCACCGTCGCAGAGAGCCTTTGCAGGGTTGTTGTGTACCTCGATCATCAGACCGTCCGCGCCGACCGCAACCGCCGCTTTCGCAAGGGGCTCCACCATCCACGAGATACCCGTAGCATGGCTGGGGTCGATGATAACGGGCAGGTGGGAAAGCTTTTTCAGCATAGGTACTGCGGAGAGGTCGAGAGTGTTTCTTGTCTTTGTCTCGAACGTTCGGATACCGAGCTCGCAGAGGATTACAGGACTCTTTCCGACCGCCATGATGTACTCCGCGGACATGAGAAATTCTTCAAGGGTGTTTGCAAGTCCCCGCTTCAGAAGTATGGGCTTGCGGAGCTTTCCAAGCTCTTTGAGCAGGTCGAAGTTCTGCATATTTCTTGCGCCGACTTGAATCAGATCTACGTCGGCAAAAAGCTCAACATGGTTAACGTTCATGATCTCGGTAACTATTGGCAGACCTGTCTCCTTTTTGGCTTCAAGCAGAAGCTTCAAACCGTCCGCGTGAAGCCCCTGAAAGGCGTAGGGGGAAGTTCTGGGCTTGAACGCACCGCCGCGGAGAAGTGTTGCTCCGCTTGCCTTAACGTCGTTTGCGACCTCGATCACCTGCTCCTCGCTTTCAACGGAGCAGGGTCCCGCAATCACTTGGAAATATCCCTCGCCGATCTTGACGCCGCCAACGTCCACAATAGTGTTGTCGGGATGCATTTTGCGGTTTGCAGCCTTGAACGGCTCGGACACGCGGGTAACGCTCTCCACGATATCCAGCGCGGAGATAAGGTCGACGGGCAGATGTGAGGTATCGCCGATAAGTCCTATAATAGTATGGCTTGCGCCCTCGCTTACGTTTGTGGACAGACCTTTTTCTCCCAGCATTCTGATAAGGGAGTCCACCTTTTCCTTTTCGGGGTTTTGTTTGAGTACTAAAATCATTTTGATCACCTTTCTATGACAGCATAATTTATTGATTTTAAGCTTTAACGCTGTTGTGTAATAAAGTATAGTATACCACTCCCGTACAGATTTGTCAATAGGTAAACAAAAATTTTATACAAATGGTTGGAATTTCGTTCGCTTATTAAAGTTTACAGCTTTTGCACGGCGTAATCTTGTAAAATATTCTTAAATATCGGAAAATGGGTATTGAAAAATCGGCTGAAATGATGTAAAATAATTACAGAGGATTTTTGAAAGGAATGATTTTTTATGAGTACAATTCTTGTAACCGGCGGCGCGGGCTTTATCGGCAGCCACACCTGTGTGGAGCTTCTTAACGCGGGTCACGATATTGTTGTTATGGACAACTTCTCCAACTCAAAGCCCGAAGCGCTGAACCGCATCAAAAAGATCACGGGCAAGGATTTCAAGTTCTACGAAACGGATATCCTCGATTACGAGGGTACGCTCAAAATATTTAAGGAAAACAAGATCGACGCAGTTATCCACTTTGCGGGACTTAAAGCCGTGGGCGAATCCTGCGCAAAGCCTGTGGAATACTACTACAACAACATTTCGGGTACAATTGAGCTTATCAAGGCTATGCGTGAGGGCGGCTGCAAGAACATTGTATTTTCCTCAAGCGCGACGGTTTACGGCATGAACAATCCCGTGCCCTATGTCGAGACATACCCCACCTCGGCGACAAATCCCTACGGCTACACAAAAGTAATGATCGAGCAGATACTTACCGATACCGCAAAAGCCGACGAGGAATGGAGCGTTGTTCTGCTTCGGTACTTCAACCCTATCGGAGCGCATGAGAGCGGTCTTATCGGCGAAGACCCCAACGGCATTCCCAACAACCTCCTGCCTTATGTTGCGCAGGTTGCTTCGGGAAAGCTCCCCTGCCTGAGCGTGTACGGTGACGATTACGATACTCCCGACGGAACGGGCGTCCGCGACTATATCCACGTTGTTGACCTTGCAAAGGGACACCTGTGCGCGGTCGATTACGCTCTGAAGCACAAGGGTACGGAAGCGGTAAATCTCGGTACTGGCAAGGGTACAAGCGTACTGGAGGTTGTCCGCGCGTTTGAAGAAGCTTCGGGCAAAAAGGTGAACTACAAGATAGCTCCCCGCCGTCCCGGAGATATCGCTACCTGCTACGCAAACACCGACAAGGCAAAGGCTCTGTTCGGCTGGGAAGCCAAGGCGGACATTGCTCAGATGTGCCGCGACGGCTGGAATTTCACCGAAAAAAATCCCGACGGCATTAAGTAAACTGTAAAGAAAAACGCGGCATTCCACATACGAAATGCCGCGTTTTTATCAGTTTTATTTGCCGAGCTTGCCCAGCAGACCGCCAACCTTGTCCTTAACGCCGTCAACGGAAATTTTTGCCTTGATACCGTCAACGATCTTGTTGATCTGGTCGTCGGGCAAGTCCATGCCGATCACCTTTTCAACAGCCTTTACGGGGTTTGCCTTGAACTCGTCCGCAAAGCCTTTGTCGTTCTTGACCTTGTTTGCGATCTCTTCGATTTTTGCCTTGATATCCATAAAATCGACCTCTTTCCTGTTTTTTTGGAAGCCACCGTATAAAAAAACCGCTCCCGCATTTTACTGCGTGAGCGGTTATGCCCGCGGGGGCTTCCCCGCTGGTGCGCTGCAAGGGACTCGAACCCCTGACCTACTGGTTCGTAGCCAGTCACTCTATCCAGCTGAGCTAGCAACGCATTGCTGAAATTAATCAACGCATTTTATTATAGCACACCGTTTTTAAGTTGTCAAGCATTTTTGAAAAATTTTTCCGCTGTAGCTGTTTATAGGTCTGACACTATAAAAAATTTCCAAAAAATTGCCCATACCTATTGACAAATAATATTATATGATGTATAATATGCAAAGAAAGGGGTTGACAATTATGTCAAGATCAAACGAATACGACAAAAAGCTTGCCGACGAGATTGAAAAGCGGATATCCGAAATGGAATCGGAGGACTGCGAATTCCCGAAAAGATTCGGTAAAAAGGACTACATAGTTCTCGCGGCGGTATGCGCGGTATGTCTTATTTTAGTAATTGCGGGGGGATTTATAAGATGAGCGGAAATGTAAACGAACAGATCGAAAAGGAAGCCCTTTTCGGCATTGCTCCCGTTCTGAACAGGGAAAAGCTTTACGGCTTTCTGGACGCGGTGCTGATACTGTCGGGGTACTGCATAGCAACATGGAGCTATACGCAGGGCTCGTATCTTGCAACTTTAGTGGGCTTCAAGCAGCTTCTTATTGGAGCGTTCGCGGGAGCTATCCTTATGCTGGCGATATATCAGCTTCCCGTAATACTTTCGGTGCGGTACGGAATAGACATATGGATATGGCTCAAAGCCGTATTCGGACACAAGGGCGTCACGCTGATGACCGTGGTCATAATCATTATAAACTACCCTTGGTACGCGGTCTGCGCGGACTTGTTCGCCTCCTCAATGGGAAACCTTGCCGCGCTTTTCGGTGTGACACTTCCAAGCTTTGCGCCGCTTTTGCTGAGACTTCTCTGCGTTGCAATAGGCACGGCTATCGCCTATAAGGGAATTGGCGCGATCACATATACCACGCGTGTACTTGTTCCCCTGCTGCTTGCGCTGGGAGCAGTCGTTGTTGTAGTAGGCTTCACAAAAGTGCCCTTTGACGTGATATGGAATTACCGTCCCGCGGACAGCGGATATTCCGACAGCATTATCCCGTACATAATTTCAATCGAGGCAAACTTCGCGTTTGTAATAACCCTTGTGGGCGGAATGGGAGAAGTTCCAAGACTTGCCAAAAAGGAGACCGCGGGCTTCTGGGCAGGCGTTATCGGACAGGGCGTTTCGGGCTCGTTTTTCGTTGTTGTGGGAGCTGTAATGGCTATCGCAATGCAGTACGTTACAGGCGAGATGATAGACGACCCTACCCTTATGCTTGCAACGCTTTCCGTTCCCGCGCTTGCGTTAAGCTCGCTTCTGCTGGTGGCGTTTGCCAATATCGGCACTCAGGCTGTAGGCTCGTACATATACGGAGTAATGCTCAAATCCTCGTTCAGACGTGCAAACTACCGCACGCTTATTATAGTACTTGCGGTTTACGCGGGTCTGCTGTGCGTATGGGGAAAGATTGTGGAGTACTTCGGTTCGTTCCTGACAATAAGCGCCTGTATCTACGCGCCCCTTGCCGCACTGCTTTTCACGGACTTCTTCTTCGTAAGAAAGCAGAAGCTTGATATGCGCTCGGCGTTCGGTCTTGAGGGACATCACGCCTACGACTACACCAGCGGCATAAACTGGGTGGGACTGCTCTGCGTTGCGGCGGGAGTTGCAATGTCCCTGCTGATATATAATCCCGTCACGGGAGAGGTACACAATATGCTTCTTTTCAGGCTCACACCCACGGGATTTTCTTTCCTCGGCACGGGTCTGCTGTATCTGATACTCAGCTTTGTCCCGCCGATAAGAAAGTATCTTCTTGCGGATAAAGCAAACAGCGAAAGCAGGTGCTGACATGAAAAAGAAAACTCCCGTACTTACTCCCTTTGACCGTTACCGCGTGCCGCCGAAGCAGAACCTGTTTTTCATGCCTGCAATATGGCTTTTGTGCAAGGCAATAACCGCTCCCTCAAAGCTGCGGATAAACCGCGTCAACATGAAGGGTCTGAAGCCGCCGTTTTTGGTTCTGGGTACTCACCATGCCTTTATGGACTTTATCGTGTCCCCGCTGGCTGTTTTCCCCTACAGAGCGAACTATGTCTCCGAGCTGGAGGGCTTTGAAAACTACGGCGAATGGCTGTACCGTCAGGCTGGGTGCCTCGGAACGCGGAAATTCGTGAACGATATCGCGCTGATAAAAAACATCAAAAAGGTCATGGAGCGCAAGGGCATACTGGTACTGTACCCCGAAGCAAGATACGCAAACGTTGGAACAAGCTCCGAGCTTCCCGAATCGGTGGGAAAGCTTGCAAAATATCTGGACGTCCCGCTTGTCACCCTTAATATGCGGGGGAATTATTTGCAGTCCCCGATATGGAATCTCACCAAGCGCAAGGGGGTACTTCTGGACGCGACCATAACCCAACTGTACACCCGCGAGGAGCTTAGAAAAGCTTCCGTCGAAGATATAAACGCAAAGCTTGCGGATTTTTTAAGCTACGACGAGTACGAATACCAGTACCAAAACAAAATGGCGATAACCTACGAAAAGCGTGCGGAGGGTATTGAACTGCCGCTCTACAGGTGTCCCGAATGCGGCGCGGAGTTTGAAATGCACACAAGCGGCGCGGAGATTTCCTGCGGGAAATGCGGTGCAAAGCGTATTATGACCGAGTACGGCAGAATGGTTCGTCCCGACGGCTCGGAGGACGAATTTTCCCACATTCCCGACTGGTACGAATGGGAGCGGGAGTGCGTAAAAAAGGAAATAGACGGCGGACTGTACGGTCTGGATATGCGGGTGAAGATTGAGTCCCTGCCCAACGCGGTAAACTTTATAGACCTTGGCGAGGGCAGGCTTATCCATGACAAAGACGGTTTCAGGCTTATTTTCAGGGACTACGGTGACACCGCCGAGAGGACGCTTTCCTTTGCCCCGCTGACCATGACTTCGATACACACCGAGTACGACTACCGCGGCAAGGGACAGTGCGTTACGCTGTCCACCCTTGACAACACTTATTTTATATATCCCCTTGAAAATGGCTTCAACGCCACAAAAATACAGTTTGCTACAGAATATCTGTATGAGCGGTGCAAGACTGATCTTGTCTCGTCTAAACAATAAGCTGCTTTTTTACAAAAAGACTTGCATTTTGTAAAATATTTATGTATAATTAGGTTAATATAATTTTTACAAAGGAGCATCTTTTACATGGACGAATTTAACAATAATCCTTTTAACGAGGAAAAAAACGGCGCAGATCCTCAGAATCCGTATCAGCAGCCCGTGCAGAATCAGCAGGGACAGGGTTACGATCCCTACAATCAGCAGCCCATGCAGGGTCAGCAGATGCAGAACGGACAGCCTTATCAGCAGCCGTACAATGTTCCCCCGCAGAACGGTCAGTACCAGCAGAACCCGAACGGACAGCCTTACCAGCAGCCCTATAATGTCCCTCCTCAGAACGGTCAGTATCAGCAGAACGCGAACCCGCAGAATTATCAGGGGTATAATCCGTATCAGCAGCAGGGCGGCTGGCAGGGCGCTGCTCAGTCTCAGTATTATGTACAGCAGCAGTCTACCGGCATGGCGGTGGCTTCTCTTGTGCTGGGAATAATTTCTATCTGCACGGGACTTTTCATGTTCTCGTTCCCGTTCCTTTTCCTTATGCCTATTATCGGCATTATTCTGGGGATTGTCTTTAAGAGCAAAAAGCTTCCCGTGGGAAAGGGTATGTCTACAGCGGGAATAATCACCTCGGCTATAGGACTTGCAATACCGATCGTACTGCTTGTAATTGTGGTGGTAGTTCTTATGACAAACGGCGCTGAGCTTATGCAGTTCCTGAAGGAATATTCACCGGAGGAGTACAGGCAGCTGTATGAAATGTACGGCGAACAGTTCCCGGAATGGTTCGAGGGAGCGATCATGTTCTTGATGAAATAATCGGGGATCAAAGAGGACGGTTTTGCGCCGTCCTCCTTTTGTTTTCAGCACATACAGCCGTATTTCAATTGACAACGGCGGACATTTATGGTATAATACCCCTAACAAAAGGCTGAGCCTTTACCCATGCCGCCGTAATTTGCCGGCAAGCGTAATTGCTCTTCCGGGACGGGAAATAGCTTTGAAATAAGGGCTGCACGAATCTGCGGAAATTTTTTGAACGGCAAGGAGGATATCATATGGCAGAACAGCATTCTGAAATTTGCCCTATATGCGGAAATAAATTTGACATCAGCGGAACTATGGCTAAGTGCTCCGTATGCGGCTGGACGGACTCGGTGAAGTCGCTCAGAAAAAAAGAAAATCACAACATCGACGCTGACAGCGAGATAGCTATGTACCGCTTTATGTCCTCGGCGGACGCGTTTTTCGCCAAAAAAAGCTACGAGGAGGCCTACGCAAATTACGGTTCCGTTCTGGATATGGACGGAAGAAATCTTAAAGCGATCTTCAGACGGGAGCTGACAAGTCAGTACCTTATGATGGAAAGCTCCTCGGTGTACCTGAGCAGCGACGGCTTTTTCACGAAGATAAGGGATATCAAGGCGCGTATCATTAAGTACGGCGACGAAAAGCTCACGCTTACCGCAAGCCGCGATATGCTGGAATATCTTTCCTGCCGTGCTGACTACGAAAAAAAATACGCTTCGGTACACAAAAACCAAAAGACGGCGGCTTCCTATCTGGCAGACACGCTGCTGCTTTATGAGTATACCGCCGAGACCGTCGTTTATCTCAGGGACAAGGAGGGCATCCAAAACGAACGTACAAAAGCCCACCTAATTATGTATGGCTGCAATCTGTGCATGAAGATACGCGGTATGCTGCTTTCGGGCGCGGAATATGTGGAAGCAGGCAAAATGGACGATCAGAGCAAGGATCCGTCCGCGAAAAACGTCAGCCGCATAAAGCGCATGAAGCTTGACCAAAAGGAGGAGCTTCAGGTCGAAACTCTGGCGGGAAATATGCGGCAGATCAAAAAGGATCTGCTTGCGGGGGCGTCTCCCGAGCTTTACGCCGAGCTTACCGCCGAGAATGAGAAGACCGAAAAGTCCGTGGAGAAAGACGCCGCAAAAGAGGATCAGAAGAGACTGGAATACGAAATGTGGCGCAAGCGCAACGAAGCCGAGTACATTGCCGCGGACAAGCGTATAATAATTTTCGGCATCGCGGAAAAAGCCGCGCTTGTCATGGCGGTCATTATGGCGCTGGTTTTTGTGTTTGAACTGATAGTGTCCAACGTTTTTATGGGACAGCTTATTGCGGCAACGATACTGTTTGCCGCGGTGAACGTGACCCTCGGTATCCTTAAAAGAGCCGCGATAAAGAAAAAGGGTTTCTATGCCGAAGTCATTGACGGCGACAGCGCAAATCTCAGGTCGTCGGGAGGAAATTTCACCGATCTGTGAGCCGTTCGGGCTTTGCAAATATGTATATATCCCGTTTAGCGGGGGAAAATATTGCAGGAGCTTACAGGATTTACAGGTCTTTGTATAGGTCAAAATACTTAAATAAATCACATTATTTGACTGTTTGTCATACATATGATACAAATTTTGCCGTATGTAGAAAATTTACGGAAAAATTTGTTCAAAATGCTTGACAAACAGTTTTTTTACGTGTATAATGTTTAGGTGTGTTGATGTCGGACGGCGTTTTCCGTACGGCTTCTAATACTATTTCACTTCCAATGTGAAAGAAAAAATTCTGCACAAAAACCATATACGCAAGTTTTTGTTTGAATTTTTTGTACACATTTAGGTCGTGAAATAGTATAACATAAATATTTGAGGAAAGGAGAAATATTATGCCAACCTTTAACCAGCTTGTTCGCAAGGGAAGAACTGTTCTTGAAAAGAAATCCACGGCTCCCGCTCTTCAGAAGGGCTACAACGCTAAGAAGAAGATCGCTATCGATCAGAGCGCTCCCCAGAAGAGAGGCGTTTGCACCGCGGTAAGAACCGCTACCCCCAAGAAACCTAACTCCGCTATGAGAAAGATCGCCAGAGTAAGACTTACTAACGGCACAGAAGTTACGGCTTATATCCCCGGTATCGGTCATAACCTTCAGGAGCACTCCGTTGTTCTTATCAGAGGCGGACGTGTAAAGGACCTCCCCGGTGTGCGTTACCACATCATCAGAGGTACGCTGGACGCTCAGGGCGTTGCCAAGAGAAATCAGGCTCGTTCCAAGTACGGCGCTAAGAAGCCTAAGGCAGGCGCGGCTAAGTAATGCATTAAAGCTTATTGCCGGAATGTCTTACAATTATCGTAAACTCAATGAAACCGCATTATGATTCGTGCGGAGTGATTCATTTATATAGATGAACGCCTCTGCATTGGTCCGGTGCGTGTCCCTGTTTTGAATAGGGGAAACGAGTACCTATGATAGCATTTCTATGAAGGAGGGAAGTATTGTGCCAAGAAGAGGTAATATTGCTAAACGCGAGGTTTTATGCGATCCTGTTTACAATTCCGAGATCGTTACCCGTCTTATCAACAACATCATGCTGGACGGTAAGAAGGGCGTTGCTCAGAAGATCGTTTACGGCGCATTTGAGATCGTTGCCGAAAAGACAGGCAAGGACGCTCTTGAGGTGTTCGAGCAGGCTCTCGAAAACATCATGCCTCTGCTCGAAGTAAAGGCAAGACGTGTGGGCGGTTCCACATATCAGGTACCTATGGAGGTAAGACCCGAAAGAAAGCAGACTCTCGGTCTGAGATGGCTTACCAACTACGCAAGAGCAAGAAGCGAAAGAACCATGAAGGAAAGACTCGCAGCTGAAATTATCGACGCTACCAACGGTCTGGGCGGCGCTTGCAAGAAGCGTGAGGATACCCACAAGATGGCGGAGGCAAACAAGGCTTTCGCACACTACCGCTGGTAAAAGCCGCATGACCGCGGTGTCCGCCGTATGACGGACGCGGTGAATTGGAGGAAAATATTATGCCAAGAGATTGTTCACTTGAACAAACCAGAAATATTGGTATAATGGCTCACATTGACGCAGGTAAAACCACTACCACCGAGCGTATCCTGTTTTATACCGGTGTAAACCATAAAATAGGCGAAACTCACGAGGGTTCCGCGACGATGGACTGGATGGCGCAGGAGCAGGAGAGAGGTATCACAATTACCTCCGCCGCTACCACAGCGCACTGGGCGGGTCATAGAATCAATATTATCGACACTCCCGGCCACGTTGACTTTACAGTTGAGGTTGAGCGTTCGCTCAGAGTTCTTGACGGTTCTGTAACTGTTTTCTGTGCAAAGGGAGGCGTTGAGCCTCAGTCTGAAACCGTTTGGAGACAGGCTAACAACTATAAGGTTCCCCGTATGGCTTATGTAAATAAGATGGATATTATGGGAGCCAATTTCTACCACGTTGTTGACATGATGCTTGACAGACTTAAATGTAACGCTGTTCCCATTCAGCTCCCTATCGGAAGCGAGGACAGCTTCAAGGGCATCATCGACTTAGTGGAAATGAAAGCATACGTTTACTACGACGACCTTGGAAAGGATATCCGCGTGGAGGAAATTCCCGAAGATATGGCTGACAAGGCTGCCGAATACCATGAAAAGCTCCTGGAGGCTGTTGCCGAGCAGGACGATGATATCATGGAAAAATATCTGGGAGGCGAAACTCTCACGATAGACGAGATCAAGAAGTGCATCCGTAAGGCTACCATCGCAAACGCTATGGTTCCCGTTACCTGCGGTACGTCCTACAAGAACAAGGGCGTTCAGAAGCTTCTCGACGCTATCGTAGACTATATGCCGTCTCCTCTGGACGTTCCCGCTATCAAGGGCGTGAACCCCGATACAGAAGCGGAAGAGGAAAGACCTTCTTCCGACAGCGAGCCTTTTGCGGCTCTGGCGTTCAAGATCGCTACCGACCCCTTCGTAGGAAAGCTCTGCTACTTCAGAGTTTACTCCGGTAAGGTTGACGCGGGCGCGACTGTTCTCAACGCTACTAAGGACAACTCCGAGAGAATGGGACGTATTCTTCAGATGCACTCCAACCACAGAAAAGATATCGATACTTGTTATGCAGGCGATATCGCGGCTTGCGTTGGTCTGAAAAATACTACTACAGGTGATACGCTCTGCGATCCCAAGGCTCCCATTATCCTTGAATCCATGGAATTCCCCGAGCCTGTTATCCAGCTTGCTATCGAGCCTAAGACCAAGGCAGGTCAGGAGAAAATGGGTATCGGTCTTTCCAAGCTTGCTGAAGAAGACCCCACATTCAGAACATGGACAGACGAGGAAACAGGTCAGACCATTATCGCAGGTATGGGTGAGCTTCACCTTGATATCATCGTAGACCGTCTCCTCCGTGAGTTCAAGGTAGAGGCTAACGTAGGCGCACCTCAGGTTGCTTACAAGGAAACCATCAAGAAGCTTGCCGATGTTGACCACAAGTACGCTCGTCAGTCGGGTGGTAAAGGTCAGTACGGTCATGTTAAGATCAAGGTTGAACCCAACGAGTCCGGCAAGGGCTACGAGTTTATCAACTCCGTTGTCGGCGGCGCTATTCCCAAGGAATACATTCCCGCTGTTGACAAGGGTATCCAGGGCGCTATGAAGGCAGGCGTTCTCGCAGGCTATCAGGTTGTTGACGTTAAGGTAACTCTTTACGACGGCTCCTACCACGAGGTAGACTCCTCCGAAATGGCGTTCTCGATCGCCGGTTCTATGGCGTTCAAGGAAGCTATGAAGAAAGCAGACCCCTGCATTCTCGAGCCTATCATGAAGGTTGCGGCTATCGTTCCCGACGACTATATGGGTACCGTTATCGGCGACCTCAACGCTCGCCGCGGTCAGATCCTCGGTCAGGAGACCAACAACGGCACTGCTCAGGTAGACGCTCTCGTTCCGCTTTCCGAAATGTTCGGCTATTCCAACGACCTCCGTTCCAAGACACAGGGACGCGGTCAGTATACAATGGAGCCTCACAGCTACATTGAAGTGCCTCGCTCCATCGCGGAAAAGATCATGTCCGCAAGAAGCAAGGGCTCAGAATAAACTTATTAAAAAAAATTGCACGAAGTACTTGCAATTTATTTCAAAATCTGATAATATTAGTATATCAGTATGATTAATCCATTTATTAAGGAGGAAAATTCCAATGGCAAAGGCTAAATTTGAAAGAACAAAACCCCATGTAAACATTGGTACCATCGGTCACGTTGACCACGGTAAGACCACTCTTACAGCTGCTATCACAAAGTATCTCTCCCTCAAGGGTCAGGCTCAGTTCGAGGACTACGCTAACATCGACAAGGCTCCCGAGGAAAGAGAAAGAGGTATCACGATCAATACCGCTCACGTTGAGTACGAGACCGACAAGCGTCACTATGCTCACGTTGACTGCCCGGGTCACGCTGACTATGTTAAGAACATGATCACAGGTGCTGCTCAGATGGACGGCGCTATCCTCGTAGTTGCTTCCACAGACGGACCTATGGCTCAGACCAAGGAGCACCTTCTCCTTGCTCGTCAGGTAGGCGTTCCCTATATCGTTGTTTTCATGAACAAGGCTGACCAGGTTGACGATCCCGAGCTCCTCGAGCTGGTTGAGATGGATATCCGTGAGACTCTTGACAAGTACGAGTTCCCCGGCGATGACACACCTATCATCATCGGTTCCGCTTTCAAGGCTCTTGATTCCTCTTCTAAGGATCCCGCAGACCCTGTTTACGAGTGCATCCAGAAGCTGATGGACGCTGTTGACGAGTATATCCCCACACCTGAGAGAAAGGCAGACCTGCCCTTCCTTATGCCTGTTGAGGACGTATTCACAATCACAGGCCGTGGTACTGTTGCTACAGGTAGAGTTGAGAGAGGTCAGCTCAAGACAGGCGACGAAGTTGAGATCGTTGGTCTTACAGACGAAAAGGCTAAGACAGTTGTTACCGGTATCGAGATGTTCAGAAAGATCCTCGACTACGCTGAGGCAGGCGACAACATCGGCGCACTGCTCCGTGGTGTTCAGAGAAGCGATATCGAAAGAGGACAGGTTCTTTGTAAGCCCGGTTCCATTCACCCCCACACCAAGTTCAAGGGTCAGGTTTACGTTCTGAAGAAGGAAGAGGGCGGACGTCATACTCCTTTCTTCAACAACTACAGACCTCAGTTCTATTTCAGAACAACAGACGTTACAGGCGTTATCACACTTCCTGCTGACAAGGAAATGTGTATGCCCGGCGATAACGTTGCTATCGACGTTGAGCTTATCACTCCTATCGCTATCGAGGAGGGACTCCGTTTCGCTATCCGTGAGGGCGGACGTACAGTAGGTTCCGGCGTTGTTACAGCTATAAACGAATAAATTCGTTACGAATAATTAATATTCGCAAACAAAATTACGGCGTTTCCCGATTTGGGGAACGCCGTTTTTGTGTTCTTATTTATATTTAGTAAACGAATAGATTTTCCAGTTTTTTACGGTTTTCTGTGCTTATTCCGTCGTCAATTATTATAGGCTCAAATTCGGGGAGTACCTCAAAATGATAAAAAATTCCTTTCAACGTGGCTTTTACGGTACGGGTGTATACCGCCTGTTTGCCGCTTGATTCTTCACGGAAAATATAGCCCATATCAATCAGATATCTGCTGTTTTCCTTGTCAAACCTAAAATACGTGTAGAAAACATTCTCGCAGAACATATCCTCCATAAGATCAGAAAAGTTTTCAGCCAGCGCACGTTCTTCCTCGGGCGTTTCAGTCAGGTCACGGGTGTAAAATTCAAACCTTTCCAAATCTTTCGCATTATTTAAAATCGCCGTTTCGACCCAATCAGAGGGAGCTCTGGGATTGAGAGCAAAATTGAGCGTCCCTATATCCGTCTCGCTGACCGCAACATTGCAGCCGACAATATCAAGCACAAGCTTACCGCCGCTGCGTTCATAAAGAAACATATTCAAAAGCGGCGTGCTGCCGTCAAAAATATGAATTTCCGTCAGCGGATTTACCTCGTTTTCGTACTGAAACTCGTCGTAACTGCCGCCAAAAAAATCTTCAAATTTCATCTGCAAATTCTTTCCCTTGAAGTATTTTTCGTAAAAATCCGCAAGCGCGTTTCGGCAATGTTCGTTTACGTCATCCATAGTTGAATACAGCGCAGGGCTGATTTCGTAAGTGGCAATGTTTTCCATAACATAATCTACGTCCCCCTCGCAGAATTTCTTTGCAAGCTTTTTTGCTTTTTGGGAGGAAATTATAGTCTCAAAGCTTGGGTGGTACGGCGACCGAACTACCTGTCCGTAAGTAAGATACCCAACGACAAAAAGTATTTCCGCTAAAAGAATAATCAGAACGGCGATCGCAAGCTTATTGCGGAAAATGCCACGCTTTATTTTGCGGAACGGCTTTTCGGGTTCGACCTTGTTTATCGGTTCGACTTCGCTTCGGTAGTTCTCCAGAAGCTTTTTGCAGTCAGCGCAGTTTGCGGTGTGCTGTTCTATCTCTGCCGCAGTTTCCGCCGAGCAAACGCAGTCGCAGTATGCGGGAAGCAAGTCTTTTATAATTTCACATTTCATAGTTATCACTCCTGTTCGTTCAGCTTATTTATGATCTTTTCTTTTGCTCTGAAAAAGACAGTCCGCGCCCAGCCGTCCGATTTGCCGAAAAGCCCGCCTATCTCTTTAAAGGAAAGTTCCCCGAACACCCGCAGGGAGAAAACCTCCTTATAGGGCTCTTCAATAGTGTGCAAAGCCTTGTGGACGTTCAGCGCCTGTTCCCTGTCCTCAAGGATCAGTAGCGCGTCCGCACCGTCGGGAAAGTCCTCACCGTCTATGGGGACGTTCTGCCGCTCCTTTTTCCGCAGATAGTCGATGTACAAATTTTTCGCTATGGACTTTAACCACACGGGCATACTGTACTCGCTTTTGTAGGAGTTTATGTTTTTGACGGCATGGTAAAAGGTCTCGGCGGTAAGCTCCTCCGCAAGCTGTTCCGAGGAGGAAAGTCCCGCAAGATAGCGGTACACATATTTTGCGTACAGCCTGTATATCTCGTCAAAATCCGACGTTGGCATATTTTCACCTCCCTGCCCTTTTTGAGTACTCATAAATAAATACGAATGAAAGTCAAATACGTTACAGAAATTTATAAAATTTATCCGAAAACAAAAAAATCTCCCTACAGTAAAGTACGGAGATTTTTAAGTACATTGTTCGCAAATCTGTCCAAATCTGAATCTATTATTCAGCAGAAGGAGCAGATACGGGACATGCGTCCGCGCAAGCGCCGCAGTCAATGCAGGTAGCAGCGTCGATAACGTATTTGCCGTCGCCGGCGGAAATTGCGTTTACAGGACATCCGTCCGCGCAAGCGCCGCAGCTGATGCAGTCATCGGAAATTTTGTATGCCATTGGGAAACACCTCCGGATAAAATTTTGGAAATTTACACCAAAAGCTTGGCTTTCGGTTTTCCTAATACTATTTTAACATATTTCTCAAAAAAAGCAATACTAAAATAAGAAATTTTATAAAATGTAATTTTTTTTCGTCAAACACTTGAAATTCGGACGGAAATAAGGTACAATATAAAGGTAGGAAATTTTTTACGGAGGGTTTGCTGTGTCGGATTCAAGTGACTTTCGTTCGTATTCGTATATCCTTCGCAGGCAGCATGAGCAGTTGCGCCTTTGCTGCGGAATTTCTGTACCAAAAAATAAGTGTATCCGTTAAGCTGTGATGTCTTTTCACAGCTTTTTGTTTTTAAAAAATTAATAGCGGAGGTATTTTATGTCAAAAAAAGTTGCTGTTATCATGGGAAGCGACAGTGATTTCCCCATTGTCAAGGACGCTGTCAAGGAGCTTAAGGCTTACGGCGTACCCTTTGAGGTACACGTTATGTCCGCACACCGCACTCCCGAGCTTGCTTCGGAGTTCGCGGCAAAGGCTAAGGAGAACGGCTTCGGCGTTATAATCTGCGCCGCGGGAATGGCTGCTCACCTTGCGGGCGTTATCGCGGGACACACCACTCTGCCTGTTATCGGTATTCCGATAAAGTCCACCTTTGACGGTCTGGACGCATTGCTTGCCACGGTGCAGATGCCGTCCGGCATACCCGTTGCAACGGTTGCGGTAAACGGCGCGAAAAATGCGGCTATACTGGCTATCCAGATGCTTGCGCTTTCCGACGATACTCTCGCGGACAAGCTTGCCGAGGCAAAACAGAAAATGATAGACGGCGTTAAGGAAAAGGACGCTAAAATGCAGCAGATGGTTGCCGAATTGGATTAATTCAACCAACCGTTGAGCGGAGAGCCCTCGCGTGAACTGAAAGAGGCTTATCTGAAAAAGCATGAAAAAATATGTCAAGGTGGTAAGTCCAATGGATAAAAATTATCGCACTATCCTGTTCGATCTGGACGGCACTCTTGCCGATTCGGGCGCAGGAATTCTTAACTGCGTGAGGTACGCCTTTGATAAAATGGGTCTTGAATACCCTGATGAGGCGGTACTCAAAAAATTTCTCGGACCGCCGCTTATGCATTCATTTACGAATTTCTGCGGAATGTCCGAGGAACAGGCTTGGAAAGCCTTTCACTTTTATCGGGAGCGTTACTGCGATATGGATTGCTGCGTAACGGAAAATTCCCTTTTCGAGGGTATTTACGACGTTCTGGAGCAGCTGAACGGCGCAGGCAAGCGGATCGCGCTGGCAACCACTAAGCCCGAAAATACGGCGGACAGGATAATTACATATTTTGAGGTAAAAAAATTTTTTACAGCGGTTTGCGGAGCGGCGAACGACGGTTCAAAGGGCATCAAGGCAGATGTGATAAGGGACGCTCTTGAACGGTGCGGCGAGACAGATTTGGGACAGGTTCTGATGATAGGCGACAGGTTCTACGACATAGAGGGCGCAAAGGCGGTGGGAATTGATTCCGCAGGAGTTTTATACGGCGGAGGAAGCCGCGAGGAGCTTGAAGAAGCCGGGGCGGACTATATAGTGTCCAAACCTGAGGATATTGTAAAAATTATTTTAAAATAAAGTTTTATGGAGGAATTAAAAATGGCAAACATTGAGAAAAAGGAACAGCTCTACGAGGGCAAGGCTAAAAAGGTTTATGCAACAAACGACCCCGACATGGTTATCGTTGACTACAAGGACGACGCTACCGCTTTCAACGGCGAGAAAAAGGGTACTATCCGCGGCAAGGGCGTTGTAAACAACAAGATGACCAACTATATGTTCAGTCTCCTTGAAAAAGAGGGTATCCCCACCCACCTTGTTGAGGAGATCAGCGACAGAGAGACTATCGTTAAAAAGGTTGAGATAGTTCCTCTTGAAGTTATCGTAAGAAACGTTGCGGCGGGAAGCTTTTCCAAAAAGCTTGGCATTGAGGAGGGTACTCCACTGAAATGTCCCACACTTGAATTCAGCTATAAGAACGACGATCTCGGCGATCCGTTCATCAACGATTACTACGCTCTGGGACTTGGTCTTGCCACACAGGAGGAAATTGATACCATTTCCAAATACGCCTTTGCGGTAAACGACTTTATGCTGAAATTCTTCAAGGAGCACGGCATTGACCTTATCGACTTCAAGATCGAGTTCGGCAGATTCCACGGAAAAATTCTTCTTGCGGACGAAATTTCTCCCGACACCTGCCGCTTCTGGGACAGCAAGACCCACGAGAAGCTTGACAAGGATCGTTTCCGCAGAGACATGGGCGGCGTAGAGGAAGCTTATCAGGAAATGATGAAGAGAATCTTTGGGCAGTGAAGCCACTGCGGGCTTAGTCACCCCCAATGTTAAATACTGCACATTGTAACTTTATCAAGCCCCCTCAAGGGGGCGGGTGAGTTATTCTTAATCTCTAATTTCTAATCTCTAACTTCTAATAGGAAAGGGAAATTTTATGGGCGGATTTTTTGGAGCAGCCACGATAAACGACTGCATAAGCGACGTTTTCTTCGGTACGGACTACCACTCCCACCTCGGCACAAGACGCGGCGGCATGACCGCCTACTCCCCCGAGCTGGGCTTTCAGAGAAGTATCCACAGCATCGAAAACTCGCCGTTCAGAACAAAGTTTGAAAATGACATAGAGTCAATGCACGGCAGACTGTGCATCGGCTGTATCAGCGACAGCGACCCGCAGCCTATCCTGCTCAGGTCGAAAATGGGCGTTTACGCGGTCTGTAATATCGGCATAATCAACAATGCCGTGCAGCTCAGGAACGAGTTTGTGGACAACTGCTTCGCCAGCTTTGAGGCGATGAGCAGCGGAAGCGTTAATTCCAGCGCTTTGATAGGCGCACTTATTTCCCAAAAGGACAATTTTGTTGACGGCATACGCTACGCGCAGGAAAAGATAGACGGCACTATGTCCCTGCTCATTCTCACCGAGGACTGCATTATCGCCGCAAGGGACAAGAACGGACGTCTCCCTATCGTTATCGGAAAGGGAGTAAACGGCTACTGCTGCTCCTTTGAGTCCTTCGCGTTCCAGAAGTTAGGCTACGAGACCTACCGCGAGCTGCTTCCCGGCGAGATAGTGAAGATCACCCATGAAAAGTGCGAGACCCTTGCCGAGGGTCACACAAATATGAATATATGCACCTTTTTGTGGACATATTACGGCTATCCCAACTCGATATACGAGGGCGTGACCGTTGAGACAATGCGTACCCGAAACGGTGAGATAATGGCGGAGACCGAGATGAAAAACGGTACTCTTCCCGACGTGGACTATGTGTGCGGCGTGCCCGATTCGGGAATACCCCACGCTATCGGTTACGCAAACAAAAGCGGTATTCCCTTTGCAAGACCGTTTATAAAGTACACCCCCACATGGCCCAGAAGCTTTATGCCGCAAAATCAGGTCATGAGGAACAAGGTTGCAAAAATGAAGCTTATCCCCGTACACGAGCTTATCGAGGGCAAGCGCCTGCTGTTTGTGGACGACAGTATCGTCCGCGGCACTCAGATGAGGGAGACCGTAGAGTTCCTGTACTCAAACGGCGCAAAGGAAGTACATATGCGTTCGGCTTGTCCGCCCATTATGTACGGCTGCAAATTTCTGAATTTTTCCAGAAGCACCTCGGAGCTTGACCTTATCGCGAGAAAGATAATCGACGAGCTTGAGGGCGCGGAGGGCGTGAAGTATATCAGCGAATACAGCGACACCAATACCGAGCGTGGCAAAAAGCTTCGTCAGGAAATATGCCGTCGTCTGAAGCTTACTTCCATAGAATTCCAGTCGCTGGAGGGTACTGTCAGAGCAGTGGGACTTCCCGCCGACAGCCTTTGCAGCTATTGCTGGAACGGAAAGGAATGAGCGCGGTGTTCGGCGGTATACATGAGGAATGCGGAGTATTCGCAATTTACAGCGGCAAAACGATAGACGCGGCAATGCAGACCTATATCGGTCTGTACGCCTTGCAGCACAGGGGGCAGGAATCCTGCGGAATCGTTGTCAACGACAGGGGCGTGTTCTCCTACCACAAGGACTTGGGACTTGTCCACGAGGTTTTTGACAAGGACACCCTTGCGGGTCTGGGTCAGGGAAACATAGCGGTGGGACACGTTCGGTATTCCACCACGGGAAACTCCAACCGTTCCAACGCGCAGCCGCTGGTTGTGCGGCACATAAAGGGTCCTATGGCGATAGCCCATAACGGAAATCTTGTCAACGCCCGTGAGCTTCGGGAGGAGTACGAGCTTAAAGGCGCGATTTTCCACAGCACAAACGACACGGAGGTAATTTCCTACGCTATAACGGAGCAGCGGCTTGTGTGTCCGTCGATAGAAAAGGCGGTGGAAAACGCTTTGGGACGGCTTCTCGGCGCGTTCTCCATAGTGGTAATGTCTCCGAAAAAGCTTATCGCGGCGAGAGACCCGTTTGGCTTCCGTCCGCTTTCCTTGGGAAAGCTTGGGGACGCTTATGTGGTTGCTTCCGAGACCTGCGCGTTCGACAGTATCGGCGCGGAGTTTGTTCGGGACTTGCTCCCCGGAGAGCTGATAGTCATTGATGAAAACGGAGTGCGCTCTGTAAAGACACACTGCGGCAAGGAAAAAAGCTCAATGTGCGTTTTCGAGTACGTTTATTTTGCCCGTCCCGACTCGGTCATCGAGGGCGCAAGCGTACACCGCGCAAGGCTGAGAGCGGGTGAGTTCCTGTGGAAAGAACACCCTGTTGAAGCTGACGTGGTTATCGGAGTTCCCGACAGCGGTCTGGACGCGGCGCTGGGTCTGTCACGCGCTTCGGGCATACCCTACGGAGTTGGCTTCATCAAAAACCGCTATGTGGGACGTACCTTTATCCAGCCCAATCAGGCGGACAGGACTAATTCCGTAAAGATAAAGCTTAACGTTGTCAGGGACACGGTTGAGGGCAAGCGTGTCATTTTGGTGGACGACAGTATCGTCCGCGGCACTACCTCAAAGCGTATCGTCAATCTGATACGTGAAGCGGGGGCAAAGGAGATACATGTGAGAATTTCCTGTCCGCCGTTTAAAAATCCCTGCTATTTCGGCACGGATATCGACAGCAGGGAAAATCTTATCGCCTGCAAAATGTCCGTTGATGAGATAGCGAAAGAGATCGGCGCGGACACGCTGGGATACTTGAGCGTTGAGGGCGTAAGGCAGATCGCGGGGACGGAGGCAAGGTGCGGCTTCTGCGACGCCTGCTTCACGGGGAATTATCCTTGTCCCGTGCCTAAGGAAATGCCCAAGGATAAGTTTGAGTTCAAGATACAGTAAGCGGGCATAGACCCATGTCAGTAACCATAAAATAAAAAATCAAGCGGCGGGCAGAACGTTTTGCGTACCGCGAAAGGAAGTAAGATATGAAAAGTTTTTCCGAAAGCTACAAGGAGGCGGGCGTTGACGTTACCGCCGGCTACAAAGCGGTGGAGCTGATGAAAGCTCACGTTGCGAGAACTATGACAAGCGGCGTGCTGTCGGGCATAGGCGGCTTCGGCGGTCTGTTTGAGCTTGACATGACAGGCATTAAAAAGCCTGTTCTGGTTTCGGGCACGGACGGCGTGGGTACAAAAATCAAGATCGCCTTTATTATGGACAGGCACAACACCGTAGGTATCGACTGCGTTGCAATGTGCGTGAACGACATCATCTGCTGCGGCGCGAAGCCCCAGTTTTTCCTTGACTACATCGCCTGCGGAAAGAATATTCCCGAAAAGATCGCAAGTATCGTTTCCGGTGTTGCCGAGGGCTGCGTACAGGCGGAATGCGCTCTTGTAGGCGGTGAGACAGCCGAGCATCCCGGTCTTATGCCCGACGAGGAGTACGACCTTGCAGGCTTTGCGGTAGGTCTTGTTGACAAGGACAAAATTCTCGATCCCTCATGTCAGAAAGCGGGAGACGTTATGATCGCCATTAAGTCCAGCGGCGTACATTCCAACGGCTTCTCGCTGGTGAGAAAGGTGTTCACGGTAAACGAGCAGAACCTTGCCAGACACCAGTCCGACCTTGGAACAACGCTGGGAGAATGTCTGCTGACCCCCACAAAAATCTACGTTAAAGCGGTAATGTCACTTCTGGACGCGGTAAAGGTGAAGTCCCTGAGCCACATCACGGGCGGCGGTTTTTACGAGAATATCCCGCGGTCGCTGCCAAACGGACTTTCCGCAAAGATCGCAAGGGCGGACGTTCAGACACTGCCTATCTTCGACCTTATAGCAAAGACGGGAAATATTCCCGAACGGGATATGTTCAACACTTTCAACATGGGTGTTGGAATGTGCGCTGTTGTTGACAAAAACGACGCTGACAAGGCGATCGCCGCGATAAAGGCTGCTGGCGAGGACGCTTACGTTCTGGGTGAGCTTGTGGAAAGCGACGAGGGCGTAATTATAGCATGATCGAATAATAACGCGTAAGGAGGGAGTTTCTCGGAGTTCCCTCCTTTCTTAAAATACGGAGGTTTTATGAAAAACATAGTTGTACTTGTTTCGGGCGGCGGCACGAATTTGCAGGCTCTTATCGACGCGGAAAAGCGCGGTGAGATAGCGGGCGGAAAAATCACCTGCGTGATAGCTTCAAAGCCCGACGCATACGCTCTTGAAAGGGCAAAGCAGAATGGCATAAATACCCGCGTTCTTGTGCGCAAGGACTTTGCGGACGTCCACGAATACAGCAAGGCAATGCTTGACGCTCTCAATGAGGAAAAGGCTGATCTTGTGGTGTACGCGGGTTTTATGACTATTCTGGACGAAACGGTTTGCAGGGCGTACCCGAACAAGATGATGAACGTCCACCCTGCGCTTATTCCGTCTTTCTGCGGCAAGGGCTTTTACGGACTGCATGTCCATGAGGCTGTGCTTGAAAAGGGCGTTAAGGTAACAGGCGCGACGGTGCATTTTGTCACCGAGGTCTGCGACGGAGGACCTATAATCCTGCAAGGGACAGTTCCCGTGCTGAACGGCGACACGCCCGAAGTTCTGCAAAAGCGCGTTATGGAAAACGTGGAATGGAAGCTTCTGCCGAAAGCGGTGGCGCTGTTCTGTCAGGACAAGATAAAGATCGTTGACGGCAGGGCAATTGTGGAGGAATAATTTTTTGAAAATCGGGGAGATTTATGGAGCGGTCCGATAAAACAATAATAAAGGTACTTTCTTCGGCATTTGGAATATTGTTTTTGTTTATTGGATTAATTATGATAACTGTCTCCGTAGGGGTAAATGTGCGTATGAACAGCAGCCGTCGGGTAAGCGCAAGGGTCGTGGAGGTCATAGAAACGCGTACAAAGACAAGAAAAGACTATGAAAGTATTTTATATACGCCTGTTTACGAGTACTATGACGGCGGCGAGGTCAGGACATATAAAAGCCTGATTTCAACGTCAATGCCCGTGGAGACAGGCTCGGAGGCAACGCTTTATATTTCAAAGAACGGCATTATATACGAAAGAACAGGCACGCCGGCAACGCTTTTTATGGGTATTATTTTTGCGGCACTGGGGTTCTTTTTTGCGTTTATCAACGTTAAAAAATTTCGGAAAAAATTTGCCGAAACGGAGGAATAGCGTCTTATGATAATGACGGATATGATGATGATGAAAATAGGATTTACAGCGTTCGGAGTGCTTTTTGTACTTATAGGAATAGGTGTGATAATAGGCGGTTTGTCAAACAATAATTCTATAAAAAACAGCCGTGAGGTAAGCGGAACGATCGTTGATTTTATAAAAAGAAGAGGACGAGGTCAAGGCGGGCATATGCATACATACTGTTATCCTGTTTATGAATATTACGACGACGGGGAGACTAAAAGACATGAAAGTAATATTTCCGTAATGCCGCCGAAGCCGCTTGGTACAGAGGTAACGCTTTATATTTCCGAGGACGGGAAAGTCAGGGAGAAGCATGGTACTTCGCTGATGCTCTTGGTGGGAAGTATTTTTGCGTTCGTTGGGGTAATTTTTACGGTTGTTGCGTTGTTCTTGTATAACGGAATGTTGGCATAAATGCGTACCGAAACAGTTACACTGACAAATACCTGCAATTCTGCACAAAAAAATCCGAAGCAGCGATTAAACTGCTTCGGATTTTTTATAATTTATTCCAGCTCGAACGCGCCCGTGTAGAGCCTGTAGTACTGTCCCTTTTCGGAAATAAGCTTGTCGTGGCTTCCGCGCTCGATAATGCGTCCCTGCTCCAGAACCATTATCACGTCGGAATTCTTTACCGTGGAAAGCCTGTGTGCGATAACGAAAACCGTTCTGCCTTTCATAAGGGCGTCCATGCCGCGCTGTACGACCGCCTCGGTGTGGGTGTCGATGGAGGACGTAGCCTCGTCCAGTATCATTACGGGAGAATCCGCAACCGCTGCTCGGCTGATAGCAAGAAGCTGCCGCTGTCCCTGGGAAAGATTGCTTCCGTTTTCGGTAAGCTCTGTATCGTAGCCCTTTGGCAGACGTGTTATAAAGTCGTGGGCTCCCGCAAGCTTGGCGGCGTTTACGCAGTCCTCATCGGAAGCGTCCAGCCTGCCGTAGCGGATATTATCCATGACCGTGCCCGTGAAAAGGTTTGTATCCTGAAGAACTATTCCAAGACTGCGGCGCAGATCCGCTTTTTTGATCTTGTTGATGTTTATTCCGTCGTAGCGTATTTTTCCGTCCGCAATGTCGTAGAAACGGTTCAGCAGGTTGGTGATGGTAGTTTTTCCCGCGCCTGTCGCGCCTACGAACGCTACTTTCTGACCGGGTTCTGCAAACAGCGTAACATTGTGCAGGACGGTCTTGTTTTCCTCGTAGCCGAAGTCCACGTCGTCCAGAACAACAGCTCCGCAGAGCTTTGTGTAGGTAACGGAGCCGTCCGCCTGATGGGGGTGCTTCCAAGCCCATGTGCCTGTACGCTCGGCGCATTCGGTGATAACGCCGTTCTCCTCGCGGGCGTTTACCAGGGTAACGTAGCCGTCGTCAACCTCGGGCTCGCGGTCGATGATGTCGAAAATACGCTCAGTACCCGCAAGACCCATAATTACCGAGTTTATCTGGTGTGAAACCTGACCGATATTTCCCGCAAACTGCTTTGTCATATTAAGGAAAGGAACAACAACGCTAATGCTTATCGCCATTCCCGAAATGCTTACGTTGGGGACGTTGTTAAGGTACAGGAAACCGCCCGCGATAGCAACGACAACATACAGAACGTTTCCGATATTGTTGAGGATAGGTCCGAGAATGTTTGCGTACTTGTTGGCTTTTTCCGACTCGCGGAAAAGCTCGTCGTTTATTCTGTCGAAGTCAGCCTTGCTTTCCTCCTCGTGGCAGAAAACCTTTACGACTTTCTGACCGTTCATGATCTCCTCGATGTAGCCCTCCTCCTTGCCGAGAGCTATCTGCTGGCTTACGAAGTACCTTGCCGAGCCTCCGCCCACCTTTTTGGTGACGAGAAGCATTATGATAACTCCCACCAGTACCACAAGAGAAAGCCATACGCAGAAATAAAGCATGATAAAGAAAACCGTGGTTATCGTTATTGCCGATATAAGAAGCTGGGGAAAGCTCTGGGACACCATCTGACGGAGGGTGTCGATATCGTTTGTGTAGTGGCTCATGATGTCGCCGTGATTGTTTGTGTCAAAGAACTTAACGGGCAGATTCTGCATATTGTTGAACATTTTTACACGAAGCTTTTTCAGAGTACCCTGCGTCATTATTGCCATGATCTGGTTGTAGATAAATCCCGAAGCCAGTGACAGCACATAGAACACCGCCAGTATCAGCACGGAATCCATGATAGCCTTGCCCACAGTATCCCACAGCGCGCCGCTGTCCCAGCTTTCCTCAACGGAGGAAATTACCCTCTGCATGAAAATAGAGGGAATGGAGCTTACCACGGCGTTGAAAACGATACAGACAAGCGTCAGCGGCATCATAACAGGATAAAATCCGAACAGCGTCTTTATCAGTCTGCCTGCTGTTCCTTTTTTTACCTTTATGGGACCTTTGCCCATTCCTTTGCTCATTCCTCATCGCCTCCCGTCTTATTCTGGAGCATATAGAGATCCTTGTAAATCTCGTTTGTTTTCAGCAGCTCGTCGTGCGTACCAGCCGCGCTTACCGTACCGCCCTCCATGACGATTATCATGTCCGCGTCCTGAACGGAGGAAATTCTCTGGGCGATAATGAACTTGGTAGTTTCGGGGATAAATTCCCGCATTGCCTTTCTGATAAGAGCGTCGGTCTTGGTATCAACCGCGCTGGTTGAGTCGTCCATAATAAGTATCTTGGGCTTTTTCAGCAGGGCGCGCGCGATACAGAGACGCTGCTTCTGACCGCCCGAAACGTTGGCTCCGCCCTGTTCGATGTAGGTGTCATAGCCGTTGGGAAAACGGACTATGAACTCGTCCGCCTGAGCAAGCTTGCAGGCTTCGATCATTTCCTCGTCGGTGGCTTCCTTGTTGCCCCAGCGGAGGTTTTCCTTTATCGTACCGGAAAAAAGAATGTTTTTCTGCAATACCACAGCAACCTGATTTCTCAGCGTTTCAAGATCGTATTCGCGGACGTCCCTGCCGCCAACCTTTACCGAACCGCCCGTAACGTCGTAAAGCCTTGAAATAAGCTGCACCAGCGAGGACTTGGACGAACCCGTACCGCCGATGATACCCACGGTCTGACCCGACTTTATGTGCAGGTCTATTCCCGAAAGGGTCAGTCTCTCTGCGGAAGCGGAGTATTTGAAGCTTACGTTGTCGAAGTCCACAGAGCCGTCCGCGATCTCGTAAACGGGGTTCTCGGGATTGCTCAGGGAGCTGTCCTCGTCCAGCACCTCAACGATACGCTTGCAGGACTCAATGGACATTGTTATCATAACGAAGATCATTGAGATCATCATAAGGCTCATAAGTATCATAAAGCTGTATGTAAGCAGCGCGCTGAACTGTCCCACGTCAAGGGCTGCGCCTCTTGTGGTAATAATGGTGTAGGAACCGAAGGACAGCACAAACACCATTACCGCATAGAGGCAGAACTGCATAAGCGGGTTATTTATCGCAAGTATCCTTTCCGCCTTTGTAAAGTCGCGGCATACGTCCTCGGCGGCATCGCCGAATTTTTTCTTTTCGTATTCCTCGCGGACGTAGGATTTAACTACCCTTATGCCCTTGATATTCTCCTGAATGGAGCTGTTGAGGTTATCGTACTTCTTGAATACGCTTCTGAAAAGAGGCATTACCTTGTAGCTTACAAAGAACAGTCCGAAGCCGAGAACAGGTGCTACCACAACAAAGATGACCGCCATTCTTCCGCCCATTACAAAAGCCATAACAAAGGCAAATATCAGCATAAACGGCGCGCGTATTGCTGTACGTATTATCATCATGAACGCCATCTGGACGTTTGTAACGTCGGTGGTAAGACGGGTCACGAGTGAAGATGTGGAAAATCTGTCAATGTTTTCAAATGAAAACCTCTGGATATTATAGAACATATCCTTGCGGAGATTTTTCGCCAGTCCGCAGGACGCCGTAGCGCAGGTCGAACCCGCCAGCGCTCCGAACATAAGGGACAGGCACGCCATTACAACCAGAACAAGACCGTATGTAACTATCGTGTTCATTGTGCAGCCGTCCTTTATATTGTTGACCAGCTCCGCGATGATGAACGGGATAATACATTCCATTACGACCTCCATAGCCACAAGCAGCGGCGTTGCTATAGTGGTCTTTTTGTACTCGCGTATACATCCGGCTATTTTTTTAACCATACGCATTCAACCTCACTTTTTCAAAATATCTTTTATTATAGCATATTTTCCCGAAAAAATCAAATAGTTTTGGGCAATTTTCATAAATCTAACACAAACGCAAAAAACTCGCCGCTGCAAACGGCAAGTTCTTTGACAAAGCATTTGAAAAATGATATACTTATGTATCGTCCGAAGCCGTTTCTCCGTCGGCTTCGTTTTTACCCTTTAACAGATCGCGTATCTCGGCAAGAAGCAGCTCCTCGGCTGTAGGCTCAGGCTCTTTCGGTTCGGGCTCGGGAGCGGGTTCTTCCTTGCGTCTGAACGCGTTGATTCCCTTGATAAGCATAAACACGCAGAATGCCACGATAATAAAGTTGATGATGACCTGAATGAAGTTTCCGTATGCGATCGCAACCTCGGCGACCTCCTCGATACCCGCGGCTTCGTCGGCGGGTACGCCCTGCTGGAGAATGATCTTCAGGTCGGAAAAGTTCATTTTTCCAACTATAAGACCGATACCCGGCATAACTATGTCGTTTACCAGTGAGTTTACAATAGGTGTGAACGCTCCGCCCATGATGATACCGACAGCCATGTCGATAACGTTTCCGCGGGCAATGAACTCCTTAAATTCGGATATAATGCTTTTTTTCTTTTCGTCCGCCATTTTTATCTTCCTTTCGTATAGTATAAACACTATGTATGATATCACAATTTAATTAACGGAATATTACAGATGTGTTGCTTTATGTAAATTTCAAATTTTTTTGAAAAATTCCCAACCTTTTTGAATTTCCCCGCACTATATATACAGAACGTTCTGAACAGGAGTGAAAACAATGAACAAACGCGACGCCGATTTCATTATCGGTGAGTACGTCCAGAAGCTTTACGGCTTCGCGCTTAACAAGCTGGGCAATCCCGACGAGGCGGAGGAGCTGTCCGCAAGAATTATCGCCGAGGTCTACGAGGTACTTGTAAAGCGTGAAAATATCGTCAATCTGAACGGATATATCTACAAGATCGCCCACAACGTCTGGACAAGATATATCGGCAGAAAAAGCAAGTCCCGAAACTTTGAAAGTACAGACGGCTTTGACGGTACAAACAGCCTTGAACATATTCCCGACGAAAAGGACTTTGAGGAAGAGTTCCGGCAAACGGAGCAGTACGGAATAATCCGCCGCGAAATTGCCTATCTTTCAAAAATTCAGCGTGAGATCGTTGTTCGTCACTACTATGATCGGGAAAAGGTCAAAACAATTGCTGCCGCTATGAACCTGCCCGAGGGTACTGTAAAGTGGCACTTGTCATGCACACGAAAGGAGTTAATGATCGGTATGGATAAGATCAGAACAATAGGAAATCTCGGCTTGCAGCCGATAAGCTTTTCAAGTATGGGACACAACGGTCACCCGGGAGCAAAGGGCGACACACAAGATTTTCTCGCAAAAGTTGTAACGCAGAACATCGCATATGCGGCGTACCACAAGCCCCGCACCATTAATGAAATTGCCGAGGAGCTTGGCATAAATCCTATTTTTGTTGAGGACGAAGTCGCAGTCCTTGAAGAGTATGGCTATATGGATAAGCTTGCGGACGGCAAATACCGCACCAATATCCAAATCAGAATACCCAGCGACGAAGCGAACAATATTTACAAAGAGGCACCCAAAAAGTACACAGAGCTGTTTGCAGAAAAATTTGTCATTCCCTATCTCGAAAGTATCAAAGAGATACCCGATTTTCTCACCGTTCCTGACAACGACATAAATCTGCTTAAATGGAGCATGATACCGCCAATTACGGATAAGCTTGCTACAGCTGACATCAACGATATGAAATATTCTGTAAAGCGTAAGGACGGCGGCGACTTTGTTGCACACGCTGAATTGAAAGTACCGACCATAAAGTCGGAAAATCCCCGTGAAAGTATTTACTGGGCTTGCGGAAGTATGTGGCGTACCCCCGATATGCCGGACGAACCATTTTCATGGGACAAAAAATATCCGTGGAAAAGCTGGCGGCTTGACGTATACTGGGGCAGCCGCGAGGGCTGGCGCGAAAATCGTTCCGAGGACTATGAAAAGCTTTACTACTTCATGAAAGGCGAGCTTGCTGAAAACGAGGCTAACGTCTACGCCTACAAGCGTCTGCTTGACAGGGGTTATCTTGTGAAAACAGATTCGGGATATAAGGTAAATATCATTTTGTCGCAGAATATGAGCAAGTGGTTTGAACTTTTCCCCAAGCCTGACGACGAGATACTGGCTCTTTCAAAGGAGTACGCGGAAAAGATTGCGGAAGCTGATATTCTGAACCAGCCCGAGCATATGCACGAGCAGATACGCTACTACGACCAGAACGCCGCCTGCGCACTGCACACTCATATTATGGATTACCTGCTTAACAAGGGCTGGCTCTTATCCCCATCTGCCGCTGCCGACGCCTCCTGACGTGTAG
>JAIEDQ010000196.1:22504-24711 GCA_029067895.1 Oscillospiraceae bacterium | reverse complement strand
TATAATGCTCAAGGAGGCTTTTGTCCATAGCTATAAGCTTTAAACCCCCAGTAAAACTGGGGGTTTAACTATACAACAAAAACGGCTTGCCGATAATGGCAAGCCGTGATTTTTTTTTGTACGGTCAGATAACAGCCTTTCTGACAGCCGCGCCGGGAACGCTCTTTTTGGTGATATCCGCGCCCAGACCGCGAAGCTTTTCCTCGAAGTTCTCGTAGCCGCGCTCTATGTGGTAAATATCCTCTATTTCGGTAACGCCCTTTGCCGCAAGTCCTGCGATAACCAGCGCCGCGCCCGCTCTCAGGTCGGGAGCTGTAACAGGCGCACCCATGAGAGAGCCTACTCCCTCAATAACGGCTACCTTGCCGTCCACGGAAATATCCGCGCCCATTCTGCGAAGCTCGTCAACGTATCTGAAACGGTTGTCGAAAATGCCCTCCGTAACAATACTCGTACCCTCCGCAAGACACAGCAGCGTGGAAATCTGCGGCTGCATATCGGTAGGGAAACCGGGGTGAGGCATAGTCTTAACGCTTGTCTTGACCAGCGGACCGTCCACGGAAATGCGTATGCTTTCATCGAACTCCTCAACGTTTACGCCGATTTTTTCAAGCTTTGCGGTAATGCTTTCAAGGTGCTTGGGGATAACGTTCTTGATAAGGACGTTTCCCCGCGTAGCCGCCGCAGCGACCATAAAAGTACCCGCTTCTATCTGGTCTGGAATGATAGCGTAAGTCGCGCCCTTGAGACGCTTTACGCCGCGTATCTTGATAACGTCGGTACCCGCGCCCATGATATCCGCGCCCATAGAGTTAAGGAAGTTGGCAAGGTCTACTATGTGCGGTTCCTTTGCGGCATTTTCGATAACGGTCATGCCAGTAGCCTTTACAGCCGCAAGCATAGCGTTAATGGTCGCTCCCACCGTTACCATGTCGAAATATATCTGAGTGCCGTAAAGACCGTCCGACCGAACGTCTATCATGCCGTGGTCGATGGAGCAGGTGGCTCCCAGAGCGGTAAAGGCTTTCAGGTGCTGATCTATGGGACGGTCGCCAAGATAGCAGCCGCCGGGCATGGATACTCTCGCCCTGCCGAATTTGCCGAGGAGCGTTCCGAGAAAATAGTATGAAGCACGCATATGCTTTGCCATTTCGTAAGGAACGATCGGGTCTGTGATGCCGGAAGCGTCTATTTTAACGGTAGTCTTGTCAAGGAAAACAACAGTTGCGCCCATTTCGTAAAGAATGCGCAGACTGATGGAAACGTCGCTGATGTCGGGAATGTTTTCGAGCACACAAGGCTCGTCCGAAAGGATAACTGCGGGAATAATTGCAGCTACAGCATTTTTAGCGCCGCTGATCTCGACTTCCCCTTCGAGACGGCGGCCGCCCTTTATAATAAATTTCTCCAAAAATAATTCTCTCCCAAGCGGTGCAGTGACCGCGTTAATACAGATATTCGCAGCAAATTGCGCACACCTTGCCCGCGTTCGGACGGCGGTATGCGCCGTATAAGAATTGATCCATTTTTACAGCATTAATATTATACCATAACTGCGGACAAAATAAAAGCTTTTTTCAATGTTTTTTATCACATTTTTTTGGAAATTTTTTTATTACTTTAGGGCAGTTTGCACAAAAAGGGCAAAAAAATTGGTTTATTTTAACTTATGCGCTCCGAAATTTTAACCGTTTTGTAAACTTAAATAGTCAAGGACTTCCGATCAAAAAGCTTCGGAAGTCCCTGTTCAAAAATTATTTAAGCTCGATGGGAGTGCCGTTTACGGTGATCTTTTCAATGTCATTTACATCTACGGGATAATCAAAGCTGCAATGTAAAGTGTATTCTCCGTCATAATCGTAAGGGGTGGCAAAAAGATCCATCTGTCTTGCTTTCATTTCACTTCCGTCGGAAAGATAAAATGATACTTCCAATGCGGGTAAATAGAGTATCGGATATTCTCCCTCAAAAGTAATATCCGCAGATATTGCGGAATAGCCGACTTTTGTCGCGGTCGCGTCAATATCGGAAAAGCTATACGCGCCGCTGTCGGTAACATTACGCGTTCTGAACTTGACGGGAGTTTGAGTGTCGGCGGTCAGATACTCGGAATTGTAATCCAACGGAAAAGTTATGCTCCACTCGCCGCCATCAAAAATAAACGCGTTATATTCATCAAGAGCCTTTTCGATCACATCAATATCACC
>JAIEDQ010000196.1:0-22494 GCA_029067895.1 Oscillospiraceae bacterium | reverse complement strand
ATGCGCACGTCGTCATATGCTCTTTGATAAGCTTTGTCTTCGCATATTTTTGAAAATGTAAAAGTAACGTCCTTTCCTCTGATATTTACGTCGGAGAAAATCCGGAATTGAAAAACAGCGGTCGTTTCGTTCTCTACAGTCAGGTCATAGCTCATGCCCTCGCCGGAAGATACGTTTATATCGTCTTTGGTGAGAGAGAACTGACAGTCGTGCAGAACCAATTTTTCGGGAAAAGTCCCGCCGTCGTTCCTGACTATCTTTATCGCTCCGATAGCCTCGGTCTCCGTGCCGCCCACTGCCATAAGACTGAGGGACAGTCTGCCGTCTCCCTCGGTAACGTAATCCTCAGAAGCGGTGGTTATTGCTTCAAGCTTGTCAACGTCCTTGTCGAAAATTCTTCCGAAAGCGGCTTGCAGATCAATAAGTCCAAGCGCGGAGACCGCCAGCGTTCCCGTTGCAAGGACTGCCGCCGCTGCCGCGATGACAGACCCCATGCGTTTTCCGCGGAAACGTCCCGACGAGATTTTTTTTACGCCCGAAATTTCCGAAAGCTCCGCATTTTTTGCGTTCAGAATATTTTCGTATATGCGCTCTTTCTGTTCCTCGGTCGGATTGAATTTTTCAAACGCCGCGGTAATTTTTTTCTCGTTTATATCCATAATATCATTTCCTTTCGCGTTATTTCTGAAGCAGCTTTTTAAGACGTTCTCTGCCCTTGGAAAGCTGAGTCCTGACAGTGCTTTCGTTCCGTCCGAGAAGCTTTGCAATCTCCTTGGTCGGGTAGTCCTCGTAATAGTAAAGGTACAGAATTTCCCTGTACTTTTCGGGCAGGGACATCAGCTTTTCAAAAAGCTCGCTCTCCTCGCTTTCGGGACTTCCCGCCGTCTCCGCCTGTTCGGGCAGACTTTCCATATCCACCCGCCGAAGCCGTCCGCAGAATTTGAAAACGTCCTTGCAGTAATTTCGCGCGGCGGTAATGAACCATGCCTTTTCATGCTCGGAGTCCGAAAATTCCTTCGGCTTTTTCAGATATCTCAGAAAAATATTCTGCACCGCGTCCTCCGCTTCCTCTGCGGATTTCAGCCGCATAAAACATATCCGATAGACCATGTCGGCGTTTCGGCTGTACAGCTCTTCAAGCTCACGGTTATCCGCGTTCAATTACGTTCACCTGCTTTCTTTTCGGATAAGGGTAAAGCGAGTACTCTTTTGTCCCTCTGACAATAACACGATTTTAAAAGACAAAATGTCTTAATTTCAAAAAAAACTTTTAATAAAAAAATCGGACGGATTTTTGTCCGCCCGAAATATTTTATAAAATTATTGCTTTGTTCACTTGCAGCAGCACTCGCCAACGGGAACAGTCCACTTGTGGGTATCCTCGATCTTGCCCCACTGGATACCGGTAAGAGTATCGTAAAGCTTCTGGGAGATCGCGCCGATCTTGCCGTCGTTTATGGTCATTATCTTATTACCGTATTTAAGCTCACCCACGGGAGAAATTACCGCAGCCGTACCTGTGCCGAACGCCTCGTCGAACTTGCCCTCGTCGTAAGCCTTTACAAGCTCGCCGATCTCGATATCACGCTCGGTTACCTTATAGTTCATGGATTTCAGCAGCTCTATGCAGGACATTCTTGTGATACCGCTGAGTATAGAACCTCTGTCAAGACTTGGCGTGATTACCTCGCCGTCAACAACAAAGAACACGTTCATTGCGCCTACCTCGTCGATGTACTTCTTGTGTACACCGTCAAGCCAGAGTACCTGCGCATAGCCCTGCTTCTCGGCTTCGTCCTGAGCCTTGAGGGAGATAGCGTAGTTTGCCGCCGCCTTTGTGAAGCCCGTACCGCCCGATACTGCACGGACATAATTTTCCTCAACGTAGATCTTTACGGGAGCAAGTCCATCTGCGTAATATGCGCCTACAGGGGACATGATTATCGCAAAGATAAGATGTTTAGCGGGGTGTACTCCCAGCATAGGGTCAACCGCGAAAATGTAGGGACGGATATAAAGAGACGTTCCGTCGGAATGGGGTACCCAGTCCTCGTCAACCTTGACAAGAGTTTTTACCGCTTCAACGGCAAACGCCTCGTCAATTTTGGGTATGCAGAGACGGTCGTTGGAAACGTTCAGTCTCGCCATATTTTTGTCGGGACGGAAAAGCTGAATCCTGCCCGAAGCAGTCCTGTAGGCTTTCATGCCCTCGAAGTCCGCCTGACCGTAGTGCAGACACATGGAAGCGGGGTCCATGGGGATAGGTCCGTAGGGGACGATCCTTGCGTCGTGCCAGCCCTGACCCTCGTCGTAGTTCATCAGGAACATGTGGTCGGTGAATATTTTTCCGAAGCTGAGCTTGCTTTCATCGGCAGGCTTTGCTTTGGGAGCCTCGGTTCTTGTGACTTTTATTTCCATCATTTGTAATTCTCCCTTTCTTTTCTTGTAAAAGATAAATTTATTATAACATACTTTTCGGCATATTTCAATATTAAAATCGCACTATTTTACTTAAATTTGCAGCTTTGAAAAGTAAAACTTGCATAATTTTGCGGTAATGAAGCGTTGACAGCCTGAACTCCTGCGGATACTATTTCACTCCATAAAGCTTTCATGTTCTATTTACCCGCCTGTCCGAATATTATTTAACGGACAAGACCGCTCCCATATTTTTCATACAGCAAATGAGGTGTTCTTATGCTTGAAATTCTTGATAAACTTGATAAGCCTTACTCGTCCCCCGAAAAGGGGCTTTCCTCCGCCGACGCTGCGGAGCGTCTTAAAAGGCAGGGCGCAAATACTCTCGCAAAGGAGAAAAAAGCCCGTCCCGTCAGGATATTTCTCGGACAGTTCCACGACGTTATGATAATGATACTTCTTGCGGCAACTGTGGTCTCTTTCTTTTTAGGTGAAATTTACGACGCGGTAACAATTATTATAATAGTACTGCTAAACGCCATCTTGGGTTTTATTCAGGAGTACAAAACCGAAAAGACCCTTATCGCTCTGGAAAGCATGACCGCTCCGTCGGCAAAATGCTATCGGGACGGCGTGCTTGTTTCAGTCCCTGCTGCGGAGCTTGTCACGGGAGATATCGTCAGACTTGAAGCGGGAGACAAAGTTCCCGCCGACGCGGTACTGCTCGAAGCCAAGGGACTTCACGCGGAGGAAAGCATTCTCACGGGTGAATCCGCGGCGGTCTTAAAGGAAGTCGGCAGTACCTCCGACGAGGACAATTCCATAGGCAAATCAAACATTGTCTACAGCGGAACTGTCATAACCAAGGGCGCGGCGGAAGCGCGGGTCATTGCCACCGGCGTAAACGCCCAAATGGGAAAAATTTCGGGAATGCTCACCGAAATAGAGGAGGAGCTTACTCCGCTTCAAAAGCGTCTTGCGGAGCTTGGAAAGGTCATTGCCGTAATATGTCTCGTTGTCTGCGCGGCTGTTGCGGGAGCGGGAATACTCCGCGGCGAACCCGCTTTCGATATGCTTATGACGGGCATTACAATTGCAATTGCAGCTATCCCCGAGGGACTGCCCGCCACGGTAACTATTGCTCTCGCCCTTGCGGTCAGCAGAATGCTGAAGAAAAACGCACTCGTTCACAAGCTTCATTCCGTGGAGACTTTAGGCTGCGCTTCGGTCATCTGCACCGACAAGACAGGTACTGTTACCGAAAATAAAATGACCGTCACAAAAGCCTACTGTTCGGGCAATACGGCAAACAGCGGCAGGGAGTACAGCTTTTCGGGAAGCGGCTACAAGATCGCGGGAGAGATAACCTGCGGCGGAAGCCGCGTTAATCCTGCTGCGGACACAGTCCTCAGAGAGACGCTGATATGCGGCGCACTCTGCACAAGCGCGTCGATAAGTACAAAAAAGAACGTTTCCGCAAGGGAGCGGGGCAGACTTACCGCGGGGGGCGAATGGACGGTCACGGGAGACCCCACCGAAGCCGCGCTTCTGATAGCGGCGGCTAAGGGAGGTGTCACCGCCGAAAAGCTGTCCGACAGAAAAAAGCTGGACGAGATACCCTTTGACAGCGAAAGCCGCTGCATGACTGTAATATACCGCGAAGCTGGCGGCAGGACGGCTTACACAAAAGGGTCGGTGGACGTTATTCTTGACCGGTGCGCATTCGTCCTAACCGACAGCGGTGTGGTTTCCCTGACGGCTTCAAGACGGCGGGAAATTCTTGCCGCAAACGAACGCATGACCGAAAAGGCTCTGCGTGTACTTGCTCTCTGCAAAAAAGATTTGAACGGCACTTCCGATAAAGACGGTTCGTCTGCTGCTGACGGCGGCATGATATTCCTCGGTCTGGAGGGTATGCTTGACCCGCCCCGTCCCGAAGCAAAGCAGGCTGTAAAGCTTTGCAGAAGCGCACACATAAGGACGGTCATGATAACGGGCGACCACAAAAATACCGCCGCCGCAGTTGCAAAGCAGGCGGGCATAATGCACGAGGGCGACCTTGTTTTCACGGGCGCGGAGCTTGCAAAAATGTCCGACGGAGAGCTTGACGAGGTTATCGGCAGGACGGCGGTTTTCGCCCGTGTAAATCCTGCCGACAAGCTCAGGATAGTCCGCGCGTTCAAGAAGCGGGGCGACATAGTTACCATGACGGGCGACGGCGTAAACGACGCTCCCGCGGTAAAGGAAGCTTCTATCGGCGTTGCAATGGGGATAACGGGAACGGACGTTACCAAGCAAGCCGCCGACGTTGTTCTGCTTGACGACAACTTTGCCACGCTTGTGGGCGCGGTAGAGCAGGGGCGCGGAGTTTATGCCAATATCAGAAAGTTTGTCCGCTATCTTTTAAGCTGCAATATCGGCGAGGTGCTGACAATGTTTCTGGGAATCATCATGGGTATGCCTATGGTGCTGCTGCCCACCCAGATACTGCTTGTAAACCTTGTTACCGACGGACTTCCCGCCATTGCTCTTGGCGTTGAGCCGCCCGAAAAGGAGAACATGAAAAAACCTCCCCGAAAGTCTGACGAAAGCTTTTTCTCGGACGGTCTTATGCAGAAGATTATTTTCCGCGGCGTGCTTATCGGACTTTGTACGCTTGGCAGCTTCACCGCAATAAATATTCTTACGGGAAGCGTTTCCGCGGCGCGGACGGCGGCTTTGTTCACGCTGGTGATGTCGCAGCTGTTCCATGTGTTCGAGTGCAAATCCGAGCGGAAAAATATTTTCACCGTCCCATACGGAAACAATAAAAAGCTTATTCTTGCGGTAATGGTATCCGTTGCGGTAATATTTGCGGCTTTGTATCTGCCGTGGCTTCAGGTGATATTCTGCACCGTTCCGCTGACGGGAAAACAGCTTCTTATCGGATTGGGATTTGCGGTATTCGCGCCGCTGCTTCAGTGCGTGCTTAAATAAAAAATCATACCCTTGCTGTCATGCTTTGGCGGCAAGGGTAATTTTTTTGGAAAACTTCTTGACAAGATTATTCTATTGTGATAGAATGTAATTGTATTCTACTGTAATAGAATAATTCCCAACAGAAAGGAACCCTGAAATGAAAAAGCTTATCAAAAGAATTTCGGCGGCAGTATTGGCGGCGGCGACCGCTTTGTCCCTTGCCGCCTGCGAAAAAAATGCGGACGGAAACGATACACAAACCGCCTCGGAGGAATACGCCTATCGTGCTGCCTCTGCGGAGCTTAACGAAGAGATAACGGGCGATTATGACGAGTTTGCTTATTATGGCGATAAAATTTATTTTACGTCCATGAAATACCCCGAACGCAACGGAGAGGGTGTTGACGCATATCTGAACATTGTCAATACGGACGGAAGCGGCTTCAGATCGGTGCAGCTCTGTTCCCGCGAAGATAACGCGAGTGTATCCGAAGTCATATTTACCCCCGACGGAAACGGGTATTATGTCTATATGAGCGACACTGAGGAAAAAACGAATTGCGTGCTGAAAACCATTGACGAAAACGGCACGGAAACAGGCTCGGTGGATATCACCGCCGCTATGGAAAAGTATTTCCTCAACGGTCTGTACGTTTATCGTTTCGGCGTTGACGGCAGCGGAAATTTTTACATTACCGACTACAGCAACATTATAGTTCTTGACAAGGACGGCAACTCCAAGGGTTTTATAAGCGTTGGAAACGGCATACAGGCTTTCGTTACGGACAAAAACGGCGATATGTACATATGGGTCTGGACAGGCAGCAGCTACGAACTGAACAAGCTTGACATTCCAGACGGTGTTTCGGAGGAAAAGCCCCAAGCCGTCGATATGCCTTTCGAGGGCTACAACAATCATATTATCAGCGGAAACGGCGTTGATACGGATTTTTATGTTTACGACAACGAGGCGCTCTACAGCTGGAATATCGGCGAAGAACCGCAAAAGCTTCTGGACTGGGTAAAGGCGGGAGTGAGCGTTATCGAGGCAAGCGACGTTTTCTATGCGGGGAACGACACCTTTGTCTGCGCGGGAAAAAGCTTTCCCTACGAGTACCCCAAGTTCTCGAAGCTTACAAAGCAGCTCGTCTCAACGGGCGATAAAAAGGAAATTATCCTTGCGGGCGATGAGTACAGCATATCAAGCTATATCAAAAATCAGGTGGTAAAATTCAACGCGGTAAGCGACAAATATTTTGTGACAATCAAGGAATACAAGTACGACAATATCAGTCAGCTCAATCTTGACCTGACGAGCGGAAAAGTCCCCGACATACTTATCACCGGCTCCTACACTCCCACGGAGACATACATTGCAAAGGGACTTTTCACCGACCTGTACGACTTCATAGACAACGACAGCGAACTTAGCCGTGATGATTTTGTCCCCAACCTGATTTCCTCTTTCGAGACGGACGGAAAGCTTTACCGATTCACCGACAGCTTTACGGTCTATACAGTTCTTGGCAAGACCTCCATTTTCGGCAATAACATGGGCATTACCGTTGACAAGCTTAACGAGATAGCGGCTTCAAGGTCTCACGAAACGGAGCTGTTCGCAGGCTTCACCAAAACCGACATTCTGCGGTACGCAATGGAAATGTCGGGAAGCGAGTTTATCGACTTCAAAAACGGAAGCTGTGATTTCAACTCCGAGGACTTTATTAAAATACTGGCATTTGCAAACGGTCATATAAACGACATCGACTTTGACAGCTACTTCGACGACGCTTTCTGGAGCCGTTTCGACACCATGTTTGCCGACGAAAGCGCGCTGCTTATGGTGGCATATCTTACGGACTATACCGACATTATCTGCTTTGAGCATACCCAGTTCGACGCAAAGGTGACCGCGCTGGGTTTCCCCTGCACAAACAGGATAGGCACGTCCTTTGTGGTGGATTCGGGATTTTCTGTAGCCGAAAAATCCGCCAACAAGGAGGGCGCGTGGGAGTTCGTCAGGACATTGCTTCTCCCCGAATATCAGGACTGCGCCGACAAGTTCCCTGTGAGAAAGGATTCTCTCGAAAAGTATGCCGCCTCTGCCATGAAGTATGACCCCGACCGCGTTATTCAGCCTATAGTCATGATGGGCGGAATGTCGCTCTCGGTTGGCGTCAGCAATATCGACGCGATGAAGCAGGGCGATATCGACAAAATGAACAAGGTGATAGCTTCGGCGAACGGTATCATGTCCTATAACGAAAGCGTGCTGGAAATAATCACAGAGGAGGCTTCTTACTATTTTAACGGTTCAAAGACCGCCGAGGACGTTGCCGCGCTGATACAGACAAGGGTGCAGCTTTATCTTGACGAGAATGCATAATGTATATTCGTAATCGCATTTAAGCGACCGAATATAAATAAAGGCACAAAGGGGGTGTTACAATGAAAATCGAAAGCAGCGGCGGTATCGGAGTTATGCAAAATATCCAAAGCGCAAGGCAGACGGAGAAGCCGTTACCGAAAAGTACCGCGGAGGAAAACGCCGTCTCCAAGCGGGACGAATACATGCCCTCCGAAAAGGACGAACCTATCGGTCTCTACAGCATGGAACAGGACGAAAACGGCGAACCCGGAATAAAATTCGACGACCCGAACAAGTCCGACAAATCCGACAAGGCAGATAAGTCCGCGGACGAACCCGAAAAGGAAAAATCCGAATCGGAGGAATGCACCTGCAATACCGACAAGGTTGACAGGGAGCTGAAGCGTCTGAAAGAAAAAGCCGAGCATCTTGAACAGCAGCTTCGTTCCGCGTCCGATGAGGAAGCCGCGAAGCTTCAGAAGCAGCTTGCGGCTGTCCAAAGCGAGCTTGCGCAAAAGGATAACGATTCCTACCGCAGAAGTCAGGCTGAATTTTCCTAAAAGCAAAAATCCGTGCCGTTTTTTTATGGCACGGATTTTTATGTAAGCTTACAGGATATCAATATGTTCTCCGTTCAGAGCCTTGTTCATGCTCCGAACCGCGCAGAATTTTCCGCACATGGAACAGGTGTCGTCGTGTTCGGGGGAACGGTCTGCCCTTATGGCTTTTGCAGTCTCGGGGTCGAGAGCGCATTCCCACTGAGCCTCCCAGTCCAGAGCGCGGCGGGCGTCTCCCATGCGGTCGTCGATGTCTCTTGCGCCCCGTACTCCCTTTGCGATATCAGCGGCATGGGCGGCAATTTTGCTTGCGATAATACCCTGCTTAACGTCCTCAACATTAGGCAGAGCAAGATGCTCCGCAGGGGTAACGTAGCACAGGAACGCCGCTCCGTTCATTGCGGCGATGGCTCCGCCGATAGCGCCCGTGATGTGGTCGTAGCCGGGGGCAATGTCCGTAACGAGAGGTCCGAGAACGTAGAACGGCGCGCCCATGCATATGGTCTGCTGGACTTTCATATTAGCCGCGATCTGATCCATGGGAACGTGTCCCGGACCCTCCACCATGACCTGAACGTCCTTTTCCCATGCGCGCTTGGTAAGCTCCCCCAGACGGACAAGCTCCTCTATTTGGCAAACGTCGGTTGCGTCCGCAAGACAGCCGGGACGGCAGGCGTCACCCAGAGAGACGGTAACGTCGTACTCCCTGCAAATGTCGAGAATTTCATCATAGTATTCGTAGAAAGGATTTTCCTCGCCTGTCATGCACATCCACGCAAAAACCAGCGAGCCGCCGCGGGAAACTATATTCATCTTCCGCTTATGCTTGCGTATCTGATCAATGGTCTTGCGGGTAATGCCGCAGTGGAGAGTAACAAAGTCCACGCCGTCCTGCGCATGGAGACGCACAACGTCTATAAAATCCTTTGCGGTAAGGGTGTCAAGGTCGCGCTGATAATGGATAACGCTGTCGTAAACGGGAACAGTTCCTACTAAGGCGGGACACTCTGCCGTCAGCTTCCGGCGAAACGGCTGAGTGTTTCCGTGGCTGGACAAGTCCATGATAGCCTCCGCGCCCAGATCGACCGCGGACATAACTTTTTTCATCTCAATATCGTAATCCTTGCAGTCGCGGGAAACTCCCAAGTTAACGTTGATCTTCGTGCGGAGCATAGAGCCCACGCCCTCGGGGTCGAGACAGGCGTGATTTCTGTTTGCGGGGATAACCACTTTTCCGCTTGCAACCAGCGGCATAAGCTCCTCCACGGACATCTTTTCCTTTTCCGCAACGATTTTTAATTCGCGGGTGACAATGCCTTTCCGCGCGGCTTCCATTTGTGTTTTATAAGCTTGTGTACTCATTTTAAGTTCTCCTTTTGTGTATTCAGTTTTTCTCTTCCGAGAATTTTCCCACAAGACCGAAAGCGTGGTTCATTGGACCGCTTCCCTTTCCCAGATCAAGCATTGCGGCGAGGGCTTCGGAAATATAGTCCTTAGCTCTTTCCACGGCTTCTTCAAGGGAAAATCCCTTTGCCAAATTTGCCGCTATCGCGCTTGACAGAGTGCAGCCCGTGCCGTGGGTGTTGGGATTGTCTATCCTCTTGCCCTTGAACCATTTTGCCGCGCCGCCGCTGTAAAGAACGTCGTCCGCATCGCTGAGGGAATGTCCGCCCTTTAAAAGCACGGCGCAGGAATTTTCCTCGGCGATTTTTTTCGCGGCGGACTCCATATCCTCCCTTGTGCGGATAGTCATGCCCGACAGAATTTCCGCTTCGGGAATGTTGGGAGTTGCCACAGCCGCAAGGGGCAGAAGCTCTTTTACCAGAGCGGATACCGCGTCCGTTTTAAGAAGCTTTGAGCCGCTTGTTGCAACCATAACGGGATCGACCACAATATTTTTCGCTCCGTAGAACGTAAGCCGCTCGGCAATCGCTTCGATAAGCTCCGCGGAGGATACCATGCCGATCTTTACTGCGTCGGGGTAGATGTCCCCGAAAACCATGTCGATCTGACTTTTCAAAAATTCGGGTGAGACCTCCGATATTCCCGCCACGCCCGTGGTGTTCTGCGCCGTGAGAGCCGTAACCGCGCTCATGGCGTAAACTCCGTTCATGGTCATTGTCTTGATATCAGCCTGAATACCGGCGCCTCCGCTGGAATCACTTCCGGCGATTGATAATGCTGTTCTCATTGAAATTCTCCTTTTTGATGCATTATTTTTATAAAGCGGCAAAAGGTGGTGCCCCCGATCTGCCGCTGTTGGGCTTTGGTCTGCAATCTATTTTGAGACCATTTCATATGAAAGCTTTTTAAGAAGCTTGCATTCCTCCTCTATGTTTTGGGCGGCAAATACTGCGGAAACAAGTGCAACGCCGTCAACGCCCGTTCCCGAAAGCTCCGCGATGTTGTTCTTGTTTATGCCGCCTATCGCCGTGACCGGAATGTCCACAGCAGCGCAAATTTCTTTCAGCGTTTGGTGCGAGACCTCGCTTGCGTCAAGCTTTGTGGAGGTGGGAAAAACCGCTCCCACGCCAAGATAATCCGCTCCCGCGCTCTGGGCGGCAAGAGCCTGCTCCACAGTCTGAGCGGATACGCCGATGATCATTTTGTCTCCCACAGCTTTGCGGACGTTCGCCGCTTCCATGTCGGACTGTCCCACGTGTACGCCGTCCGCGCCGCACTTTACGGCAATGTCAATATTGTCGTTGATGATAAGCGGCACGCCGTAGCTTCCGCAGAGCTTTTTTAAGGCGACGGCTTCTTCAAGAAAAGCGGCTTCGTCAAGCTCCTTTTCACGAAGCTGTATGCAGGTCGCACCGCCTTTCAGAGCGGATTCAACCTGTTCGTACAGGGTCTGCTTTCCCACCCAGCTTCTGTCCGTGACAGCGTAAAGAAGCATAGTTTCCTTTGAGCATTTCATAAAGTAATTCCTTTCCTGTTAGAAGTAAAAGTTTAAGAGACAAAAAGCAAGAACGCATACTATAAAATAAATTTACAGCACCCTATACTTTGCCCGCTTCTCCAAAATACCGCCACGCAGATTATAAACCGCGTCAATAATATAATTCCGATAAGAGGAATTCCCGTCCCTTTCGGAAAGCCTTTCATGAGCGATCTCCCCGCACACTCCCATAGCGCATACAGCGGCGGCGGCAGCTTCAAGAGCATTTTCGGGATTTGCCGTAACATACGCCGCAGTCATAGCCGAAAGCTGACAGCCTGTCCCCGTAACGCTGCTCATCATGGGGTGTCCGTTAAAAATGCAGTAAGCCTTTTTTTTGTCGGCGACAATATCTATAGCTCCCGTGACGGCAACAACCGCTCCCGTCTTGGCGGCAAAGGCTTTCACAAAACCGCAGACACGCTCCAGATTTTCTTCGTCAACACGGTCGGCGGAATCAGCGTCAACGCCCTTTGTCGTACCGTTTCCCGCGGCAAGTGTTTTTATCTCGGAAATATTTCCGCGAATGACCGTGAAGCGAACCTCGTCCAAAAGCTTCAAAGCAGTATCCGTTCTCAGCGAGGACGCTCCCGCGCCCACGGGGTCGAGCAGGACAGGGTGTCCCAGCTCGTTGGCTTTTTTGCCCGCCGCAAGCATTGCGGGAATGGTGCGGCTGTTGAGCGTTCCGATGTTGATGTTCAGACCTCCGCAGATGGACGTGATCTCCTCCACCTCACCGATGTCGTCGGACATTATCGGCGACCCTCCGCAGGCAAGCAGAATATTCGCGCAGTCGTTCACCGTAACGTAATTCGTGATATTATGGATCAGGGGACAGCGTTCCCTGACGTTTTCAAGCATTTCCTTAAACATTTCCGTGCCCCCCCTTTTCTATTCCGCAAGACGTTTTATAACTCCCGTTTTACCCACAGCCGTCAGCAGTATTCCCGACAGGACAGAGCCGCCGACGGTGGATATCAGAAACGGAAATATGTAGGCATAGAAAGCGATCTCGCCCGCACTTTGTCCCATAAGAAATATCGCAACGGGATACGCGCAGAGTCCGCCAAGAACAGCCGTACCGAAAACCTCGGCAATAAGCGTAAGGAGAAGATTTTTTGTCTTGCCGTACATAATGCCGCAAAGCAGTGCGCCGAACATACTTCCGGGAAAAGCCATAAGGCTGCCCAGACCGAAAATGTTGCGGATAAGGCTTGCGGTAAAAGCAACTCCCAAGCCGTACCAAGGACCGAGAATAACCGCGCAGAGGACGTTCACCATATGCTGCACGGGAGCGCATCTGCTGCCGAAAACGGGAAAGGAAAACATGCTTCCCACCACAGCCGCGGCGCACAAAATGCAGGCGATACATAATTTTTTCGTTTGAATTGTTTGCGATGTTTTCATAATAATTCTCCTTTGAAATAAATTGAGAACGGCATAACAGCGTCGCTCCCAAAAATGCGCGGAACGATTTCCGCCGCGGAAATAATCCCGCGTTTGGTCGGTCGAAGCTTAATGGCTTCCTCTCACGCCGGAACACGGCTTCCCATCGCTGTTATGTCCCGCTTTTTCGGCGGGAATTCCAGTACGAAAGGCGCTCCCCTCCCGTGCCGCCCGAATGATATCGGGAACCGTTCTTCACTTCCTTTCAAAAGAATAAGACAAAAAACAAAAGCCGCCCGATTCGGACAGCTTTCTGTAAAAGGCTTTTTCAAGCGTTCCCTACGTTGGCATTATCCAAATCAGGTACGGTCGAAGGTCACACCTTCCTCTCAGCCTGTAGTACAAGCTCCCGCGCGTTTAATTGTCATATTACAGTATACACCATTATTTTTATTTTTGCAATAGTTTTTGTAAAATATTGCGGAAATTAAAATTTATCGGTTAAACGGTTTGAAGAATGTTTCCTCCATTCACTTGACTTTTTTGTCCGCTGACACTATAATATAAATATATGTATCGGCAAAAAATAATATGGAGGATTCCTATGAAACAATATTACGACAACAGGGAGCTGTCATGGCTCAAATTCAACGAAAGAGTTCTCGAAGAAGCTGTGGACAAACGCGTGCCCCTCTGTGAAAGGCTTATGTTTGCGGCGATCTTTCAGTCAAATCTGGACGAGTTCTTTATGATACGCGTCGGCTCTCTTTACGACCGCACTCTCGTGGACGCTGACGACCGCGAAAACAAAACCGATATGACCTGCGCCGAACAGCTTGAAGCTATCTTCAAGCGCGTCTCCGAGCTTAACCCGATGCGTGACAAGGCGTACAGCGGGATAATGTCAGAGCTGGCGAGCTGCGGTGTCGAACAGGTGGACTTCAAGGCTCTCTCCAAGGACGAGGAGGGCTACCTTAAAGCTTACTTTACCGCCGAGATACTGCCCCTTATCTCCCCGCAGGTAATCGACAAGCGTCACCCGTTTCCTTTCCTTAAAAATAAGGAGATTTACGCCGCCGCTCATCTCGAATCAAAATCATCTTCGGTAACGATAGGTCTCGTCCCCGCCAGCGGAGCGTTTTCCAGAATAATATTCCTGCCGGGCAGCAAATTCCGCTTTATGCTTGTGGAGGAGCTTATTCTCCACTATATGCCCCTTATTTTCGAGAACTACAAGATACTCGACAAGTCACTTATGCGTATAACGCGAAACGCTGACATCAACATGGAGGAGGCTCTCTACGACCACGACGTTGACCTGAGAGAGGTAATGTCCGATCTGCTCAGAAAGCGGAAGAAGCTTTCTCCCGTCCGCATGGAGCTTTCCAGAAAGCTTGGTTCGGCGGCGGTGGACTGCCTGTGCGAAAAGCTGGAGCTTAAACACAGTCAGATATTCCACATGAAATCCCCTCTCGACCTTTCATTTGTATACACCCTCAGAGCCCGTCTCGAAGAGGGTCAGCCCACCCTTTTCTACGGCAGAGCCGACCCCCAGCCCTCCCGCGAGGTGGACAGGAACGCGTCCATGATATCCCAGATACAGAAGCGGGACATTATCCTTTCCTATCCCTTTGAGTCAATTAAGCCGTTTCTGAGACTGCTTCACGAGGCTGCGAATGACCCTGCGGTAGTGTCCATAAAGATAACCCTTTACCGCGTTGCTTCCGATTCAAAGGTGGTGGACGCTCTTATCGCCGCCGCCGAAAACGGCAAGGACGTTCTCGTGCTTGTTGAGCTTCGCGCACGCTTTGACGAGGAAAACAACATAGGCTGGTCAAAGCGTCTCGAACACGCGGGATGCAGCGTTATATACGGTCCCGAAAATTTAAAGGTACACTCCAAGCTGCTGCTTATCACAAGAAAAACGGGCAGCGGAAAGATCGAGTACATATCCCAGATAGGCACGGGAAACTACAACGAAAAGACCTCCGCGCTCTATACCGACCTATGCCTTATGACCGCAAACCGCGAGATCGGCAACGACGCTCTCATGGTATTTAACGCGCTGTCCACAAACACACTTGCCGAAAACACAAGCAAGCTTATGGTTGCGCCGCTGTGCCTGCAAAACAGGATAATCGAAATGATCGACGCCGAGATTGCCGCCGCCGAGCGGGGCGAGGAAGCCTTTATCGGACTGAAAATGAATTCCCTGACGGATAAGATTCTTATCGACAAGCTTGTGGAGGCTTCACAAAAGGGCGTAAAAATACGCATGGTAATACGCGGTATCTGCTGCCTTGTAGCGGGAATACCGGGCTGCACCGATAATATCGAGATAACCAGCATTGTGGGACGTTACCTGGAACACAGCCGTATCTACATTTTCGGCGCACCCGAACGCATGAAGATATATATAAGCTCCGCGGACTTTATGACGAGGAACACCCTGCGCAGGGTAGAGGTCGCCGCACCGATCTACGATACCCACGTAAGAAAGCGGATACTGCACATCTTCGACGTGCTGACAAGGGATAACGTGAAGGCTCGCAGAATGCTTCCCGACAGCAGCTACGTCCATGTTGAGACAGCGGGAGAACCTGTGGATTCCCAGTCGGCGTTTATCCGCGAGGCATACGAAAACGCCTCCGCAGCCGCCCTGGGAACGGGCAGAAAGGTCAGACCCACTCTGGTGCAGAGGCTGAAAAATACTCTGAAGAAAAAATAAATCGGCAGTACCGCAAAGCCGCAAAAAAGCTTCCCCGCATAGTGCAGGGAAGCTTTTTATTTGTGATCATGCGTCCTTTACGCCAAGGTCTTTAAGGAAGCTTATGTTGCTGCTGTCCTCCTGAGAAACGTCGATATAGTAGTCCGAAAGCTTTGTTCCGATGCAATAGAAATAAACGGTGTAGGTGCAGTAGTCGCTGTCGGTCTCGTACAGATATCCGTCGGTAATTAATTTCCCGCCCGCTTTTTTCGACGCTCTTTCAAGTATATCAAACATATCGTTTGTATCCTCAAACCGCTTGTTTGCGGTGTTCAGAAGCTGTTCGTCGGCAAAACGCACCGTAACAAAGGTACCGCCGTTTTTAGCCGCTTCGCCTATCTTATCGGCAAAAATACTTTTTGCTTCGTTCAGAGTTTTGGCGTAACAGCCGTATTTTCGGTAATAGTCGCCGTCCTCCGATTTTGCGGCGGGAACGTAAAAATCCCTGTCCGCCTGAACATGAGAGATGCTGATAGCACGGTCGCTTATCATAAAATATTTATAGGACCTGTTGTCTTTAAGGTTGTTTACGGGATCGTCCCACGTAACGTCCACATTGTACCATTTTTTATTATAGTACACCTTGTTCCAGACATGATATTCGCTCTCGCTTGCGCGGTCCTTTGTGTAGCCGCAAGCTATAGCGGTGCGTATTCCCGCCTTTGCGCATATGTAGTCAAAAGCGTGAGTGTAGCCGTCGCACTTTGCGCTTCCCTTTACAAGAGCGTCGTAAATGCTGCTGTTGGAGTTGTTGTCGTAATACTCGGTGTTGTCGATTATATAATCGTGTATAAGCTTTATTTTTTCATAATTTGTGGTTTTTTCCGTAAACTGCGATATTGCCTTTTCCGCAGCCTTGTTGGATTTTTTTATGATAAGGTCGTAGTCTTTCTTGCTGTAGAGATATTTGAACATGACCTTGCTTGTCATTGCAGTCTCCTCATAGTAATAGTACTCAAGTCTGTCCTCGCCGACGGGATAATTGAAGCTTGTCAGTACATCCGCATACATAAGTATATTTGAAAGCTTTTCTATGGTCGCGACGGGTATCTCGATATCAAGCGAGCTGCGGCATTCGATAAAAGCCGTCCTGAGTTTAAGGTAGGCAAGCTTTTCCTCGTCCGTAAGCTTTTTGTAGCAGTACGGGAGCATGGTCTTGTTATAGCTTGCAGCCTCGGAAACAATGGAAATGTCAAGGGGACTTTCGGTGAAAACCGTTCCGCTTACAATGGAAAAAGCCATAACGGCACACAGGAAAAACAACAGCAATTTTTTCATATTCGGCAGATCCTTTCATTATTGCAGACGCTTCGCAAACGTCCGTCTGTATATAATTATACCACAGATTTGAGAAAAAGCAATAGTTTTCCTCTGAACGGAGAATCTTTCCATTACTGAGTGGAATGCGGTCCGCAGACGCTGTAAAGCGGACGGAGCGGCTTTGCAAAAAATAAAATGAAATGCGAGAAACAGAGAGAAACAGAGCAATTTGCAGAGATTTAAAGAGATACAGGGATATATTTTAAAAATTCAGCAATTTGACCGTTGACTTTGGCTTTTTCTTCATGTATAATTGACAATGTTGCGTCGGACGGGCGTTTATGCCGTATTGAGTTGCCTGCATTATGCCCGAACCGGTTTTCCCGTATCAGCGTTATTACGTCTGCGCGGGAGGAAATATTATCAAAAGGAGAATGATTATGTCAACTTATATGCCTAAGGCAAACGAAATCAGCCGCAAATGGTATGTGCTTGACGCTGCGGATAAGTCTCTCGGACGCGTTGCCGCCCAAGCTGCTTCCATACTCCGCGGTAAAAACAAGCCCACCTTCGCTCCCCATGCGGACTGCGGCGACCACGTCATCATCATCAACTGCGCAAAGGCTAAGCTTACAGGCAAGAAGCTTGAAAAGAAAACCTACAAGTGGCACACAGGCTGGATCGGCGGTCTCAAGGAGATCAAGTACAGCGATATGATGAAAAATCAGCCCGAGAGAGCAATGATGATCGCTGTAAACGGTATGCTCCCCAACAACACGCTGGGAAGAGCAGCTCTGAAGCGTCTGAGAACCTACGCGGGCGCAGAGCACGGTCATGAAGCTCAGAAACCCGAGAATTACGAGATATAAGGAGGCGGAGTAAATGTACGAATCTAAACAGCCTTATTTTTACGGAACAGGCAGAAGAAAAAGCTCCGTTGCAAGAGTAAGAGTTTACGCGGGCAGCGGTAATATCACGATCAACGGCAGAAGCATCGACGACTATTTCGGTCTTGAGACCCTCAAGCTGATCGTTAAGCAGCCCCTTATCCTTACAGAAAATTCCGACAAGTACGACATTGTCTGCACAGTTGCGGGCGGCGGCGTTACAGGTCAGGCGGGCGCTATCCGTCACGGTCTGTCCAGAGCTCTGCTCCAGGTAAACGAGGAGCTTCGTCCCGTTCTGAAGAAAGCGGGCTTCCTCACTCGTGACCCCAGAATGAAGGAAAGAAAGAAGTACGGTCTCAAAGCTGCGAGACGTGCTCCTCAGTTCTCAAAGAGATAATTTTATTTTCATATCAAATTATAAAGCGTTCACCATACTCGCTGATTTGGTGAACGCTTTTTGCAGGAGTTGTAAATTATTATGAATAGAAGTGACTTTATAAAAGTATACTGGACGCAATATAAATTACTTGAAAAAAGAATGATCGAGCTGTCCGATTATGTTTCTATTACGCCAAAAAATTATTCAACCTTTTCACACCAGTTTATTTCTATGTATCTGAATATTTGCAGTGAAATAGATTCTGTGGCAGAAGAATTTTGCTCTTTGCTTGAAGCAGATGCAAAGCCCTTCGGAATAAGCAATAAGATCAATAAAATTTTAGACAAATACAGTAAGCTAAAAAATTGGAAATGTGTTACAAAGTTCCCGTTTGACAGTATACACATAGTTCCTTTTGCCAAATTTAATGATAATATATCTGCCGACTGGTGGCAGGCGTACAATAAAGTAAAGCATTTTCGTACCGAACAAAGCGAAGGCGGACAGTATAATTATGAGCTTGCTAATCTAAAAAATATACTTTATTCATTAGCTGCGCTGTATCTTCTCATATATAAAATAAACGCAGAGTTTTACGGCGATGTTGAGCTTGATATGCGATCTTCTATTTTCGATATTGATTTTATTGAATAACACGCTTAATAATATTACATATTCAAAAAATCCTGTTTTTGTGTTTTCCCAATACAAAAACAGGATTTTTATATATCAGCTTTCAAACATTTCAGCGCATTTGCTGCACCCGTTGCAGGTCAGACGCATTCCGCACTTTTGGCACCGTTCGCCGAAGTATGGCTTATACGCGTCCTGTGAGATGGGGTATCCCCATTCGTCGGTAAGCTTATAAGCTATCGGTTTGCCCTGAAAGCTCAAGCCCGACTTATACGCCTGCTCACTTCGGACAACGCTGCTTTCGATTTTGTACAGTTTGCCGTCCTTTACAAATCTGCGTCCCGTACTGCAAAAAACAAAGGTAACGTTATATGCCGCACATTCGTCATGCAGGGACTTTACCCATTCGTAATGACACGGACGTGCGCCGTCATAATTCTCACCGTCGCAAAGCACCTGTTCGATCTGTCCGCTCGGAAGATACTTTGCTATTGATACCGCACCGATAAACGGCGCGCACATTATTCCCTTATGCTTAAACGGCAGTTCAAGCAGTATCGGAATGCGCTCATCTGCACGCCGCTGGTTTTCGCAGGTAACGTTGAACATCACATTCTCCCAGCCGCCGCCCCAGTCCCTCGGCAAATGTTCCGCGACCCGCTGGGGACGCTTTGTAAGCAGAAAGAATTTCACATCCGGACGCTGCCTGATAATTTCCCATGCTTCGTCCCGCCAAGGGTCGGCTTCCTCCAGAAAGAAATCCGACGTCATGCATACCCTTATCATTTCACCGCTTTTTACTTTGTACCGACCGCTGCGGTCCTTTGAAAGCGGATAACGGAAGCCTGCTTTCGTCCTGTAAATATCTCCGCCGTCCTTGTCCCGCAGAGAGTCCAGATAATACATATAACAGTGCCTACAGCCCTCGCTGCACTTTTTGCAGCCATGCCACGGATTCCATATGTCGTGCAGAGAAATTCACCTCGCTTTCGGATAAATCCCGATCTTCACTCATACTAATGAATAAGTTCTGATATATTGCCCTGCGTTTGCCCCTGCATCTATGTACCGCAGCAGTATCTCTGCGCACGCATGACTGTCGCTTGCGGCATTATGGTGGTCGAGAGAAATTCCGTAATAATCGCACAGCACATTAAGCTTGTGGCTCATTCCCGGCAGAACGCGCCTGCCCATCTGAACCGTGCAAAGATATTTTGCGCTTTGTTTCCAGGAAACGCCGTAGTCCTTCAGACATTTTTTCAGAACTCCCATATCAAACACCGCGTTGTGAGCTATCAAAATACCGCTTGACATCAGCGGCTCTATTTTAGTCCACAGCTCGGGAAAGGTCGGAGCGTCCCTGACAGTATCCTCGTTTATTCCCGTCAGCTTAGTATTGAAATAGTCAAAGTGAGTTTCGGGATCTACAAGAGAATAAAAATCCTCCGTGATCACGCCGTCCTCTATTACAGTTATACCAATTGCGCTCATTCGGTTATTCAGCCGATTCGGCGTTTCAACGTCAAATGCAACAAATCGTGACATTGCCGTGTCTCCTTGCTTCCTTAATTATTCTTCCGTACAGCTTATAGAAATGCTTTCAGAGTATTGCTGTTATTCCCTTTGCGCTGCGCAGAGCCGCATTCTTGAAATGATTTCCGGGATTCAGCTCCCACGTCACATTCAGTCCGAGCTTTTTATAGTGACCGACGATTGCCTCCGTGTTATCCTGCACCGTTTTCAGCAGAGGGTGCTTTGTTTTTGCTTCCGCGTCACCCAAGGAAAGATATACCTTGTCAGGCATCCTTTTCATGGAGCTGTTAAAAACATAATCCTTAAAATCGGGAAACCACAGCGAGCCGGACACACTTGCCGCACGGTCGAACACATCACAGTTATAGCAGGCATACAAAGCGAAAAGCCCTCCCAGCGAATAGCCTGCAATACCGATATGGGACGGCGCTCCTCTCACAAGCTCTTTTGCTTTTGGCAGAATATCCGAAACGAGCAGTTTAAGGTAATCGTCCGCTCCTCCCGTGCAGGGCTCATCGTCCGCGGAAAGCGCGGGACAATGCCAAGGCGTCATGTCATGATTCCAATTCAGATTTCCGACACATAACAGGTTAATATCGGGACACCCTATTTCCTCAAGAGCTTTTACAACAGAGCCGCCGTCTCCCGAATAATTGTTTAGTATGACAAGCGGACGGTTTTCCTGAGCCGCTATATAAAGGGTGGCTTCTCTTCCGTCGGCAGTGTACTTTTTTATATCCATGTACGCGTTCTCCTTCTCCAGCATTTAACGATTTTATTTTGTACCAAATTTCTCTGTTATCGCTTTCCGTTCAGTTCAAAAATATACTTATCATAAGCATAGTCCGTTTTCAGATTTTTGTCAATAAGCTCCGCCCAAAATTTACATGAAATTCGCACATCATTCACATGACGCCGCTGTATCTCAGCTGTGCGTGATATTTGTTCAATGCAAACAAAACTTATCAACAATGAGGCGGTATTTGGTTAAAATAAACATAAAAAAGCCCGGTTGAATGTTTAAATATACAAAAAATATATTTTTTGATAGATTTTGACAGAAAGCTCTTGCAATTTTAAAAGGATTATGATACAATAACATCAAGATAAATCAAAATATTCCAAATTATTTCAAATTGAGGCGATAAAATGCTTACAGAGGAAAGACATTCCATTATTCTTGATACGGTAAATAAGAACAAAAACGTTGAGCTCGGTGAGCTGTGCGAGCTGCTGAACACGTCGGAATCAACGGTGCGCAGAGACCTTAGTCTGCTGGACAAAAAGGGACTTCTGGTAAAGGTTCGGGGCGGCGCAATTGCAGTCGCTGACGAAAGTTTTACCGCTGCCGAACCGAACGTTGAGGAAAAATCGGGACTGTTCGCCGCCGAAAAAGAAGCTATCGCAAGGTATGCGGCTTCTCTTATCGAGGACGGGGATTTTGTTTACATTGACGCGGGAACTACCACCGAAAAAATGATAGAATACATTCCGTCAAAATCTGTCACATTTGTAACAAATGCTTTCATAAACGCTAAAAAGCTTGCACAAAGAGGCTTCAAGGTCATGATACTTGCGGGAGAGGTCAAGGCGTCCACGGAGGCTATCGTCGGCTCGGAGGCTGCTATCGCCCTCATGAACTACAATTTTACAAAATGCTTTATGGGCGTGAACGGCATATCAATAAAAGGCGGACTGTCAACTCCCGATAAAAACGAAGCGTCTGTGAAAACAATGGCAGTCTCCCGAAGCAAAGAGGTTTTTATCCTCGGAGATCACTCAAAATTCGGAAAAATATTTCCCGTTAAATTTTCCGAGCTAAATCGGGGAAAAATAATTACCGATAAAGTCCCCGACAAAAAATATCTTTCCGAAGCGTCTGTAAAGGAGGTTTTATAATGGTATACACAGTAACATTCAATCCTGCCGTGGACTACGTTGTACACACCGACGAAATAGCGGTGGGCGGCGTGAACCGCTCAAAAAGCGAGAAAATTTATTTCGGCGGAAAGGGTATCAATGTTTCGATGGTTCTCAGCGAGCTTGGAGTAAAGTCCAAAGCGCTTGGATTTGTGGCGGGCTTTACGGGTGACGCTATCGAAAAGGGCGTTGCGGAAAAGGGCGTTGAAACCGATTTTGTTCACCTTGAAAACGGATTTTCACGAATCAACGTAAAAATAAAATCCGAAAAGGAAACCGAGCTTAACGGTCAGGGTCCCGCAATCGACGGCAAGGCTTTAAACGCGCTTTTTGAGAAGCTTGACAAGCTTTCGGACGGCGACACGCTTGTCCTTGCGGGAAGTATCCCCTCCAGCATGCCTACGGATATTTACGAAAAAATTCTTGAACGTCTGCAATGCAAAAATATCAAAGCCGTTGTGGACGCGACAAAAGACCTGCTCATGAA